>CALZJI010000359.1 GCA_945787615.1 uncultured Chromatiaceae bacterium | reverse complement strand
GGTAAACGGGCGGACGATCTGGTTCAGTACGACGATGGCGATTTTGGTGAATTCCAGGCAGTGACGTTTGTGGCGTTTGATCACGTCCCGCGTGGTGTCAAACAGGGAGTAGATACTATCCAGCGCTGTCTGTTCATCACCATGGCCTTTGGGCAGCGGCTGGGTGGTAATGCGGGTGAGTAGTTCGATATACATCTCCCAGGCGGCGTCGCGATCGACGTCGTTGGGCGTGAATTCCATCTCGGCAAACCCCGCATTGATCTTGAGGCTGCTCATGCTCCATTCGGCTAACCATTCCGACCATTTCATCGCAATCTCCCTCGCCGCTTTTGATATGGCGACCTTTAGGCGGCGTGTGTGTTGCCCTTGGTGTTACGGATTAATACATTGTATCGCAATGTGGGGGAGGGCGGTCTATGGTGGTTGGTCCGGGGACCGTGGTCTGGGGCCGAGCCCGTAGGGCGGAATAGCGCGGCGTATTCCGCCGAATGAGCAATATCACTAAAAGCAACGAACTCAACTTTGCAGCCTGGCATTCGCCCCACCCTGTCGCGGAGGTGATACCTCCGCTATCGCCTCTTAGGAATATTACTCTGGCGCCCGAAACGTGCGGCGTGAAGTAGGAAGTGAAGAATTTGTCACGGGTATTGGAGACGCAACCACATGGCGGCGGAATACGCTGCACTATTCCGCCCTACGGGCTACCGCTCTCCTACATTGAGATCGTCAATGCCCCCTCCGCCCCAATCCCAAGGATAAACACCTCGCCTGACTAACGAGGAAAATGTCGATAACCCGATGATGCGAGAAGGGGCATCGAATCATGTACGCCGTAGTAACACGGGATACGGACGCGTAACCCAGAATTACGGCGAGATGACGCGCTGCCATACAACACGCAGTCGAGACCAATCCAGTTGAGTAGGAACGCGTTCGGGAGGGGCGGCGTTTGTGTGAGGATTACTGAGTTCGCCGACTTTAAAACGAAACACGAAGTCCGGCTCCAATCCCATGCGTAAATCGTTAATCACGATATCTTGTCCGTTCGTCGTCACGCTATAAAATCCTTTGGTAAACCATCGCAAACGCTGTACGGGCCAATGTTCTTCGATCCCCGTTAATAACTGATTATTTCTCGGATAGTGTTGAAAACGTATCGTTCTGTCGTCTTCACGCAACGAATAATAACCGAGGTAATAGTCGTTCTCGTTGACCACCAATACGCGCCAAAGCAGCGTATTAAACGGCGTGGCCATCGTCATGAACCGATCATACGCTATGTTTCCATTGGATAAAGCTTCCCGCGTGATACCCTCTACATACAGCTTCGCGCCGACGCTCCATAATAAATAGCCGCTACTCAATACTAAACCGACTGTATTCCATCGATGTCCCTTCAACTGCGTGCGCGACATGACCAGCGCGGCGGATACGCCAACTAACAATGGCAGCGTATAAAGCGGATCGATAATGAAAATACTCGACCACGTCATCGGCGTTGTGTTCACAGGCCATAAGATTTGGGTGCCGTACACTGTGAAGCTGTCTAAGAGCACGTGGGTTGCAAAGACGAGATACACGAGTAGGCCCCAACGCCCCCGGTGTTCGCGCGTTTGCGGATGAAGTTTTAGGATCAACCACACCACGATCGGCGTGAGTGCCGCCAGAACAATTAGCGAGTGACTTGCGGACCGATGGTAGGTGAAGTCCCTTACCGCGTCTCCTAACGGGATGAAGACATCTAAATCAGGCAAGGTGCCGCAGATCGCCCCCCACATCATCGCGCGATAACCGACTTTCCGACCGAGCGTCGCCTCGCCGACGGCAGCACCCAACGCCACTTGCGTTAACGAATCCAATAATCTTTTCCTTTACTGCGTTTTTCACCGTTTTTACGCGGTGAGAATGTTACCACTTCCAATTAGACAGTTCGGGAAGGCATTGCGTGCGTTATCGAGCCGTCTTCGCGAAAATACACCTACAAAAACTATGGTATGCTACGGCAATCGGTCAAGAGTCGCGCACTTTAATAGGGAAGCGTATGCGTAAATTCCTACCGGCAATTTTTCTGCTCTTGGTGTCCTGCATCATGTCGGATGAGCAGTGGCCGGCTGATTTTCCGCGGGCGCAGGGAGTACATAGATTCGACGTTAACGAATTTCTCGGCCAGCGTAATCGCCAACCCCTGGCGAAGTATACCGCGTTGGTATAGTCCGCATCGATCCCGGTAATAGTTTCGTTTTATCAAGATATGTCATAAAATTGTTCGGCCAATATCAATCTTCGAAACGCCTAAACCTCAGGGAGTTAAACGGTCCATATGATCGAGCTAGGTCAAATCATCGTCCGTATTCACGACATGCGAGAGCGTTCTAACGTTCTGAGGGGGTATCTTTGACTTTGATGAGAATCAAGAGCAATTAGTCGAAATTACGCGGGAATTGGAAGATCCCGAAATCTGGAAAAATCCCGAGCGGGCCCAAGAGCTGGGAAGGCAACGCGCTCAGCTGGAACAGGTGGTAGACACTCTTGGTGGGTTAGGCGAGAACTTGGCGACGAGTCAAGAGTTATTGGAGTTGGCTGCTGAAGAAGGCGATACGGATACCGTTGAGGCGGTGCAGGCCGATTTGGACGCGCTGGAGTCGCAGTTGTCCGCATTGGAATTTCGGCGGATGTTTTCCGGGGACACGGACCCCAATAACGCTTTTCTCGATATTCAGTCAGGCTCGGGCGGTACTGAGGCGCAAGATTGGGCCAATATGCTGTTGCGCATGTATCTGCGATGGGGGGAACGGCATGAGTTCAAAACAGAACTCGTGGAGGTTTCTCCCGGTGAGGTTGCCGGCATTAAGAGCGCAACCATTAGGTTCGAGGGCGATTATGCGTTTGGTTGGTTGCGTACGGAAACCGGTGTTCATCGGTTAGTGAGGAAATCGCCGTTTGATTCGGGTAATCGACGCCATACGTCGTTTGCTTCGGTGTTTGTATCACCCGAGATTGACGAGAGCATCGACGTCGACATTAATCCAGCGGATCTGCGTATCGATACCTACCGGGCCAGCGGCGCGGGGGGGCAGCACGTTAATCGAACCGAGTCAGCAATCCGGATAACTCATATGCCCTCGGGAATTGTCGTGCAATGTCAGAACGACCGCTCTCAGCACAAAAACAAAGCGACGGCGATGAAGCAATTAAAAGCCAAGCTTTATGAATTCGAGATGAAAAAGCGCACGGCGGAACAACAAGAAATCGAGGACGCAAAAGCCGATATTGGCTGGGGAAGCCAGATTCGTTCTTATGTGTTGGATCAATCCAGAATCAAGGACCTAAGGACCAGCGTGGAAACCGGCAATACGCAGGCCGTATTAGACGGCGATTTGGATAAATTTATCGAGGCAAGCCTAAAAGCTGGATTGTGAACGGGTTTGGCGGGTAATATCTGCGTTTTAACGGCAGAAGCACTTTAAAACAGCGCGTCGAGAAGGTTTCTACCTGAACTCACGAAATCAGGTTCCACATACGCGTTTGAAAAATATATTCTAAAACGGTTTACCTATGAGTGACATCCAAGACGAACACGCATTAATCGCTCAACGACGAGAGAAACTGGCAAAACTGCGTGAAAAAGGCATTGCCTTCCCCAGCGATTTCCGCCGTAATGTTGTTGCTGCCGAGCTGCACGCCGAGTATGGCGAGAAAGACAGCGAGTACTTTGACGGCGAGTCCATTCGTGTCAAAGTGGCGGGCCGAATGATGGCTAAACGACTCATGGGTAAGGCGAGCTTTACTCAGCTTTTGGACATGTCCGGCCGTATTCAGTTGTTTCTTCAGCGGGACAAGCTACCCGAGGGTGTTTACCAAGAGTTCAAAGGCTGGGACGTGGGTGACATCATCGGCGCCGAGGGCACATTGTTTAAAACAAAGACCGAGGAGCTGTCGGTGCGTGTTGAGGAAATTCGGCTGCTTACCAAGTCGCTGAGGCCTCTACCCGAAAAGTTCCACGGTTTAAGTGATCAGGAAACCCGCTATCGACAGCGCTATCTGGATCTCATCATGAACGAAGTGGTGCGCAATACCTTCCGCGCGCGTACCGCTATTATTGATTTCATTCGGCGTTACTTGAATGATCACGGTTTCCTTGAAGTCGAAACACCCATGATGCAAGCGATTCCGGGTGGCGCAGCGGCCAAGCCTTTTACGACAAAACACCATGCGTTGGATATGGAGTTGTTCTTGCGCATCGCTCCAGAGCTTTACCTGAAACGCTTGGTTGTCGGTGGCTTTGAGAAGGTCTATGAAATCAACCGCAATTTTCGTAACGAAGGGTTGTCCACCCGGCATAATCCTGAGTTCACGATGTTGGAGTTCTACCAAGCCTACGCCGACTACCACGACCTAATGGATCTAACGGAAGACTTATTGCGCAAGATGGCGCAAGCGTTGTTGGGCTCAGCAACAGTCACTTACCAGGGCCAAGCGCACGACTTTGGTAAGCCGTTTAGGAGAATGACCGTGAAAGAATCCATTCTCTATTTCAATACCGATATCACGGAGGCCGATTTGGATACGTTGGACAACGCCAGGGCCATCGCGGCACGTCTCGGTATTCCGTTAAAAGACAGTTATGGACTGGGGAAAGTGCAAACGGAGATTTTTGAAAAGACCGTCGAGCCTAAGCTTCAAGATCCAACCTATATCACGGCGTATCCGACGGAAGTCTCGCCGCTGGCGCGGCGTAACGATGACGACCCCTTTGTGACCGACCGCTTTGAGTTCTTTGTTGGGGGCCGAGAGATCGCCAACGGTTTTTCGGAACTCAACGACGCCGAAGACCAGGCGGAGCGTTTTCGCAAACAGGTGGCAGAGAAAGAGGCCGGCGATGATGAGGCCATGCACTTTGATGCGGATTATGTTCGTGCCCTGGAACACGGCATGCCGCCGACGGCAGGGGAGGGGATCGGGATCGATCGGTTGGTCATGCTGTTTACGGATTCCGCTTCTATCCGCGACGTATTATTATTCCCCCACATGCGGGCGGAAACGAGCGTACGCTGATGTCGGGCGGTGTGATGCCAAGAGTCGCTTGGGCGTAACCGTTAGCCGCCAAGCAACTGGTACACGGCGGATATTTCGGCCTTGGCATCTCTGAGGGCTTGAATGCTTTCTTCCGGACTTAAATTCATTCTGTCGAATACGGGCAGCGTCGACCAATCGGTCGCGCCCAGCTGGTGGGTCGTGCCTAAATAGCTGTGTAAGTTAGCGACTAAGACAACGTCGACGTATTCCACAGCACCCTGGGTGAGGCGATGAAGGTCTTCGTGTTCTGCCGCTACCGTTATAATCTCTTCCGGAAAATGCCACGCCTCGAGGATTAATTTGCCGACGTTGGTATGTAACTGGTCGATGACATACTGTAATTGGTCGGCGTCATTGGCAATGTCGGGAAATTTGGCGGCGCGGATGAGAATAGGTAAACAGCCGATGTCATGGATCAAACCGCTTAACATGGCTTCGTCGGCTTTGATGTTTGGAAAAGGCTTTGATAATGCGTGGCTGAAAGCGGCCACTTTGGTGCTATGTCGCCACAGATCTTGCATGCGGGTTCTTATGGCGGGTGCTATTTTTGGCTGGTAGATTGTCTTCATCACAACGCACGTCACCACGTTTCGGACCATTTCTAGGCCAAGCCGATTCACTGCCGCTTTGACGTTATCAACGGTTTTTAAGCCCGTGAACATGGCGCTATTGGCGATCTGGATAATGCGCGAAGAGAGGGCTGCGTCCGTACCCAGCGCTTTTGCGACCTGGGGAAGCGTCGCGCTAGGATCATGGACGAGCTTGCGAACGCGTAAGGCCACTTCGGGTAACACCGGGAATTCCAGGCGATTATGTGCGATATCCTCAAGAATCGTGTCGATAAACTGGTTTTCCGTTGTCACGCCGCGGTTCTCCCGTACCCCAAAAGAAAATAAGCTTAGCCCTTTGTGTAGGTGTCGACCGCATAAGGTAAATCCATGAGGGCCAAGGCGGCATCGGTATCGCCAACGTAAATATCCTTGTCGCTGGCAGTGATTTCTAGGACGGCAAGTAGGTCGTATCCGCTATCCTGGGACGCTTGGGCCCCAACCACCGTGCCCACTTTTCTTACGTCCTGGCCGGTGTGCTGAAAGATGTCATCAGCGGGTTGGGCAAGCTCTTTTGCTTCGCAGTGGGCCAAGTACATTCTACGTTTCAACGTGCCCAAGTAACGCATTCGTGCCACAATCTCCTGCCCCGGGTAACATCCTTTCGTAAAACTTATGCCCCCTACGGCATCGAGATTGATCATCTGCGGCACAAACAATTCGCTCGTAGGCGACGTAACAATCGGAAAGCCGGCGAGAATGTCGAGTAGCGCCCAACACCCGGCGCCTACGGGGGCGGCATTGACATCCAGGGCCGCCCAAATTTTCTGCGCCTCGGCGGGTTCGCCAATAATTTCGAAGCGAGGATTGGGGCCCGGAATCCGAATTATCGTCAACCCCTCGCTTTCCACCGCGGCGTTAACTTCCGACGGGATACGACCTATAACGTCCGATAACTCTTCTTCGCCTTTCGGGCTCGAAAAGCCGATACTTATTAGGCTATCGCTGGCGTCTTCCAGGGTCACCTTTGCGTTCAAGACGAACATCCTTAAACGTTTTATTAGGGCCTGAATGAGATCCCGTGGCACGCGAAGGTAATAGACATTCTCGCGGACAAACGTACGGAAAATCGCGAAAAGCCGACCCTTAGGGTTACAGTACCCATTCACCTGGGTTAGCTGCGGCGAGACCTGGGTAAGGTCGTTCGTGAGCTGACTTGCGAGAAAAGATTGGGCGTCCTCACCGTGAACAGAAATTAAACCGGTGTGTGAGAGATCGGCAACGATTCCTCCCGTTGTGACAACCTTTCTTTCTCGGACGGAATTGCCAAAATTTTCCGTTTCGCCGTCTTCGATGACGGCGCCGGCGTCGAGTAAAAACGCTTTCCAGTCTTCTCTCATTGTTCCGGTTATCCTATGCGCGTCTTAATACGTTTATCTCTATTGTCGGTGCATGTGTCTACCCCTCGGATAGTCCGATGAGCGTGGGGCGCGATTTGCCCCATTTTGTCCTTCTTGGTCGTGTCTTCAAGACGTTAGCCAACCGTACACTAGAATGAGCAACGAGCGTTGGCCGAACCGCCGGGACGTTGGATGCAACCGCCCGCGTCTACCGGCGAAATGTGGGCTAGAAACATCCATCATAACCAATTATTATAGTTTGTGTCATATGACGTTTAGCTGTGAAAGAATTTTAGGGATTTACCCCAGCGACCGACGCTGAAGTACCGTCGAAAGAGGATGATTTAGTGTCGTACCTTGCGTGCGAGGTATTTTATTGATGGAATCAGCGACTATTTCCGCAATTAAAGGGTAGACTCTAGACAAGAGTTGGTTACACTACTCAACGATATGGCATCGCAACCACAACGGCCCGTTTATCTCGATCTTCGACGTATCCGCTTACCGGTTACAGCACTAACGTCCATACTTCACCGCATCAGCGGCTTATTATTGTTTCTAACCATTCCCTTCGTTCTTTACCTCTTAGACTTATCGCTTTCCAGCGCCCGCGGGTATGAACACGCGTTAACGATACTGGACAATGGTTTAGTCAAACTGTACTTGTTTGTGGTTATTTGGGGCGCGTTACACCACGTGGTGGCAGGTATTCGCTTTATGCTTATTGATGCCGACGTGGGTGTTGAATTAGAGATGGCGAGAAAGACGGCGAAAGGTGTTACGGTGTCTGTTGCGGTGGTCGCCGTACTGACTGGGATTTTATGGCTATGAGCTGGCGAGCGCAAGGGTTTCGCGCATGGCTAATACAGCGGCTAACGGCGGTCTACATGGCCGTATTTATTGTCTGGTTTGTCTTGGCGTTCTCGCTCAGTACCCCTAACGATTACGAGTCGTGGCGCGCTTGGATGGGCGATACCACAACGGCGACGGCAACGGCTATATTCTTCCTTGCATTACTCGCGCACGCCTGGGTGGGTGTACGCGATGTTGTCATTGATTATGTTCATTCATTTCTCGTGCGCTTCACCGTGCTGGCTTGCGTTGGATTAACCCTGTCGGCTTGGGCATTGTGGAGCTTACGGGTGTTGTTTAAGGCCACCTTATGAGCTACGGGGATTCTTCCATACCACGACGTCGATTTGACTCCCTCGTGATCGGTGCTGGCGGCGGTGGGCTTCGTGCGGCGTTGCAGTTGGCGCAAGCCGAGGCGAACGTCGCGGTGGTGTCGAAGGTGTTTCCTACCCGGTCCCATACCGTGGCCGCCCAGGGAGGAATGAACGCCGCGTTAGCCAACGTACTGCCGGATAACTGGCATTGGCACATGTACGACACGGTCAAGGGTAGCGATTACTTGGGGGATCAGGATGCCATAGAGTACATGTGTCGTGCCGCGTCCCATTTGGTCGTCGAGTTAGACCATATTGGCGTTCCATTTTCCCGTTTAGACAACGGAAAGATTTACCAGCGTCCATTCGGTGGCCAAAGTCAAAACTTTGGAGGTGAGCAAGCGGCTCGAACCTGTGCGGCGGCTGACCGCACAGGGCATGCCATACTACACAGTTTGTATCAACAAAACATCCGCGCCAAAACCCACTTCTTCGACGAGTTTTTCGCCATTGATCTTATTAAGGATGAGGAAGGCTATGTGTTGGGGGCCTTGGTCTTAGAGATCGAAACCGGCGAGCCCATACTGATTGAGGCTAAGACGACGTTGCTCGCCACGGGCGGCGTAGGCCAACTGTTTCGGACCAACACCAACGCCCGCATTAACACCGGTGACGGTCTTGCCATGGCGCTACGGGCGGGAATTCCTGCTCAAGACATGGAGTTCTTTCAATTTCACCCTACTGGAATAGCGGGTAAAGGGATGTTAATCACCGAAGGCGCACGCGGTGAGGGCGGATATCTCCTCAATAATGACGGTGAGCGTTTCATGGAACGCTACGCGCCCAACGCCAAAGATCTGGCAAGTCGCGATGTCGTCAGCCGAGCCATTTATCTCGAAGTGCGCGAAGGTCGAGGCTGTGGTCCCCAGGGAGGATATGTTCACCTCAAATTGGACCACCTCGGGACCGAGGTCATTAAAAAACGGTTACCGGGTATTCGCGACACCATCATGACCTTCTTGGGAATAGACCCCGTCGAATCGCTTATTCCGGTTTATCCGACAACTCACTACACCATGGGGGGTATTCCCACCAACCGGTTCGGGCAAGTTGTTGTGCCCCTGCAGCAGAGCGCGGAAGAGCCTATACCCGGTCTCTATGCCGTCGGCGAGTGCGCATGCGTGTCGGTTCATGGCGCCAACCGGTTGGGAGGCAATTCCTTGTTGGATATCGTGGTGTTTGGCCGCGCCGCCGGTAACCATATCATTGATTTCTTGAAGGAGAATCGCCACCACCGAGCGATGAACCAAGAAGGTGTGGCGTTAGCGTTGGAGCGGCTGGCGCGCTGGGAGAAACGGGGAGACGGCGAATCCGTCGACGAACTACGCCAGGCGTTGCAAAGTGCCATGGAAGAGTACTGCGGTGTGTTTCGCCAAGAAGACGTATTGCAACAAGGCGTCGACAAGGTGCTCGAAATCGAACGACGATTGGCCGATGTGACGTTGAAAGATCAGAGTAAGCTGTTTAACACGGCGCGCATAGAAGCCTTGGAGTTAGAAAATCTGGTTGACATTGGTGTAGCGACTGTTGTTTCCGCGTTGGCGCGTAAGGAGAGCCGTGGTGCGCATTCGCGCACGGATTATCCTGAGAGAGACGATGAACATTGGATGAAGCATACATTGTTTTATAAGGAGGGGCGGAAGCTGGATTATAAGCCCGTGCGGACCAAGCCTATCAGCGTTGATAGTTTTCCGCCTAAGAAACGGGTTTATTAAACGTCGCTGGGCAAAGGCGCAGTTAGCAAGTGCGGAAGGGATGCCTCAAGATAGCCAAAACAGCGCGAGCTCGCGATGATACCCGGCAAATCGCAAACTTTTCTGTGAGCGGGATAATTTTAAGTCGGGATCGTTTAGATTTGGTTTGAATTTTAGATAGGTTGCGGAGTCATGCGTTTTTCCATCTACCGTTTTAATCCAGAGGCAGACAACGAGCCTTATATGCAGGAGTTCGATCTGCCTGATGTAAACTCCGAGATGATGCTATTGGATGCACTATTGCGCCTAAAGGCGATGGATGAAACGCTAACGTTCCGTCATTCGTGTGGCGAGGGCGTATGTGGCTCTGACGGTATGAATATAAACGGGCGAAATGGCCTTTCGTGTATTACCCCGGTGTTCGGCCTCAAAGAACCGGTGGAGATCCGACCTATGCCTGGGTTACCGGTGATTCGCGATCTCGTTGTGGATATGAGTCAGTTTTATCACCAATATCGCTCCGTCAAGCCTTATCTCGTGGTCCATGACCCGGAGCCGGAAGTCGAATATTTACAAACGCCCGAACAACGAGAGCAGCTTGACGGTTTATACGAGTGTATTCTCTGCGGCTGTTGTTCTACGTCGTGCCCATCCTTTTGGTGGAATCCTGATTATTTTCGTGGCCCCGCCGCGCTTTTACAGGCATGGCGCTTTCTCGCCGACAGCCGGGACCAGGCCACGGCGGAGCGTTTAGATTCGCTGGATGGCCCTTATCGGTTGTTTCGCTGCCATACCATCATGAATTGTACCGATGTATGCCCAAAAGGGCTTAATCCCACGAAGGCCATTGGCAACATCAAGAAACTAATGCTTAAACAAATGACTTAACGCGAAAGCGAGATTGATTATCTCGTTTTGACGATGCGTCGCTAGCGTAAGTATCTATTTAAAATAGCGGTTCTGGCCATTGCATGTCGAAAAGCCCGGAATGGGACGCATTGCAATTGAAGATCACAACGGTATACGAAACCAAAACAAAAACAAGCGCATACGCCGCCTCGACAAGCTGGGCAAGAAGACGTTTTTTCGACAACTGCCTTGTTCGAGAAGGCGTGAGGTGGGATTAAACGGTATCATATTGAACATGACCGATCGATCTAAGCTCTATTGGCGGTGTCGCCGCGGGATGTTGGAGTTGGATCTATTACTTCAAGGTTATCTTCGCCACCATTATGATTCAATGACGAGCGCCGAAAAATCGGCGTTCGAAGAGTTGCTTACCTACCCCGATCAGATGCTGCTCGAGTACTTGATGGGACGTATGACGCCCGTAGACAGTAGGCTTGCCCACATTGTTAAAAAAGTCCGAAGCACCGCTCAATCTTGAATTGCGGCCATCGCGCGTGCTCGCTGGGTTGATAACGGGCGTCTGTGGCGCCTCGATCCTTGTCATGTTTCTTTTGCCCGTTCCACTCTGGTTAAAAGTGCTCATTGCGCTTAGCGTTGCGGTGGCAGGTTACCGATGTGTGAACCAAGAAGCTTGGCGTAAAGGTAAAGGAGCCACAACGCGGTTGGTTTGGCAGAGTAACGACCAATGGGCCTTGGTGACAATAGGAAATATCTCTTGCCAGGCGCGCTTGGTGGGGGACGCCTTTGTGCATCACTATTTGGTTGTATTGAATTTTGTGCTAGCCGATGGACGTAAACGCTCCATTGTGGTGGTAGCCGGTGTCGTTGATGGTGATACCTTTCGGCGGTTGCGCGCGCGGTTAAGCATGGCGCCGCCACAGGTGTTTAGAAAAGAAAACCTTTCTTAATATCAAATTCGTTAATGGATGATCATCGCAGCGATGTACTTGACGTCCTGTCGGCCGGTTTGACCGCTGTAGATGGGCAACGCTGCGTGATACGGGCGTTATCGCGCAAGGCTTTCAAATACGACATCTATCTGATCGCAATCGGGAAAGCCGCCGCAGCCATGACCAACGGCGCGTTAGCATGTCTAGGCCGGCAAATCACAAATGGGTTAGTGGTAACAAAGCCCGGGCATGTTGGCGGAGCGCTTCGACGTTTTGAGCAGCTAACCGTAATAGAAGCGGGTCATCCCGTTCCTGATGGGAATAGTCTGCGCGCCGGGGAGGTTATGCTTAGGCTACTTGACCACGCTCCACGTAACGCAGAGTTGTTGTTTCTTGTGTCGGGAGGCGCATCAAGTTTAATAGAGATGCCGTGGAACGGTGTTTCACTTGACGACTTGGTTCGGGTAAACAAATGGTTACTATCCAGCGGCCTAGATATTCGCCACATGAACGCCGTGCGAAAGGGCCTCTCGCGTATCAAGGGAGGCCGGCTCGCTAGTTGGTTGAAAGGGCGCTCCACAACGTTACTATTGATCTCTGATGTTCCGGGCGATCGAATAAGCGATATAGGTTCCGGACTCCTCGTTCCTGCCGCGACGTCCGACCTGGATCTAGATAGCGTACCGGGGTGGCTGCAAAAATTGTTGGCGAGAGGTAAGCCGGCGCCTCGGCCGGGCGATCGCGCTTTTGCCAGTATAGGGATCGAGGTGATAGCAACTAATCAGGATGCACGGCGAGCCGCTGCAGCGAGGGCTGTGAGCAAAGGCTACAATACGTTTGAACATGCCGCGTTGGTGCAGGGTAGCGCTGTTGAGTCGGGGCGGTCGCTCGCTAAGCGCCTATTGGCTAGCGCGCCGGGAATGCACGTATGGGGCGGGGAGACAACCGTGTGTCTTCCGGCGTCTCCAGGGCGGGGTGGACGAAATCAGAGCTTGGCGCTCGCCGCGGCCAGTGAATTGGCGGGGGTAAACAATGTGTATTTTCTCTCTGTAGGGAGTGACGGTAGCGATGGGCCCAGTGATAAGGCCGGTGCACTTGTGGACGGCGGAACAATATCCCGTGGAGAACAAGCCGGGTTTAGTACGGATAAGAGTCTGCGAGACGCGGACGCCGGGTCGTTTCTGGATGCCAGTGGGGATCTCGTTACGACGGGGCCGACGGGCACTAACGTTATGGATTTGATGTTGGGGCTTAAGGGCCGCGGAAAATAATAAATATCCAAGATTGCGCCGGATTTTTGCTCAGGTTCAAGGCGCGGCAAGTGTTGCATATTCCAATATGCGCCACTTGCCGTAACGCAGAAGCTGAGTAAAAAGACAAGCAAGGTCGGATAGTTATTTTTTCCCGCGGCCCTAAAGTTGGCGACGGCTTAAATAACGACGCTGCAAGCCATAAATAATAGGTGTTGCCAATAGATTACTCATCCGAAAACGTTACCTCATATAGAATACATTAGGTAGTAGGGTGACCACGGGATTCAAAAATACTCCGTGGCGTATCGAGCCCGCAGTTCTCACCAGAACGGGCGATGTTCGCGCAGAGATTTGTTTTCACAAGAACTTTCACCCCTCAAGGGGGTACCGAGGTCTGGATGCGAGGACTACAAGCTGTATTTCCAAATGATGACTGCATGGACGCAGGAGTTAGAGTAAGGCTACCGCGTCCTCGGCAACTGCGTCCTGCGTTGCCCTACCACCTACATCCCTGTAGGCGTGCTCGCGCCCCTTGCCTACATCCATGTAGGCAACGCAGGACGCAGTTGCCGAAGAAAATTTTATGAGGAAACAAAGACCAAGCGAGGGCGACGGGATTTGGTGAGAAATGCGGGCTAGGCGATAACGGCAGGAACTTTCAGTCATAATGCTGGATGATCCAAGGGTTTTTTAGTGGGATAGGGTGTTGCGTGTGAACGATCTGTTTAGTGTTGGATACCAGTGTATCGCGGAGACGAGTCCAACGGACAAACTCCGTTTGACACGGTTAGCGGCGGCACAATGGCGCAGTAACGAGCTGTCGTTATCGTCCAAGAATGAACCGCTACCGATTACCGAACCGGGAAGGCCCGCCGCCCCCCGGTTGGTGCCACCCCAGGATGTGCCGCGACGCAGCCTAGGGAGCAAAGACGGACACGCCGCCTTACTTCACGCCATCGTGCATATCGAGTTTAATGCGATCAATTTGGCGTGGGACGCTGTATACCGTTTTCGAGAGATGCCAGCGGCGTTTTATAGTCATTGGGTGAAGGTCGCGGATGAAGAAGCGTACCATTTTCAGCTACTGCGTCAGCGACTATGGGATCTCGGTTACGACTATGGCGATTTTCCTGCCCATGACGGTCTATGGGACATGGCGCGACGAACCGCCCATGACATTTTAGAGCGGATGGCGCTGGTTCCGCGAGTATTGGAAGCGCGCGGCCTGGACGCAACTCCGCGCATTATTGAGCGACTACGGGCGATTAACGACACCGAGACCATCGCTATTTTGGATATCATTCTTCGCGACGAAATAGGTCACGTGGAGATTGGCAGCCGCTGGTATAAGTATTGTTGCGAGCAGCGTGGATTGGACCCAGAGCACACATTCCAGGCGTTGATAAACCGCTATATCAAGGGCCAACTTCGAGGGCCGTTTCATCTTGAGGCGCGACGCAAGGCCGGATTTAGCGATAAGGAATTACAGGCGCTGCAGTCAATGGTCAGTTGACGAGGTGTATGTTCCGGTCAGCGCGTCGTTTGGGTGTAGACTAGCCTGTACTCAGTGATTCAGGTATAGAGCCCGCGCATTAATTAATAATTTCTATTCGTCAGTCACAAAAAAACCTCTTATTTTCGGTATTCGGTATAGGGGTCTATCGGTATAGCGTATAGGGGTCAGGTTGTGAATTGCTAGTTATAGAAAGTCTCTACCAAGGCCAGCGCGTAAAGTGGTTAGGTTTTACATAGTATGATGCAGTAAACTATTTTTCCTGTTCGTTGCGAATTCGTAAATCAAGCGGCCATGGGCGTTTGAAAAAGTCCGCGGCAGTGGTTTTGCCATCGATAGCGTTCAAGGTTGACGACGTTTGGGGTTGTATTGTTAGGATCTGCTTTTTGTTCGGGCGTGCTGCCGTCTAACGACCCCGAGGCTCAAGAGGAATCGACGCGTTGCGTCCAATTCAACGGATTCAGTCTCCATGCCGAGGTGCGGTGCTGGAAGGGCGAACGCAAAAAACTGGAACGCTTTTGTCGCTACGTTGCCCTACATGGCTGTAGGGTACTTAGACGCTTAGGGACAATTGCGTCTGCACTCGACCCGCGATTGCCAACGGCTGCTCTTAGCCATCCATGGCTTTGCAGCATAAGTACATCCGTGTACAAAAACGTCTGACACTCACGGCTGCGACCAAGTCGTCTACGAATTGAAGACGCCCTTTCGCGATGGGACCATGCACATCGTCATGTCACCGTTGGAGCTATTGCAACGGCTGGCGGCCTTAGTACCGCGCCCGCGTCTGAACTTGATCCGTTTGACGAACAGGATGTTCTAATGTCGAGAAGCACATGGATGTGCGAGAGCGACCCACGGCGTGCTGGCGCCCAACGCCGCGTGGCGCTCAGACATTGTTCCCGAGCCACCCACCCAAACAGGAGGGCGACGAGCCGGTAGAGGGCGGTACCAAAGGTCGACGCTATATCAGCTGGCCTCTCTCGCACATCCATGTGCTACGCGGCACCTGGGCTTCCTGTCCAATGGGCGCGCTTACTCAAACGCGTCTTCGATATTGATGTCACG
>CALZJI010000358.1 GCA_945787615.1 uncultured Chromatiaceae bacterium | reverse complement strand
GCTCATCACATCCTGGGGCTGTAGTCGGTCCCAAGGGTATGGCTGTTCGCCATTTAAAGTGGTACGCGAGCTGGGTTTAGAACGTCGTGAGACAGTTCGGTCCCTATCTGCCGTGGGCGTTGGAGACTTGAGGGGAGCTGCTCCTAGTACGAGAGGACCGGAGTGGACGTACCTCTGGTGTTCCGGTTGTCACGCCAGTGGCACAGCCGGGTAGCTATGTACGGACGGGATAACCGCTGAAAGCATCTAAGCGGGAAGCCTCACCCAAGATTAGGTCTCCCTGGGAACTTGAGTCCCCTAAAGGGTCGTCGAAGACTACGACGTTGATAGGCTGGATGTGGAAGTACAGTAATGTATGAAGCTAACCAGTACTAATTGCCCGTGAGACTTGACCATATAACACCCAATTGGTTTGGTAAGTGGTTATAATCGCTCGCTGGTCGCGGTACGAAAAACTAACGTACCGGAATGCAGATACCTTTTTTGCGCATGACAATTTTCGAAAATAAGAACGCTGGAGCGAAGCAGAGGGCGCGTAGAGTCGACATACTCTGTGTGACAAGCCTGAGTTTCTGGTCGCTCCAAGAGTTCAGCCAGTTTGCCTGGTGGCCATAGCAAGTGTGAACCACCCGATCCCATTCCGAACTCGGAAGTGAAACCGCTTAGCGCCGATGATAGTGTGGGGTTACCCATGCGAAAGTAGGACACTGCCAGGCTCTTAAAGTGAAAAACCCCAGGTCATCAGATCTGGGGTTTTTTTTTACCCGTGTTTTTTTGGGTCATATAGCGATGAAACTACGATGAACGATCGCGCGCATTCTCACTGCGAGTCCGGACCCACTTAAGGGCTCGCGAATAAATAACTTCGTATTTTTCGCGCCCAGATTTGGGTCAGATGTGGACAATCCGATTGAGCAAGACCGCAGGACTAGCCCGGCTAATTCGAGGATTTTGCGATTGAGG
>CALZJI010000357.1 GCA_945787615.1 uncultured Chromatiaceae bacterium | reverse complement strand
TGCGTAGCAACTCAACCTGTTTCTTTAATGAGTGCCCGGCGGCATGACTGGTGGGTTACGGCGCAAAAAGACGCGCCTAACTCACCCTACATTTCTGGCAAGCGGGATGGTTGAGTTTCGCCGAGTTCGATGCCAGCGTGCAAGGCTGGGTCAACCACGTGCGCTACGCGGACAGCTGGGGGCTGCGTGAAAAGGTCTTGAGCCAATATGTGTGGGGACCAGGTTCGACAGGAAGAACCCCCAATCCCGATCGACTAAGGCGCACAGGCTGATGAATAGAGGCACCGTGATACGACGATAATCCATCGAAAACTCGGGTAAGAAATAGCGAGCCGCCGCTACGCGGCGGACAGGGAACAGAATGTAGGGCGGGTTAGCGTCTTTTTGCGTAACCCGCCACGCGTTGCGTAGCAACTCGACCTATTTTTTTAATGAGGACCTAACGGCACTACTGGTGGGTTACGGCGCAAAAAGACGCGCCTAACTCACCCTACATTTCTGGCAAGCGGGATGGTTGAGTTTCGCGGAGTTCGATGCCTCTGTGCAAGGCTGGATCAACCACGTGCGGTAC
>CALZJI010000356.1 GCA_945787615.1 uncultured Chromatiaceae bacterium | reverse complement strand
CCGCTCTCCGATAAAAGCCTTAAGCTGTTCTAGTACGGTCGTAGTGATTTCCGCTTGGTGTTTATAATCGAGTCCAAACGTAACGGCTATAGAAAAATTTCCGATAGAGAGATTTCTCGGATTCTTTCCGAGATAGTTCTCTACTGAAAAGGTTTTGACCGAACCAATGACTTGTAGCTGCACTATTTCCGGTGTTTGTAGCAAGACCTTACCAAAGACGTCCCCGTCGAGGATCACAAAGTCGTTCTCCCTGCTTGGAAACCAGGGCTCTTCCTTGGCGTAGCGACGGGAATGTAGATTCGCGACTTCCTCAATGGACAGCCGAATTGTTCCACGTCGCAGTAAGGGATTTTGCAGCGTCGAAGAGACGTTGAGAGAGGTAATTGTCCAAGGAATCCCGTTATACATAACCCGTTCGCCTTCGCGAACGGGACCTATGTTAAGTAGAATTTTGGCTTCAGTTAGATAGCGCGGAACCGATTGTCTGAGCGTCCACGCGATACCGAACAGGAAGATGACGAGTAGCCCAAGTATCAAAAAATCCCCACGAAAATAGAGCATCACCATCGCCACAAACAGAGCGAGGATGACGGTCAACGACTGAAACAATAAATTTGACAATCGCGCGATGAAATGTTCGCCGCGCTTTTTACGTCGAAGGACGACGCTACTAAAAAAGCGACTCGCGTATATAAGCGAGAAGTAGACAACTAAAAAACTGCCCAGCGCCAATAAAAAATTTAAACCTCGGCCACTAAAGAATTCCTTAAAACTCGCAGCGATTTTCCCTTCATCCTCCGGATCGGGCGCAAGCGCATCCTCCAATTGGAACGTCACGACCATGAGTTGGCTGTTTAGTTCATCACGTCGTTTCTTCCACTCTGCTTCCAATCCGGTTAACTCTTTCTTCAACGGTGGGGATGCAACTACTTTTTTAAGTTCTTCGATTTTTTGAACGGCTCGTTGTGCTATAGGCAAGCGGGCTTGGTAATACTTCTGTTCAGATCTCAATTTCTCAATCATCCGCGGTCGCTCACTGAGTTTCTTGAGCTCAATAAGCAGCGGCTTGACAACATCCTGTAACTCTTTCTTCCAATCGAATTTAGTATCCGGTAGTTCTCGAAACAGGTCGAGATCGACGCCCCCCAGGGCGAACTCCTCAAGGGCAATTTCCAGCTTTTCCTGTCGAAGGGTTAATTTATCGATTTCACCGGTCAATTTTTTCTTATCGACGTCGTCTTGCGCTGCTCGCAGCTGCCGTTTAAGCTCAATCAGCTCATTCTTCACATTCGTAATCGACTCGATGAGTGCCAAAAAATTTTGTTCGAGTTCTTGTTCCGCGGCCGTGGGGCCCTCTGCCGCGGACTGAACCGATGGAGGCACGGCCGGCGAAACCGCGTCTTCTCGAGCCATTGATACTTGGGTAAGCAATGCGAGGGCAATGACTAGAAAAAACCACGTGTTGTAGTGGGTTACAAAGAGTAGCATTTCCTTATCCTTTATATCTGTACTTCGATTTTTTTTAAGAAAGACTCCCCACGCGTATCCTGCACGTGGAGATTTGTAGTTTATTCAGTTCAGGTACGATACGAGGCGATACGCGTCGCAAAAGCCTGTCGCCTATGGAGCGAATTGGGCCCGCAAATAAATCGCCACGACTAGAATAAACAACGAAGCGACCCAGAAAATAATATACGTCTTCATCGATTCGCGCGCTTTTTGTCTCTCATACCACGTACGGGGCCTCACGCCTCGATACAAGAATACGAGCTTCGCCGCCAAGTTCACGGAGACTATATTCGCGACTAACAACAGTAACGCGCCAAAAGCCAGACCCAGTTGACCCGATCCTAGCATCAATCCAAAGGTCGCCGTAGGCGGCAGCAACGCCACGGCCACCATCACGCCCACTAATACGCTCGATAGTCCCGTGGTCAGCGAAAGTACTGCCGCCGCACCGGAGGCAAGCGCTAGCGCGATAGAATCAAAGCCAACGACAGTACGTGCCAATAACTCTTGGCTTTCAATGTTCGGCGACCAGAGAAGGCCTATTAACAACGAAAGCGCAAAAGCCAGTCCTAATCCGGCTAAATTGGTCTTCAAAGACTGCCACATCAGTTTTGCATCACCGAGGGCTGTCGCGAGTGCAAGCGCGATGTTGGGCCCCAACAGTGGCGCGATCAACATCGCCCCAATCACCACGGCCACATTGTCCTCTAAAAGACCTATCGCCGCGACAAACGTCGATAGAGATACCAGTAACAAGAAATTGCTATCGAGTACCGCGCTTTTTACGACGTTTTGATAGAGTTCTTCACGCGTCGCGCTCGCGCCGCGCCCTTTTTCCTTGGGTTCTTGTGTGTCCTCGGCCTGACGAGGCAATGTTGCCTCTATAGGCATGACAACCAACCGGAATTGAGGACTGGTCCCGAGCGCATGTTGCAACGCATCGAGCATCCCTTGCCGGCGATTATCACTCACGAGAAGCCGAACGGCCTGGCGCTCATTTTCTACGTCTAAACGAATTATCCAGTGGTCCAGTGCACCGTGTTGTTCTGCAATACTGGTCACTGTATCGATATGTCCCGGCGTAGTAACAACTTCTATAATTTTCATGTAATCATTTAATAATCTTGTAGAATGTAGTGAGAAAATAGCAGCAGGAGTATGACAACGATCAAAACGTTATATTTTATGACATATAGGCATAATCACGGCCAACCTCCCCCAAGACACGATCGCTCCAAGATAAATCTACGAGGCTATATGCCAAAATAGAAAATAGTTAGTAGCCATAAACGCTGGAGATGAAATGCTTCACAGACGCAAGACAAGGGGTCTTTCTCGATGGCGAACCACATGTATAGGCGTGTAACCTCAACGGCGAAATGAGTAGACGGTAGCGCAATAATTCATACATCTTTCTCCCACTCGAGCCGGGTCACTAACGGAATCGGTAATCATCCGCACAAATAACGCGAGCACGTCACGCAACGCTACGCCACGTTTGAATCTGTCTCTTCAAGACGCATTTTCCCGCCACGCGCCATACGGCGTTTTACTGTCGTCGCGTTGCTTAAACTGGCACATTCGGTCGATCACCTATACCGATGTTAAAGCTAGATAACGGAATGTCTGATTGGCCTTTAATTGGCGCGTCGTTGTGTATTAGCATCAATGATCGCAACAAACACGAATTAAGGCCACGGAAAAAAATAATTATCCAACCTTGCTTGTCTTTTCGCTCAGCTTCTGCGTTACGGCAATTGTTGCATATCCCAATATGCGCCACTTGCCGCGCCTTGAATCTGAGCAAAAATCCGGCGCGATCTTTGGATAATTATTATTTTCCGTGGCCCTTAAGACTCGATAAGACGCTATCTTACTGTGACTTGCGAGGTAGCCTCGAGGTCTAAAGTAAAGAGTAACTCGCAGCCGGATCTAGCAGATTACACCAATCTCTGACTACACCGTGGACTAGTCATGCGATATAGCCGAAGGAAACACTTAAGGGCCACGGAAAAAAATAATTATCCAACCTTGCTTGTGTTTTCGCTCAGTTTCTGCGTTACGGCACGTGTTGCATATTCCGATACGCGCCACTTGCCGCGCCTTGAATCTGAGCGCAAATCCGGCGCAATCTTTGGATAATAATTATTTTCCACCGCCCTAACACGCTGTCCCAAGCGGATAGTTTATACTAAGATGATAGGACCCGCTAGGAATTGTGCCGGGAGGGCAACACCTGTAAGAGAAGCAAGTACAGTGAGACGTCTATTTAAAATCCTACTGTTGTGTTGTTTGATGCCGTTGACGACTGTCGAGGCCGATACCGAGCCGGTCGCGACAAGCGGAACCCTGGTCATCGGTACGAAACACGCGCCTCCCTTCGCCATCAAGGACGCGGACGGCGCATGGGAAGGGATTAGCATCGACCTGTGGCGTGAAATTGCCGAGGAACTACAGGTAGCCTTTACGTTCGAAGAACGCGATTTAGCAACTCTTTTGGAAGGTGTGAAGCGCAGCGAGCTAGATGCGGCCGTATCGGCGCTCACTATCAACGCGGAGCGCGAAGCGAACATGGACTTCAGCCATCCCTTCTACCTATCGGGGCTGAGTATCGCCACCAGCACGTCGGGAGAAAACGCCTGGATTGGCGCCACCAAGTCTTTTTTTTCATGGCCATTTTTTCAAGCCGTGTTGGCGTTGCTAGCGCTCTTGCTCTTAGTCGGAGTAACCGTGTGGTTTTTCGAACACCGAAGGAATCAGCAATTTGGCGGGCCCATGATTCACGGCGTCGGTTCAGGCCTGTGGTGGTCCGCGGTCACAATGACCACGGTTGGCTATGGAGACAAAGCCCCCGTAACCGTCGGCGGAAGGCTTATCGCCCTGATATGGATGTTCGCGAGCATCATTATTATTTCAAGTTTTACGGCCGCATTCGCCACGGCGTTGACTATCGGCCGTTTAGAATCGACCATACAAGGACCACAGGATCTTTATCGCGTAACGACTGCCACGGTCAGTAACTCCACTAGCGAAGTGTATTTACGCGACCAACGTATCGAGTACACACCGTTTAACTCATTACAGGAAGCCCTTCAAGCCCTCGCCGACGGAAAAGTTACCGCGCTGGTGTATGACCAGCCATTGCTACAATATCTTACCAACCGCGATTTCAGGGACACGGTTCACGTTTTACCGGTAACCTTTCGCCGTCAGAGCTATGGCATCGCCCTGCCTGCATCGAGTCGATGGCGAGAATCCATCAACCGGGTACTGTTGGAAAAGTTAGACTCACAGGCGTGGCAAGACATTTTGTTCCGCTATTTGGGCCAAACTGGCGGTGCCTAACGGACCAGATGAAACGGGGTGGTGCGCCGCGACGATCGAACAATGCAGCGCCGGGCGCTTGAGGGCTCCCGCCCAACACAGCTTAATGAATCCGCGACTCTGCGCTCGCTCTCGCCCCGAGATAGACCGCGAAACAAGCCTACTAATGGAAATTGTCGAGGGTCTCTTTTGAAGAATTCATCAAACAGTGCAGCCCGACATCGGCTAGGCCAGATATATTCGACCGCCGCTTCTGTCATTGTAATAATCGGCACCTGGTTTTCATGCGCCACCACCACCCTCGCGAAGCCGGTTGATTTACCGTTGACCATAAACTACTCGGCAATTGCAACGATACTTGAAAAAGAAGTTTTTACAGAGCCGGGGAACACAGCGCGTGTTTGGGATGACGGTTCAGGGTGTAACTTCTTAGTGTTGTCGCAACCTCAGGTGGACAGGTTCGAGGTGCTACTAAGAGTGACGTCTAAAGCCCAAGCGCTGGTGGGTGCACGGGTGGGCGAGCGCTGCATGGTTGTATTACGTTGGCAAGGCTTCATCGAAACCCACCACCAGTTCATAGCCGACCAACGCAAAATTCGTATTCACGTCGTCGACTCGCGAATATACGAACAACCGGGTGTAGCAGCCTCGGCGTCGACGACGCTTTGGGAGTGGGTTAAACAATACGTCCATCCGCGACTCGAACGTGCGCAGATAGACCTCAACCCTATCATTTCCGAAGCACGGCCCGTTCTTTTAGGCGCTTCACCGGTTGCACACCGGGCAACAGTTCGATCGATACTTGAATCGTTGAACATAACACGGATTGAGGTTATGCCGAACGGAGTTAGAACTAACTTCCGGTTGAACGTGCCGGCTCTAGCTACTGCGAAACCGCGGCCAGAACAAAAACTGACTGAAAGAGAGGTCGTGCGCTTTAGGCAAACACTCGATCAGTGGGATGCGTTTATCACCTTTATCGTAAAACAAGCGGCGAACGAAACGCTCAATCCTGCGTTAAGAAAATCGTTATTAGCCATTTTATTGGATACCCGCTACGATTTATTAGCCTATATCAACGCGGAACCGCGCGGTAACGAAGATCCTATAAAGCAGCTTTTCATCCGTACTTGGCGGCGCTTAGCTCCAGTACTCAGTCGGGTCAACGCCGGACAACGCGGATTGGCGGCGATGCAATACCTCAGCTTCCTAACAGCCGTGGATATCCTCCAAGCCATCGACGCGGCGGGCCCCGAATTAGGGATCGACATCTCCGTGGATGGGCTTCGCCGCCTTGCGAGATTATTGGCGCCTAATACCCGCATCGATCCAACCGAATTTAACGATAGAATTGACCCTGAACTTCGCAAACTATTTGGCCTCAACGCTACATTTAAAACTCAGCAACTATCGAATCGTTCAAACTGGATTAACTTATTTATTAACGCTGCATTCGCCGCCGAGGGCCCCGACAAAACGCTCCTGAAACGATTGAACAACTGGGTACCCCAACGTAAAGACATGGATGTCTATCTTCCATTAGTTGGCAACGTTTTGGATTTTGTCACTGAGCAACAGCTTAACGCCCAAAACCTCAGCGCCGCACATCGCGGTTTGTTTAGACACTTGGTCCTGGCAACAGCATGGCAGGAAAGCTGCTGGCGTCAATTTGTCAATCAACAAGGCAAACGCCAACCGTTACGCTCGGGGACCGGCGACGTTGGCATTATGCAGATCAATCCGCGGGTCTGGCGAGGGTTTTATACCCTCCATGATCTAAAGTGGGACCTCGCCTACAACGCCAGCGCGGGAACGGAAATTTTAATGTACTACCTCAACGACTATGCTTTACGCAAAAAAGAACACCAAAAAACCGGTAACTTACACAACCTAGCCAGAGCAACCTATGCCGCTTATAACGGCGGCCCACGTGCTTTGACACGCTACCGAAATGCCAATGCGCCAAAGCATTTGCGGGAAGTTGATTCCGCATTCTGGCAGAAATACCAAGCAATAAAAAAATCCGGCCGCAATAGCGTCTCGACGTGCTATGCAAAGTAAGCGCGAAGAAATAACTGGCGTTAAAGCGTATACTATGAGCCGCTTTGTGATTACCCGCTCGCAAGATTGTTTCTCGCCTTAGCATTCCTTTCGGCGAGTTTGGTGATCAATCCGTCCAATCCACTTTTCTTGATTTCTTGAGCGTAACTGGAGCGATAGTTGGTGACAAGGCTAACGTTTTCAATGGTCACGTCGAACACTTTCCATGCATTGTTCTGATTGTGTAGTCGGTACGAAATTTCTACCGGGATGTCACCGGGTCGCGTGACTTCTGAGTGCACGGTCGCGTTGTTGTCACTAGCGGAACCGCGAAAGGGCAGAAAGACAATTTCTTGGTCCGTATATTCCGCTAGCGATGTAGCGTAGGTCCGTACCAACAATTCACGAAATTCGCTCGTAAAACGTTTCCGTTGATCCACTGTCGCCCTGCGCCAATTTTTGCCAAGCACGAGTTTAGACATCCGCACAAAATCAAACTGCGGTAACAGAATCTCATCGACCAACTCGTAAATCTTGCTTGGTTCGTTCTCAATGACCGTTTTTTCCGCTTTAAGACGTTCGATCATACGGTTCGACGTATCGATAACGACATCCTGCGGCGAGGCCCCGGCGGTCCAAGCGACCGGAATTGCGCTGGCAAGTGTCATCGTTACAATCGTCAATAGAAATCGCGTCATGGTAAAACTCACTTATCGTCCCGTACCCGTATTATAAACTCGTAGCTATAATTACCCTGGTGGCGATTGTGTCAAGGGGACCTTGAGGCGTCAAGAGAAAATTAGGAGACAGAACACTGCCTTAAGGCACGAAGACGGAGGCGGCCATGCGGAAGAGAAACGAGATGAACTGTTAGAGCATTGATTAGTATCCCAAGTATGCTCCCCGCTTTGCTACCCTGTACGGTATCATAGTACAAAAAATCTTTAGTACGATAACATCTCCTATTCCTATCGTATTCGGTCGGGTTTGACATGAACTTAAGGTGTGGGGCTGTCTTTACAGAGCCTCATAATGTATTGTAAACGCACAAACTCAAAACCTCTATTATTTTAATAAAAACATAAAAGTAATTCTCGCTGTGTATTGGGTTGCACGTCCGTTATTTGTATTGGTCGCGATACTTATCTGCCCGTCGGTCGCGTGGTCAGCCCCTGTCGTGACGGTGGACTTAAAAGGATTGAAGAAAGAACTTGCGGAAAATGTAAGCTTTTATTTGACCATAGAGCAACAGAAAGACCATCCGTTGTTAACAACGGCGCGCATTCAACGACTCCACGAGAATGCCCCACAACAAATCAAGGAGGCTTTAGCGCCTTACGGTTTCTACAAACCCAGCATTCGGTCTGAGCTCAAGGAAGAAGAAACCGAACATTGGCGCGCGACCTATACCGTCGATGCCGGACCTCCTTTACCGGTCGGTGAATTTGATTTCGCGCTGAGCGGTGAGGCGAAGGATGATCCACGATTTAAGGAACTCACGGCAAGTCTACCGATCGGAATCGGTAAAACGTTAAACCACATGGACTACGAGGCAGTGAAAAGTTCCCTCGTCAATCTCGCTGCGGAACGCGGCTACTTCGATGCCCGATTCCTCAAGCAAGAAATTCTGATTGACCTACAGGCGTATCATGCCATAGTGCGGCTACACTTCCAAAGCGGACCACGATATCGCTTCGGTTCGGTAAACTTGCTACAAGACGTCATTACACCTGAACTAATGCTTCGTTTCGTGCCCTTCAAAGAGGGCGACCTTTACAGCGTCGGCAGCTTGGTCAATTTGCAGCAAGCATTAATCGACAGTGACTATTTTGGTGTTGTCGAAGTCGAACCGAGAGCCGACCAGTTCGACGGGCTGAATGTACCCTTAGACGTTAGATTGACCCCTAAGAAACGCCATCGATATACTTTTGGGCTCGGTTATGGAACCGACACGGGCGCGCGGGGTAAAATCGGCTGGGAAATGCCCCGCGTCAACCGGCGAGGACATCGTATTAACACCGAAGTGAATGTTTCGCAGATTGGTAGAGCTTTCGCGACGAAATATCGTATACCCGTACGTAATCCGCGAACCGACGAACTCGCGTTTAGTGGCTCAATTGTTGAAGAAAACGTCGACCAATATGATCGCACTACACGATCCCTGGGGGTGAGTCT
>CALZJI010000355.1 GCA_945787615.1 uncultured Chromatiaceae bacterium | reverse complement strand
TTGAACATATTTGCGTCAGCGGCAGAAAAGGGGAACTGAAAAAGCCGGCGGATTGGGCTCGGTTTCGTCCGGACTACGGTATCGACGGCGATGCCCATGCGGGGGAAGGGCATCGGCAGGTGAGTCTTTTAGCCGATGAGAATATCAAGGGGCTTGGTCACGGAGAATTAAGACCCGGTGTTTTTGCAGAAAACCTCAGAGTATCCGGCTTGCCATTCGCGACCTTAGGCGTTGGCTCTCGGTTACGTTTAGGTCATGACGTCGTGTTACGCATCACTCAGATCGGAAAACACTTCCAACAACCGGAGCGGGTGGAACACATCACTACTGCGTACCTTATGGCCCACGCCGGCGTGTTCGCAACAGTCGAACACGGAGGAGAAGTGCGCCCTTACGATGCGATCGAGGTGGTGGACGAAGTACCCCGCGTTGCACCACAGGCGATTGTGGTCACGGTGAGTGACCGCTGCTCCCGGGGGGAGACCCTCGATACCGCTGGACCCGCGGTGGCCCAGTTGCTGCGCGAAGAGCTTGGGGCGCACGTCCAGCACACCGATCTGGTTCCCGATGACAAGATGCAGATCGCCGCGACCCTGCGTCGCTATTGCGATCATCGTTCCGTCGATCTTCTGGTGACGGTGGGCGGTACGGGCCCGGCGCCGCGGGACGTGACCCCCGAGGCTACCCGCGAGGTCGTGGAACGTCCAACGCCCGGTTTCGACGAGGCCATGCGTTATGCGTCCTTGGCCAAAACCCCAACCGCAATCCTATCGCGGGGTACTTCGGGGATCCGCGGCGCCACCTTCATCGTGAATCTGCCCGGCTCGGAACGTGGTGCGGTTGAAAATCTGCAAGCCATCATCAAGGCGCTGCCCCACGGCGTTAAGAAATTGCGCGGCCATCCCGCCGATTGTGATTGCTGCCGACCACGACCGCTCGTGGATCAACGACGTGTGCAAGGCACTGGATAACTGGTAAGGTATGGGTGGAGAGATCGAATCGAAGCACGATGCCCGTTCTGGGAGTGTCTCGGTTGGCAAGCACGACTACGTAAAAAAGGTGTTTTAGGAACTCGGTTGCAGGATTCGTTTCCGGCGGGTGAAAATGCGTCCCGGCCACCCCGTAGTCTTCGGTACATTGCCTCGAGTATGAGCAAAAAAAAACTTTGCCGAATTTATCGAGAACGACTTGATTCTGGATACGCTACGAAAAATCGGCGTTTACTACGGGCAACCCTATGGCATTGGCGAATCCAAGCCGCTCGGCTAATAATCCCTCAACAACTCATCTAACCCACATTTCTCACAGGACCCACACGATCTCGCTTGTTTATTGTTTCCACACTGAATTTTCTTCACTCGGAAATAGACACTGTTATTCCACTCGTTCAGATTATTCAGTGTGAAAACAATCTCCTGCGCGATTTTCGCGCGTTCCTGTGAGAAATGCGGGCTAACCGGCGGCTTGCCAACTCCCATCGGCTTGTCGACAAGCCGTGCCGTGAACAGTTTCAGGCCGACCGCCGATAAGGGCTTCTATGGTGTAATCTCGGCAAGGTCCGTCGCGCGTTTCAAAGGTACGAGTGGGCGTGATTGTGTATTTGTTTCCGGTATCTGGATTGAGCCAGGTGGAAGGCACCCCGGTTCGCACCGATTCCAAGGCGTGGGCGGATTTTACCCGGTCGTCCTCGTCCATCGATTGGCCGATGGAACCACCTATGGCCGCACCGAGCAGCGTCCCAACGATGATAGCGGCGGTTCGTCCGTCGCCGCCACCAATTTGAGACCCTAGTACACCGCCGAGCACGCCACCAATCACCATACCTGTTTGCTCTTTCGTGGGTTGATTGGCGCAACCGGCGACGACAAAGGTGCTCGCCAGTAATGTCGTCACTATCTGTTTACTAAACATGATAATTCTCCTCGTTTGTTCACCGTGGCGCCGCGGAACGTTGATATGCATCGCAACCAATGCCCTCCTCTCTGAGGTATTTCCCATGCACGTTGAAAAAGAAATGTTGAGCTGAGAACTCGTCAGATACATCTTTATGGTGACCGATGAACACCGGTACGCCGTTGCGTTCGCTGACCGGCGCGTAACCTAAGGTGGCGAAATCGATGCACCCGCTGCCACGATAACAGACATCGCATTCCGAACTGGTCTCTTGCGAAGAAACAACGACCCCTTTGCCGTTGGCTTAATCTTCGGCGCCCTATACACGCAGACTTTGAGTGTAATCCGCGATTCTTAAGAGAATCTTAATTTAAGGCGTTTTCGGTTCGCTGCTACCGAAGAAAAAAATACCGGTTCTCTAATTCGTTAAGCATGGATTCTAGTTGCTTTCTATTGGCAGTCTTTATCATGCCATAGAGATTTCTTGCGATCGCGGTGAAATTCTCGAGTATGAGCGGGTCAAAATGGCGTCCCTTTTCTTGCATTAACATCTGAATCGCCGTATCGAAGTCGTAAGCGCGTTTATAAGGTCGCCTCGATGTTAGCGCGTCGAATACGTCGACAACCGCGA
This sequence comes from uncultured Chromatiaceae bacterium, assembly GCA_945787615.1. GTDB lineage: Bacteria > Pseudomonadota > Gammaproteobacteria > JAADHS01 > JAADHS01 > CALZJI01. The sequence continues at coordinate 4,748 of CALZJI010000355.1, read as the reverse complement.
AGATACGCGCGTTTAGAGGAATGTGTTCGCCCTTTAGGCCTTGAGCGTAGCCGCTACCGTCATATTTTTCGTGATGAAACTCAATCACATCGAGCGCCGCGCGAGACCAATTAGCCTTGCTGGCGATATCCACCCCAAGCGTAACATGTCGTCTCATGTGCTGAGTTTCTTCTGTGGATAGCGCTCCGTTTTTCCGCAAGATCGCATCGTGAACGCCGATCTTGCCCACGTCGTGCAAAAACGAGCCGGCCATCAGGTTTCGTATCTGGTCGCTGTTGAGCCCGATCGCCTCACCCAGTTTAACGGCATAGAACGTAACACGATAGTTGTGCTCACTGGTCGTCGTATCTCGAACCGCGATTGCACCGCCGAGCACCTCCAACAATTGGACATTGGCCTTTAAAAGGTCATTGAAGTATTTGAAGAGCTCTCGATTTAATGAAATTATAAGCGGGTAAAGCACGAGGAAACAAACAAAAACCGAGGCTAAAACGAGAAATAAAACTTGATAAACGCGTCGGCGTATCTGCTCAAAGGTCGACTGCTCAACGCGATAAACACCATCAAAATATCCAGAAATTTCGCCCTGGGAATTGACCAGCGGAATCAAGACTTGGGCGAAAAACGCGTTGTCTATCCTGTAATTCTCGTGATGAACGGTGTCGTTCATCGGAAATTTATGATGGTATTTTTCTATTTCCGCCTCGATGCCCATACCCTCATGCCGAGCAGAGATAAGCAAGTGCTCCCTATCTTGGCCGTATAACTCAACCACCGAAAAATGGCGTGCTGTAAGCGCATCGGCCTTGGCTTGTAACGAACTCATTGCGCCGGCCTCCAATGCGGAGATGGTATCGGCGACTTGAGTATCGAAAACCGCAGACTCAGACAGGGCCAAGTCAATAATAAAACTGTCTACTTTCTTCATTTCCGTGAAATATACGACGCCCCCGATTACGAACGAAAGCGCCAGCCAAGCAACTAAAAGCCGGCTCACCACGATCCTATTTACGTTGCGGTACACTGCCTTCACCACAATTGGTTAAGTACGAAAGGGTAACCACGAAACGGCATCTTCCGAAAAACCTGTCGTTACGAGATGGTCGTAGACAACAGCTGCGTCGTGTTTATTCAATGACAACTGATTGCGTTCTGTAGCCGCTGGCAATGCGGGCCATTGTTCATAAACCACAACGAAATATTAAGGTTAAACCCGCCAAATCACAACTCCACAACCGTTAGTAATTAATAGCGCCAAAGCGAACGCTGGCGCCTCATGGGATTATCGGTAGTGTTCGATGTCGTAGCCCGTTTCTGTCACTCGTAGTCACGTATCTTTGTTTTTTCGCACATTGCACATCACAATTACGCAGCTGAGCCATATTGTCGCGATTCACGAAACGAAAAGGGGGCGCACCCCACCCCCTTTTCAGCGAAATCGACGTGCGCAACGATAACAATATCTTGAAAAAGACGGTACTTAATAACTAAACTTCGCTATCGCGGTCCGGCGAGTCGCTACGGTCGTCGTTGTCGGCACGGTTGTTATCGTTCGATGAACCGCTACGGTCATCGTTGTCGGCGCGGCTGTCATCGTTCGATGATCCACTGCGGTCATCGTTATCGGCGCCGCTGCCATCGTCATTCGATGAAGCGCTGCGGTCGTCGTTATCGGTACGGCTGTCATCCTTATCCGATGAACCGCTGAGATCGTCGTTGTCGGCGCGGCTGTCAACGTTATCCGATGAACCGCTGAGGTCGTCGTTGTCGGAACGGCTGTCATCGTTATCCGATGAACCGCTGAGGTCGTCGTTCGATGAACCAGTGCGGTCGTCGCTGCCATCGCCGTCCGATAATCCACTATGTCCGTCGTCGTTATCACTATCACCATCCGATGATCCGGCAAAATCGTCGTTGTCTATGCCGCCGTCTTCATCGATACCAGAGTCGTCTTCGTCCAGGGCAGCGGAATCACTACCGTCATCGCCGTCAAGATCATTTTCATCCTCGGCGTCGATATCCGAACCGGGATCATCAGACTCAACCGAGTCATCGCGGTCCTCGCTCCCGAACTCATCGTCATTTGTTTCGCTGGAGTCATTACTGTCGTGACGAGGACTACCGATAGAGGAGCTAACGCTACAGTCATCTTCGAACTCTACAACGTTCGCCTCCATAACGCCGTCGCGTACCGGCCCCTTCGCTTCAATGTTTACGCCATCAGTGAGACATGCTAGGTCGCCGTGTTTAAACCAGGCACGACCAAGGTCTACGGTCATCTCTTCCGCCAACGGGCCACCGAAGTGTTCAAGTTCTTGAACGCGAAGTTGAATCTGGTCTTGGTGGAACGCGACGACCTGTCCTCTTACCTCGGCATAGGCATTCTCTATGCCGCTATCGTCTATGAACGGCGCATTCGCCCCTTCTATTTCTATAAAATCGGCCACGAAGACCTGGCCGTCCCAATAGCCTTTCACCTCAACGCGTTGCCCGGTTCCAAGCAGATCGAGTCGACCTCGTGAGAAATAGGCGTTACTCACGTTCGCCACCGTAACGGTATTAGTAGAGGGAGAGAAATCAGACTCTATAATATTCAGTTCGAGTTCACTACCGTCAAGTGATTGAACAAAGCCCTCGATTTCGCTCCTGTCATTGTCAACACCTAGCTCTTGCGCGGCGCTACCTTTCCATACACTCAGCGCGTCCATGCTTAGGTCTGAAGTATCGAATTTTCCGTATACTTCAACGTCATCCCCGATCCCAAGAAGCGACGTGTCATCTTCTGTATGGACTGTCAGTTTATCGGTTACTACCGCGTTTTCATGTAGCTGGATCAATACGGGAGTATTGTTTCCTGGGAGTTGAACTTCAAAATGCGTTGAGTCGCTAACAGCCGTAACACGCCCCTCGATTTTTGCGTCAATCTCTCTCAGGCTTTCTTCATCGATAACTAGAATAGCGGGTACAACGATGCCCGTTGAAGAATCGTAACTAAACTGCTCGATATCAAAATCAAAGGTTACTGATACTGCATCGTCGCTCGCCACCGCGACGGCTCCCGGTACGTCAATTTCCGCGCTATCCTCGAACTCATTTATACGCGCAAGCGTCATGCTACCGCTCGAATCGACAAGCGCGATTTGGCTATCCAATTCGAGGCGAAACGTGGTATACGTGGCCACGGGCACATCAAGTGTATTCAAAACGCGGCCAACGTTTGGTAACTCCATCATATTGAGCACACGGCCATCAGTGTCCTCAAACAACCGCACCAAGTTGGCGTTTTGATCGTCGGCGTCAATGCTCTTAATAGATACCCAAACTTCGTCATATTGTTCAGTCAGATTGTCAGCAACCAAAACTGACAACGTTCCGCTTTGCGTTGTCGGATCCTGACCCGTATTCGTACTAAGGGTCGTACTGGACGGCAGTGAATCTCCTCCGCCTCCGCCCCCGCACGCCGTCATCAACAATGCTGTAATTGAGAGTGCTACGAGATTCTTTTTCATGGCGATGGTCTCCTTCCATTATTGTCTTGCCGTTATTAGAGCCAGTTAGACTTTTTAACGTTCTGTGGGAAGTGTAAGGAGCCAAACTTAAACCAAACTTAAGTGGACAGTTTTTTTGTCAGTCGTGCCGTTAAGTGTATGTTTCACGCGTTTTTCTACGTCTCATTCCCCAATCGCAAAATCCTCGAATTAGCCGAGCTAGTCCCGCGGTTTTGCTCAATCGGACTGTCCAAATCTGACCCGAATCCGGGCGCGAAAAATGCGAAGTTATTTCTTCGCGAGCCCTTAAGGAAACCTTAAGCTTCACGGGCGTATACTTTTGTTTCATTAATAATAGTACGCCTGCATTTTATGCCGAAAAAGTCGCGGCGAGCAGACCGCCGAGTCCAACAGGACAAGATGTAAATAGTTAGATTACCGTTAGCTTTCGCGTAAGCGAAGTCAAAGTTTGGCAGGGGGCATAGCAGTTATGGCTGCACCGATAGGCAAATACACCTCTTCGCACTTTTCCGGACCGCCACTCGCCGCTTCGGTACAATTTCTGCGTATTGAGGCATTCAAGATTTATCTCAGTACGTTTTTCACCATTTTTTGCAACGCCGCCACTCGGCTCGCTACGGGCGCTACCTCTACCTCCAACATCGCGAAGACCAATAATACGGCGTTTCGGGGTCTTCAAAACCATTTGATGGTCCACATAAACCATTGTGCAATCGGCAGCGGCGGATAAGCACCGCGATCTCTCTACCAGGGGCTAAGGGATGATGGCAAGACAAAGGAGAGGAATATCATGAACACGTGTGTATGGAAGCCAGATGGCGCTCGGCGCGGATCTCTGACGACGGCCTTCTTGATGATGACGCTGTTGTTACTATCCCCCCTGTTAGTATCAGCCGATGACGACGGGGAGGAGGAAGAAGGCGAGAATCGTGAATTCACCATTAAAGAGGCGGAGTGGGAGGCAGACGACTCGAAACTAAAGGTAAAGGGGCGATATCCGACGCCGGGAACGGCGGTGACTTTACGTAACGCAAGCACCGGTGATCTATTAGCGACCACTACAGTGAGTCGAGAGTTCAAATGGAAAGTGAAAGTCACGTCTCTGCAGTCGGCGCCCTGCCTAATCGAGGCCCAAGCGGGAAACGAGGTCGTAGAACGGCCGGTTACAGGATGTTCGACTACGATCGCCGAGAACGAGGATGATGAAGGCCACGATGATGAAGGCCACGATGATGAAGG
>CALZJI010000354.1 GCA_945787615.1 uncultured Chromatiaceae bacterium | reverse complement strand
TGTCTTTTGGCCCAGCTTCTGTGTTGCGGCAAGGGTTACATAAAGCGATTATGCGCCCCTTGCCGCGCCTTGAATCTGAGCTAAAATCCGGCGCAATCTTTGGACAATTATTTATTTCCGCGGCCCAAACACCTCATTGAAGAAGCGTATTTTCAATCGCAAACCCAAACCGACTATCGGGAATGATCTGTGTTTTCGCGCTCTCAAAACCTTGCGCGCTTCGTACGCGACCGCTATCCACCCTGGCCCCAATCGAGCACACACTCTAACGTCGTAGGTTACCATAACTTTCAAGAAATCAGTAAATAAAAGCCTATTTCCCTACCCGGTTTCGTCTATAATGCCACTCTTAGCGGTTCGAAAGGAGGCATCACTACATGAAAAAAATAATTAAAATCATTGCTTATCTGGTCGGAATCGTCGTCGTCGTTATCGCCGGAGCCGCTATTATTATCCCCTTGGTCGTTGATCCAAACCAACACAAGGACCGTATCGCCACGCTGGTTAAAGAACAAACCGGGCGGGATTTAATGATCGCCGGAAACATCGATCTGTCGGTTTTCCCGTGGCTAGGTATCAGCATAGGTGAAATCGAGCTAGGAAACGCGCCCGGCTTTGGATCGGAACCGTTCGCACGGATCGCCTCCGCCGACGTCAAAGTCAAACTTATGCCGCTGATTAATCGAGAAGTCGAGGTCTCAACTGTAACGCTTAAAGGCGCCCACGTTAATTTGGCCAAGAACAAGCAAGGCCAGACGAATTGGGACGACCTAGTCGCCGGTCCGCCAGAAACACCCAGCGATGAGACAGCACCGGAGGTAAGCGAACCGAAGGAAACCCCGACTGCCTTGGCGGCGCTCGCCATCGGCGGCATCGAGTTCGTTGACACACGATTGACTTGGGTCGATGAATCTACCGACACACGCCAGTCTATCGAAAAGCTCTCGCTTAAAACCGGCGCCGTGGAGCTTGGCAAGCCAGTGGATGTTCAATTGGCCTTCGATCTGACCAGCAATCAACCACCCGCAACCGCCCACGTCGCGCTAAAGACGCGTGCCAATGTTGACCTGAGCAATGAACTTTATCGCCTTGAAGACACGGACCTTACCGTGAACTTTGATATAAAGGAACCTGCCAATCAGGGCTCGGTCACTATCACCACTCAGGCGACCGTTGATATGACGACCAACATAATGACCTTGGCAGCGTTAAAGGTTCTATCGAATGTAAAAGACCAGGCGACGGGCATCACAGCCGATAGCCAACTTGGCACGGAGGTTACTTTTAACCTTGATTCGCAACAGCTTAGCTTATCGCCATTAAAGCTCGTGGTCGACAGTAGCGGCAAGGATATACCGGGAGGCACGGCGCAACTCACCCTTACCACGGATGTCAACGCCGATCTACAACAACAAACCTTAGACGTCGCCAACCTATTGATCAAGACCTTTGACACGACGCTAAGCGGCGCCATTAAAGGCACTCAAATCGTCGATGCCCCTGTCATCAATGGAGAGCTGCAGCTCGCCGAATTCAGCCCGCGCGAGTTGTTGACAAAGCTTGCGCAACCGATTCCCGAAACAAGCGACCCTAACGTCTTAACAAAAGCCGGCTTTTCGGCACGTTTTGAAGCGACGCCAGACTTACTCAAAGTAAACAATCTTGTCGTCCGTCTTGACGATTCCACGGTGACCAGTCACGCCTCCGTGAAGAATTTCACTGCCCCGGCCGTAACGTTTGATGTCGCCCTTGACGCCATCGATGTGGATCGCTATCTACCACCCACCGCGGAAGAAGAAGCGCAACCGCCGGCGACACCGGCAAGCGCTGCTGCGGCCGGCGCTGCCGAAGTGCCTATGGATACGTTGCGGGAGCTAAACGTTCAAGGCGACCTGAAAGTGGGTAACTTAAAGGTTTCGAACATGCGCGTGAGCGATTTTCTGGCCACCCTCAACGCTAAAGATGGCCTAATCAAAATAACCCCTCTCAAAGCCAAGCTTTACGAAGGCGTCTATAGCGGCAACGTGCAGTTGGATGCGCGCGGCGAAACTCTGAAGTTTACGGTAGACGAAAATCTCACTGGCGTACAAGCGGGCCCGTTATTAAAGGACATGACGGGGGACGATACGCTCCAAGGCGCGGGTAACGCCCGAATAAACGTTAGCGCTATGGGCATTACTCCCGATGAAGTGATGAAGAGCCTTTCCGGAAAAACCGAGATCGCTTTTAAAAATGGCGCCGTTAAGGGACTCAATATTGGCAAGATCATCCGGGATGCCAAAGCACGCCTCAAAGGCCAACCCGCTACAGCAGCCGAAGAGGCAGAGAAGACCGACTTTGCGGAACTCTCCGCCTCGTTGACGTTTGACAAAGGCGTTGCGAGCAATAACGACCTGAGCCTGAAATCGCCTTTGTTGCGCGTTTCCGGCAAAGGCAAGGTCAACCTTATCGAACAAACCATCGACTATGTGGCAACGACCACAATCGTTGGTACGAGTAAGGGACAAGGCGGCAAAGAACTGGAGGAACTCAAGGGATTGCCCATTGACGTTAAAGTTGGCGGAACCTTCGTGGAACCGTCGTTTAAACTCGATTTAGGCAGTGTTCTTAAAGACAAAGCCAAAGCCGAAGCAAAGAAAAAAGTCGAGGAAACGAAACAAGAACTTAAAGATAAAGCTAAAGACGAACTGCAGGACAAACTCAAGTCATTCTTCTAGGCGAAGGCGACAGCACACACGGGGAACGTCACCGCCGTCGTTTCACATTATGCACGACGACTTAACTCCCGCGAAGAAGATAAGCCCACAGCTGTTAACCTGGTTTGACCGGCACGGCCGCCGAAACCTGCCTTGGCAAAAGGAGCGCACACCCTACCGCGTATGGATCTCCGAGATCATGTTGCAACAGACCCAAGTTGCAACCGTTATCCCCTATTTCGAGCGTTTTATAACACGGTTTCCAACGGTGACCGATCTCGCGAATGCCGAGCTAGACGACGTATTGCCGCTTTGGACGGGGCTTGGGTACTACGCGCGCGCCCGTAATTTGCATCGCGCCGCTCAAGCCATTTCCGGCCACCATAATGGCCAATTCCCTACGCAATTTGACGCCGTGTGCGCGTTACCAGGAATCGGGCGATCTACTGCCGGGGCAATACTCGCATTATCCATGGGTCAACACCACGCTATCTTAGACGGCAACGTAAAGCGAGTGCTGACCCGAATGAATACCATCGAAGGGTGGCCAGGCTACAGCGCGACTGAACAACAACTTTGGCGTCTCGCAGAACATTACACGCCCACGGATCGGGTAGCCGATTACACGCAAGCGATTATGGATCTCGGGGCGACGCTCTGCACGCGTCGCGCACCGCGCTGTGAACAATGTCCGCTGAGACGCGCCTGTAGCGCCTATAAACTAGGCAAACAAAGGGAATTTCCTATGCCCAAGCCTAAGAAAAATGTACCGTTACGAAGCACTGCCATGCTCATGCTTCGCAACAGTGAAAATCAAATTCTAATGGTTAAACGCCCACCTTCCGGCATCTGGGGCGGGCTGTGGAGTTTCCCCGAGGTAGGCGATGGCGAGTCTATTGGCGATTGGTGCCAACGTAACTTCTTTTGCACACTCCGCACGCAGCATGTCTGGCCAACCGTACGGCACACATTTAGCCACTTTCAGTTAGACATCACACCTATCCACGCCGAAATTGAGGAAAACGATGCCGTCATGGCAGCGAACGATGCTGCTTGGTACAATTTGTCGGCCACGGCGCAATTGGGTCTTGCGGCACCGGTTAAACGCTTGCTTAAGGCATTGCAAAACAACATAAATAACTAATTAGAGCCCGCCCGAAAATCCTGGGCACTAATTAACACCGTATACACATCGAAGACGGAGAGTGAAATGACACGCATGGTGCATTGCATAAAACTGGACAAAGAAGCGGAAGGGCTAGAGTTCATGCCCTATCCCGGCGAACTCGGTAAGAAAATCTATCAAAGCGTCTCGAAAGAAGCGTGGCAAATGTGGCTTCGCCAACAGACCATACTCATCAACGAATACCGCTTGTCCACCATCGACCCAAAATCTCGGGAGTTCCTCGAAAAAGAAATGGAGAAATTCTTTTTTGGCGAAGGTTCCATTACACCCGAAGGTTTCGTTCCGCCTAGCGCGTAATGCTTAACACTCGCGTCAACATTATTTCACATTTCGGACGTCGATCCATCTCGCCTGGCTGCGTTGCCTACATGGACGTAGGTAAGGGGCGAGAGCACGCCTACAGGGACGACGCACATGGATGTGCTAGTGTCACGAGAGCGCAGGAGCCCGAAGTGACCTCAGGTGGTAGGGCAACGCAGGACGCAGTTGCCGAGGACGCGGTAGCTTTGCCGGACGAGCGCCTCAACGCCCAAAATGTGAAGTGATTTCGACGCGAC
>CALZJI010000353.1 GCA_945787615.1 uncultured Chromatiaceae bacterium | reverse complement strand
TTTGGACAATTATTTATTTCCGCGGCCCTAAGAACCGGACCGGGGCGTTGAATACGCGCTGGCCCGTCGTCACAAATCACATCACTTTCATACCGTGCGGGTATACTTCGTTAAATGTTACTCCCAACATGAAAACAAACATTAGCGTACTGGATTATTCAATTCCCCGCTCAAACTCACCGTGTTCAGACAAAAACCGTTTGACAATTTTCCCCGTCGCGTTCTTCGGCAACTCGTCCAAAAAATAGATTGTTCGAGGCACTTCGTGATGCCCGAGATGATCACGACAAAATTCACGTATATCACCGACTCCCGGGGTCTCACCGTCTTTAACGGACACGAAAGCAATAGGGATTTCGCCGTGCAACTTATCCGGTTTGCCGACGACGGCAGCCTCGCGAATCGCGGGGAAACGGTATAAGACTTCTTCGATTACACGCGGGTACACATTGACACCGTTGACGATCATCATGTCCTTCAAGCGATCAACGATATAGAAATAGCCGTCTTCATCTTCGTACCCCAGATCACCGGTACGTAACCAATCACCAAAGAATGTCTCCTTAGTCGCCTCAGGCAAGTTCCAGTAACCTTGCATGACGTTGGGTCCGCGCACGCAAATTTCACCGATATCTCTACGCGGCTTTTCGCGGCCCGCCTCATCCATAATGATCATCTCAACATTGGGTATCGGCACACCAACGGAGCCTGGTTTGCGAGGTCCCTGCAACGGGTTTACACACGTCACCGGTGAACACTCGGTAGGCCCATCCCCTTCGTATATCGCCTTGCCAAATTTCTTCTCAAACTGTTCTAACACCTCCAGTGGCATGGCGGCTCCACCAGAGATACACACGCGAAGGCTTTGCAGCTTAACGTTCGCTTCATCAGGTAGCCGCAACATCATGTTATACATGGTCGGTACACCCATGAAGACGGTAGCGCGTTGCGCCTCAATGGTATCGGCCACCTGCGGTGGATCAAACTTCGTCAGTAAGGCAATCTTAGATCCTGTCAGTAAAGGTAAATTCATACCGACGGTCGCGGCGAAAGCGTGGAACATCGGCAATGCAACTAAGAACGTGTCGTTTTCTGGGTCAACCTCTAGCACCTGGCCCGCACTGCTACAATTTGAAGCGAGGTTTCGATGGCTGAGCATCGCGCCTTTCGGACAACCTGTTGTACCGGAGGTGTAGATAATGACCGCCGTATCCCGATCTGGCGTGGACTCAAACGAGGGCACGCCAGCACCACAGGCAAACGCTTCTTCCCATGAGTACGTACCTTCGCTCGTTGGTTTGTCACCTATTTGGACGCGGACCGACAGGGTGTTTATTTCATCCTTAAACGCAGCCACTGCTTCGGCATAGGCCGCGTGATAGACCAGCCCCTTGATACCCGCGTCTTGGTATATATTTCCAATCTGGCGAGCGCTTAAAAGTACGTTAACAGGAACCACTATCGCGCCCGCTTTGAGAATACCGTAGTAAGCCACAGGAAAACGCTCCGTATTGAAGCTGTACAACCCAACGCGATCGCCTTTGCCGATACCTCGCTCTGCCAAAAATGCAGCGAGCCTATCCGACTGCAAATTCAAGGACGAATAGTCAACCGTTTTACCTTCGTAAACAATGGCGATTCGATCACTAAAACGTTCAGCGCTTTGTCGTAGCAGCGCCGGCAAAGACTGTCCTTCAAAATCGTAGTGGTAAACCATACCTTTAGACTCCCTTCTTTTCGTTCATAAACGAGTATAACTCAAGTAGATACGGGGATAACAAAGACGGATTGTGGCAGGTAGACTCGGCAAATGGGTACGAAGCGTCATTTCCCCCACCAAACTTTAATAACCCAGGACTAAGGGCCGCGGAAATAAATAATTGTCCAAAGATTGCGCCGGATTTTGGCTCAGATTCAAGGCGCGGCAAGGGGCGCATAACTCCTTTATGTAACCCTTGCCGCAACACAGAAGCTGGGCCAAAAGACAAGCAAAATTGGATGATTATTTGTTTCCGCGGCCCTAATATAAGATCGAGCGTGATAGGGAGTTTCACTTAAGTCCTGATCAGAAACACTGCCGCGGTCGGACTGAATCAGCCCGACGCTTTTTTTAAAAGAAGTGCGGACGTTGGCGCAATTATGAGAGCGTTGGTACGTTATGGATGAACAGCGGTTAGTCATTTGCGCTTAACCGACCTCATGGTCCACGCTACACCAAGTAGGTAAACTCGTTATATGATATTAACTCAACATTGTTACGTTGTAGCTGCGCGTAGACTTCCGGATCGCACAATGCCTCGAGCTCTTCAACGTGGTTATAATGCCAATGACTGTACTGGCAAGTAGAATCCGCCGCACCTGGATGGCACATGAGTTCGCATGTTTGATTATTCGGCAGACGTGCCACGAGATCACAAAGCCGTGTTTTGGATAACTGCCCCCCGTAAAAAAAACCAATAAACGTATCAGCGCATTTAAGATTTCGGGCCGATGAGAGTCTACAAAGAGCATTTAGCACCACCAGTTGGCTCAGCCTGGCCAGTTTTGCGGGTTGCGTTAACATATAGCCACGGAGAGGTTCGCGCGGGAGGCGTATTACCTTGATCCCATAACGCTTGGCTAGGGCAATGACTATATCGCACACGCCAGGCAACACATGTACATGCTGGTGACTATCGAGATGAGATACATGCAATCCGGAGTCTACGACTTTAGCGATTTGAGCGTCCAACTCGTCGCGCACCTCACCTAGATTAATCTTACCGAAGAGTAAGCGGCGCGAAAACGTTACGGCATTATCGACGAAGCGGTCCGTCTCACCGAGTAAGGTTGGCACGCGTTCGGCAGGCGATACCGGCGTCTCTTCAACGAGAGTGAGATGGACACCAAGATCCAGGCCGGGACTATGGCGGTAGAGTTCCACGGCGTGCTCAAACGCCTGACCGTTTGCCATAACCGATGTTGAGGTTACGATGCCGTCTCGAAAGGCGCGAACAATGCCCTCGTTGACTCGTTCAGTTAAGCCAAAGTCGTCAGCATGAACAATTAGGCGGCGCACGATGAACCGCACGCTTTTAGTTTAGAGTCGTTGTACCGAGAAAAGACTTTAATCATCCAAATAACAACCACGGCTCGAGTTTTTTAATCAGTCGGTTCACAGCCTCGTTTATATCCGGGTTGGACACGCTTGTCTTCTGCTCGAGAAAAGCCGATACGCTCGCTTACCAAGTATCGCGGACGCTGTTTGACTTCCATAAGAATGCGGCCAATATACTCACCAAGCACACCTAAAAAGACGAATAAGACGCCAAACAAGAACGACATTAAAACCATCGTTGACGCCCAACCGGGTACCGCTTTACCTTCAATGAATTTTCCATAAATCGCATAAAGGATACCGGCAAAGGACATGCCACTAACGATGAAACCCACCAAAACCCCCAGTCTAAGCGGGATGACCGAGAACGAACTTATTCCATGCCAGCCAAGGCGCAGCATTTTTAATAGCGGGTATTTGCTCGCTCCGTAACCGCGATTACCGCACTCGTAGCTAATTGTGGCGGTTGGATAGCCCACCCACTGAACAATACCCCGCAAGAACAAGCTTTCTTCTTGAAACTGCAGGATATCAACGAGAACCTTTCGGTCCAGCAAGCGGAAATCCGCCATACCTGCGGCGAGTTGGACACCGCTTAGGTATGAAAAAAAGCGATAATAGAGCCGAGATGAGACACGCTTGAAAAAAGAAACATTGTTGGAGTCTTTTCGAACGGTCTTGACGATCTTGTTTCCGTTTTGCCACGCTTCAATTAATTGCGGTATGACCGATGGCGGATGCTGCATGTCCGCGTCCATGGAAATCACAGCGTCACCCCCAGAACTAGCAAGACCTGCGAGTAGTGCATATTGATGGCCGAAATTCCGCGACAGGCGTACGCCTCGAACACAGCAGTCTAACCGACTAAGTGCCTCGATTTGACTCCATGTCGTATCGGTACTTCCATCATCGACAATGACAAGTTCCCAATTGGGAACGAGGTTGGCGCACACGGCAGAAATTTCGCCATATAGATGCGCTAACCCATTGGCTTCATTAAACGCCGGAACAACGATTGAAACCAGCACTTCGGGATCGCTCCCAACCGCGGCGAGGTTTGTTTCATTGAGTTCGATGGTCTTTCCCTGTCTCGATCGCAAATTAATATTCCGCACTTAGGGCCGCGGAAAAAAATAATTATCCAACCTTGCTTGTCTTTTCACTCAGCTTCTGCGTTACGGCAAGTGTTACATATTTCAATATGCGCCACTTGCCGCGCCTTGAATCTAAGCAAAAATCCGGCGC
>CALZJI010000352.1 GCA_945787615.1 uncultured Chromatiaceae bacterium | reverse complement strand
CTCTTGGCTCATCTGGGGGCGCCTTACCCCACCCGCGTATTCAGTGTTGGCGGCGGCGCCCGCAATCTCGCCTGGGCGCGCATCCGCGCCAAAATGCTAAACGTACCGTTGCTGGAGGCGCCGCAACATGAAGCGGCATTTGGCGCCGCAAAGTTAGTCCGCGCTAGCACGAGCGACTGACCTAAACGGAAAAAAAACTATGGGCTAGCAATTAAAAGTCGATGCCGGTACGCTATGCGCAACGAGAAAACAACTTCCCGAACAAACTAAAGACAGAGCGCTTCTGAAATCATGGTTAGTAATCCGTTATCCGGCGCCCGTTACCTGGTGCGCGGCATGAAACTCATTAGTCGCCCACGGATACGGCGCTTCGTCATCGTTCCGCTGTTGATCAATATGGTGTTGTTTATTTCCATTATCGCCTACGGTGTCAACCAATTTGACGCGT
>CALZJI010000351.1 GCA_945787615.1 uncultured Chromatiaceae bacterium | reverse complement strand
CGCTCAGCTTCTGCGTTACGGCAAGTGTTGCATATTCCAATATGCGCCACTTGCCGCGCCTTGAATCTGAGCAAAAATCCGGCGCAATCTTTGGATAATTATTATTTTCCGCGGCCCTAAGAACACCCCACTACGGCTTAGCCGTGTGCTCGTGTTAGGTATCGAATCTACGAGGAAAAGCTTTAGTCCGCCTGTTATCGATGGTGCAGGCGGGTGCGGGGAGCGAGTGACCTATCCCTGGCGAATAACTATTTCTCGTTCAAAAACAGTCCATTTACTAGCCCTGCAATTATCACGGAGGCGCGTATCCTGACGAACGACATCCATGGTCTTCCTTATTTATACAGAGCACCTGATCATGGACCACGACACGAATTTTTTGAGCGCATTCAGACATTATCTCAAACGAGAAGGTGTGACGCCGGTGCGATGTCCACCGCGGGCACCGAATTGGAGTACCTATGCGGAGCGATTTGTACGTTCAATAAAGGACGAATATTTGGATCGTATGATTTTTTTTGGAGAACGCTCACTACGCCGAACGGTCAACGAATACCTTGCGCACTATCACGCAGAAAGAAATCACCAGGGCCTTGGCAACCGACTGCTTGATCCGACGCACGTGGCTGGTCCAACCGATGATCCAATCCAACACAGAGGACACCTTGGAGGTATGGTTAGTTTCTGCTGTCGTGAAGCGGTTTGATAGTGTGCATTCTATTTTTTACACCACACTACCTGTAAAATATTAGGGAAGTAGGTGGGCTCCGAACGCTAATTCAGAATTGCCCCCCACTTTTTTATGCTCTCCCAATAAAGCACATGGCGTATGCAGCCACTCACCTCAGCGCCTGACGGAGGCCGTATGAGCACAAAATCCAACACCCAGAACATGGCCCTGTACTGCGATTTCGAAAACGTCGCCCTAGGCGTTCGGGATGCAAAATATGCCGCCTTCGACATCCAGAAGGTGCTGGAGCGGCTGCTGCTCAAGGGCAATATCGTGGTCAAGAAGGCCTATTGCGACTGGGACCGCTACAAAGAGTTCAAGGCCGCTATGCATGAGGCCGCCTTTGAAATGATCGAGATTCCCCATATACGCCAATCGGGCAAGAACTCGGCGGATATCCGCATGGTGGTGGACGCACTGGACCTGTGTTACACGAAGTCCCATGTGGACACCTTCGTCATTATCAGCGGCGATTCGGATTTTTCCGCCTTGGTTAGCAAGCTTCGGGAGAACAACAAGATCGTCATAGGCGTCGGAGTAAAGAACTCCACCTCCGATCTGCTGACCTCCAACTGCGACGAATTCATCTACTACGACGACCTGGTGCGCGAAACCGGCAAAAAGCGCAGAAATATGCGCACCCCCCCCGCCGCGAAGACTGAACCCAAACCCACCACCCCGACGAAGGAAGAAAAAAAACAAGCCGCCATCGACTTGGTGATGGAGACCTTGGGCGATCTGTTCGAGGAGCGCGGGGACGAGGAAAAGGTCTGGGGTTCCATGGTCAAGCAGGCGCTGAAGCGTCGCAAGCCCGGCTTTAACGAGCGCTACCATGGCTTTCGCAGCTTTGGTCAATTGCTGGAGGAGGCCCAGGAGCGCAAGCTCCTGGAACTGGAGCACGATGAAAAATCCGGCGGCTATATCATCAAGGGGTACACACAAGAAGAATAGCTACGCCAGCCCCAGCAGGGTCTGCTATTCGCAGCGCGACCCTCGATTTACCTGTGCACATAAGGTAATAAAATGCACACTGTCGCTAAGGACTCGCGTCAAAATTAATTCACATTTTGAACATCGATCCATCTCGCCTGGTTACGCTGCGACAACTTGTAATATACGCATATTTCTACGTTTTCGCGCATTACCAAGCGCCCCTCCCCCGTTCGGCCCGACCTCCTCCCCGGCCTGGATTGGAACCTCGGAACAATCTGTGAGTGCGACGCGGCGTTGGGCGCCAATACCCCATAAAGACGGATAAAGTTCGGCTGCGTTAATTTATTATATTTCAATTGGTTACGCAGGCGACGCTGCAAACGACCCCCCCGGCAATTCTAGACTAAGTCCTTTTGAATTCGTGTAAGTGGCCGCTAATTCTACTCATAAGTTCTAGCCCGCATTTCTTGCAAGGCGGCGTTTTATGGCCACAAGTTCTTTATCGGACAGAGAAATTAGTGAGCGCACGAAATACAGCGCGTGTACAAAGCGTGCCTATCCCGGCCCTGACTCGATCTCGGGCGTCTAGACGTGCTCTTCGCTCAAGTCCTAGTTCTGGCTATGATTTTCAATATTTCTCCGTAGAGTGAGCGTGTGACGTCGCCTGTAATGAAGGATGTTACGAAATGAGCGCCTGTAAAGAAATACAAGCCCGGCTTGCGAAGAAGGGAGCGACTCTGGGTAACCATGATGCAGCGCTACAGGATCATGTAAACCGTTGTCCAAAGTGTCTGGCGTTTGTCGAGGCAATGGCACAGGTTGACGAAGCAATAAAGGATCTTCCCCTCTATGACGCATCCGATGAGCGTGTCGCGACAACGATGGCAGCGATCAAAGGCGAGGGTAAAGTGGTAGTGTCTACGCGCCCACCTGGAAGTACCGAACGACGGTGGGCGACAGCGCTGGCCGCCTCTTTTGTAATTGTAGCGAGTTTCGGCGTGCTAAAACCTCTTTACCCGATGGTGAGCAGTTGGAGCACAACACTGACACAAGGTTCTTGGTCGCATCCGTCTCGCGGCAAGGTCGCACAACGCGAAGATCGCTTGGGTTTGCGCTCAACCGCTAAGCCAGAGACTGTCGAGCTCGCCGAGAACGAGGAGGGTATGCGTTCACCGGCAATGGCTTCGGAGCCGCTTGACCCTTTACTCGAGCCAGCGAGGGAAGCATTAGGACGATCGGGTAAAGGAGAGTTCTTTAGGAAAGAAAGCGTTGACACAGAGGCAGACGTATTCGAAAACGAAGAAGATGTTGGGTTCGCGAGGCGCGATAACAGATCAGTCGGAGGAACATTTTCTGAGCGCATTGAGGCGAAGAAAGAACGTGAGAAAGCAACAGAAGATAAGGACGAAGACGGTGCGTTACTTAAGGGGTCGAGTGCCGCTGAGACCGAGCTTGCCCTCGACGATGTAAATGCACCAGCGCCGAGTTTGGGGGCGATCGTTCCTTCCAAGCAAGACCGAGCAGATAATAAAACCGCACATTCGGCAAGTAGTGCGGGTATCGCCATGCCATCTGCGCCATCGCCGCTGAGCGTGCCTGAGGTAGCCGAGATTAGGAACCTTGGAGGAGAGCTCCGACAAGGTGCGAATCAGTTCGAAGGGAGAATGCGGCGCAAGCAAATTACGCTGACCGAACCGATTCAGGACACGAAAAGCAACACAGGGCGCGTACGACAAGAGAAACCGTTTGATGACCTCGCGTTGTTGTCGCAAATGGATCAACCTCAGCCTAAACCCGCAAGCCCAGGGTGGAGCGACAAGTTGTCTTTTCCTAGTGAGCCATCGAGACTATCAACGCATCCACAAACTGCCTTACAACGCGCGCGGAGGTTTTTAGCCGGTTTGCAGTCATTAGAGCATCTCTCGTTTCAAACGCCAACGGGCTATTGGGCAAACACGTATATACCTGGAGACCCGACCATTAGAACAACGGCACGACGTCTTCGTCAGTGGAAGCAGAGCAATCTTGGGTCTAGGGCAACGGGTTTCGCTTTGGAACGCGCGGCGCAGCAGAATCAACAACCCTTCGACCCGCCTCAGAATTCAGCGTTGGCGCTTTATCTTCAATCCGATATCTCTGCCGTACAAGGGCCTACACGCATGAGATTGCAAGTGGGTTTGCAGAGCCGCGAACGGCGTGGAGGGCATCGCCCAACCATGAATGTCGCTGTGGTGCTGGATTTGACCGGTGCCGACACCGACAGTATAGAATCACGTGCGCACGCGTTAATGATGGCCTTGGAGCGCGCTCGTCAACCCGGGGACCGATTCTCACTCACGGTTACGGGGGGGGTTCCCGGCGCCGCGATGATCCCACCGGAACAGTTTCGCTATGGCCCGCTGCGCGTGGCCTTGGAGAAATTGTTTCAAAAGTCGCCACCTGTGCATGATGCTGAACCACTAAGTGTGGTTCAAGCCATACGGCTCGCGGCGGATAACGTGCAAAAAAACGACGCGCCCCGCGGCGCAATATTGGGCTCGAGCCTAATACTGCTTGTTACCGCCTCGCCTTTTGGCGGTGAAATATCCGTATTGGAGCAGCTGGCCCATGAAAATTCAGTTGCAGGCATACTCATGAGCGTAGTGAGTCTGGGGGGGACGGTGAATCTTGACCAGGTCGATCGTTTAGTTCTCGCGGGTCAAGGAAACCGGCGTGTTTTGCACACTGTCGAAGATGCAGCGGGCGTCGTCGACAAGGAACTACACACCGCCAGCCGAGCCGTAGCGAGAGCGTTACGGCTAAAGATACGACTAGCCCCCGGTGTCAAACTCATCGATATCTTAGGATCACACAGGTTGGACGAGCGACGCGCTCGACGCGTACGTGAGGCGGAACGCAGCATTGACCTCCGTGCGGCGAAGATTCTAGGTATTCAAGCGGACCGCGGAGAGGATGAGGAGGGCATCCAAATTGTTATCCCCAGCTTCTATGCTGGCGATACTCACGTAATTCTGCTAGACGTCATCGCGGAGAAAGCGGGCGCCATCGCTGAGGTCACTCTCCGCTATAAAGATTTAGTTAGCTTTCGCAATGGCGTGGCGAGGGCGCAGCTGAGCCTAGACGCGGCTAATCCCGTGCGCGGTCCACTAGAGCGCAACGTGTTGAAAAACGTCTTCGCCATGAACGTATCAGCGGCTGTGCGCCGCGCAAGTGTACGGTTGGCGGCAGGTGATCAAGATCAAGCGCGGGCGATCTTGACGGCTGTACGTGTACTTTCTACAGGTTTACGCAGCGAAATATCCGCGTGGTCATCCGATGCGGAGCTGCTCGCGGACGAGGCCATGCTTAGCGCGTATATGACCTTATTAGAATCCCCCCGTTTAAACGAAGACGTACAGCAACGTTTACATATCGTGGATTCGTTACGCCTTGCGGCTTGGCGCAAGGTGTTGCATGTGGGCGTGGAGTAATGTGCGTCGTTGTCGATAACTCGTCTTGAACTCGTAGCAATATTAGATTTGAGTTCTTACATAAAGAGTAGAAAACGATGAGATTATTTATTTTTCTGGCACTTATCATGTTTTCAGCGCCTTTCGCTTGGTGTGAAGAAATGCCATTGAAAAACGACGGCGAAGTTCGGGTTCCTTTACCAGAGTATACGCGGCTACTCGAGAGCACGCGCATAGAACACCGCGCCGCGCCGGCCTCCTATGCCATCGGGAAATCCCGGGTCGCTGTTAAGGTGATTGACGACGAAACACGTACAGCCGCTCGCGTGCGGATTACAACCTCGATCGAGACCTTTGAAGACGAATGGACCTTGATTCCTATTCTACCGCACGGAGCCGCGCTTACAGAAGCAAGCGTCGATGGTAAGGCGGTGCAACTTGTACAAGGGCCGGAGTGGTTATCATGGAGCACGAATAAAGCGGGCACAGTTAACTTAGCGCTGAGCTACAGCGTCGATGCGCAGCGATCGGATAACGGATTCGTACTGTCGCTTCCCGTTCCTCGTTCAGCCGCTACTGAACTGAGCGCGGTGTTTCCGGCAACGCGTCTGGACTTAGCGATCGTGCCCGCTGCGAACGTGCGAAGCATCGAAAGAAACGGTGTCACCACAACGACCGCGAGCGTACCGAGTACATCATCCATTCTCATTGCTTGGCGTGCACCCAGTAAAGAATCCCACGTTATAAGCCGCGCCCATTACAAGGGTGAATTGCAGGGCGATGCGCTTGTATGGGCAGCGGCGTTTGATGTGGAGCTTTTCACGGGGGGACTCGTAACCCTTCCTCTAATGCCGACCAGTGTGACGCTTGGCAACGTTGAGGTGGATGGCGAGCCTGCCACGGTGTTGGAGGAAGATGGTCGCTTTATTGTTATGGTTCAGGGGCGAGGGAAGCATAATGTTAGCGTGCTTTTCCAGGTGCCGGTCATTCGTCCCCAAGGTCCGCCCGAAGCGCATTTACGAATTCCCAGAATTCCCATCTCCCACTTTGAACTTTCGTTGCCCGGAAAGAAAGAGGTCACCGTCTCACCGACGGCTAACGTCGTAAGCAGCCATAACGAAGAGCAGACCGATGTCTCGGTTTACATGCCTATGGGCGAACGCGTAGTGGTTTCTTGGGTCGACGCCGTGCCGGACGAGCTGCGGACTGAAGTGCGTGCAAATGCCACTATCTATCATGTTGTGCACGCCGAGGAAGGGGTATTGCACGCACGGGGTACGGTGGCCTACGAAATTACCCATGGAGAGACTAACCATCTAGAACTTCAGATTCCCGCCGCGGCACAGGTCAACCGCATTACCGCCGCCTCCGGGGGCGTTTCCGATTGGTCCATATCGGCTACGGAGAACGAAGGATACAAAAAAATAAGTATCTTTCTTGATCGAGCCGTCAGTGGCCACTTTAACTTGGATGTGTCCTATGAACGGCTGTTAGGCGGTGGCACCGCAGCACATGCCGCCATTGATATCCCCCTATTACGCGCGATCAATCTACACCGCCAAAGGGGGATGGTTGCGCTATTGTCGGGGCCCGAATTAGTGCTCTCGCCGGTGACAGAAGCACACGTCTCGAAGGTTGGGGAAAACCAATTGCCCGCGTTTATACGCAATCAGATCTCTATGACCATTGCGCACACGTATAAATATACCAACCCCTCGCCCGAATTAGTCGCTAAGGCGGTGGTTCCGGAGCGCAAACAAGGTAGATTTGACGCGCAGGTCGACACGCTGATTTCTATCGGCGAGGTGACCATGAAAGGGGCGGCCACAGTGGAAATCGATGTCAAATCTGGTGTCATCATGGACCTCAAGATGCGCTTGCCCGAGAACGTGAACGTTCTAGGGGTATCCGGCCCGTCGCTACGCTCTAAGGACGTGCATACCGTTCAAGGCAAACAGTCGATTGACCTGGAGTTTACTCAAGAGATGGAGGGGCAGTTCCGTATTGAGGTGAACTATGAACAGATCATAGGCGAGAGTACGTCGGAAAAGGTTGTTCCGACACTTGTGGTCGCCGGCGCCGAGGTCGAGCACGGGCGCATAGCGGTCGAAGCCCTCACGGCAGTGGAGGTAAAAGCGAGCGCGGCGGAAAGGTTGTCTAGCCTCGATATAAATGAGTTGCCCCAGCAGTTGGTGCTAAAAACCACCAATCCTATTTTATTGGCATTTAAATATGTACATGCTGAACCACCGTTTCGCTTAACACTTAACATTACCCGCCATCAAGAAATAGATGTGCAAGAGGCTGCGATCGAGACCGCGCAGTATGGCACACTGGTAACCAGTGATGGCCTTGCCGTCACTACAGCGCGCTTCATTGTACGCAATAGCCGTCGACAGTTTTTACGCCTTGTGTTGCCGCCCCATTCGCAAATATGGTCGGTCTTTGTCGATGATAAAGCGGAAAAACCAGCCCATGCCGATAATAAGGCGGCAGGGGAAAAGCCCGCTGTTTTGGTTAAAATGATTAATTCGGCTGCGGGTTTTCCGGTAGATATCGTCTACGCAACCCAAGTTGATGGCATGGGTGAGTTCGGAACCCTGAGTAGCCGTCTGCCGCGGCCGGATATGGTCGTAACAAGTACGCGTTGGGACGTATTTTTACCCGTGAACGCGAGGTATAAAACACCTAAGAGTACCATGGACGTCGTCGTACAAGGGGCATGGGTGAATCCTAGGGCGCTTGGGGCCGGCGCCCTGGCGGGTGCCAGCGCGTCGGACAGAGCACAAGCGGTCCAAGCCTTACGCATTAACGTCCCGAGCCACGGTATACATTTCGCCTTTGAAAAATTGTACGCTAACCAAACCGCTGATGATGAAATGTTCACCATCCAGTATGTTTCTACGGATGGCTATCGATTGAGCCAACTAGTCAGCGCCGCCGGCACGTTACTGCTCTGGTTTGGTATCGTCGCGCTTGGTAGTCGACGGATACGCGTACCGCGTATCGGCGCGGTTTTCAGTATCGCGATAGGGGGCGTGATGTTGCTGGTTTCAATTGGTTATCTCGGCACCAACCCTCTTCTTGCGTCCAGTCTTGCTCTCATTATTGCAGCCTTGCTTGGTCTGATGATCGCCTTTGTAAAAATAAAGGCTTGGCGTAGTTGAGGATGCTGTCAACTTATTGCTTCTAAGGTGAAGAACCCCATAATGACCAAGCCGTTGATTCGTTTAAACTGGCCGCTGAGCGCTGACGACCGACGGCTCTTTTTAGGATAAAAGAGATGTTATCGAAGCGCCAACATTTTACTCATGCTCAGCTGGACGTCTCCGAAGAAGATAACCCCAAATCAAAAGGCCGCGGGTGGCAATACTTCAAAGGACGTGGCCTCCTTACACAATTACCGCTGGAAATCGCACTGTCGTAGACTGTTTCAATTTCCGCTCGCCGCTAAAAAAAGGATGTCGCACAGAACACAATATGTTTGATATTTTCGCTTCAAAGTGAGTGAGAAGGGCATATGTGAGCCTCAGACAACTCTCTCAACACGCCACGTAATGTGCGGAATGTCTACTGAAGCGCTTTCGGCAGCGAAAACACCACTTTTTCTTGTTTACCACTCAGTTCCCTGACTTTCGCACCACTGTTGCGCAACGAATCTATCACTTCCTGAACGAGCACTTCCGGCGCGGAGGCACCTGCGGTGACGCCGATAGTTGCACTACCTTGCAACCACTCGCTTCTAATTTGTGAAGCACTATCAATCAAATACGCCGAGATGTTTTGCTTGGTCGCGATTTCTTTTAGCCGATTGGAATTGGAACTGTTGGGAGAGCCAACGACGAGCACTACATCGCATTCCTGACTTAGCTCTTTAACGGCATCTTGACGGTTTTGTGTCGCATAACAGATGTCATCCTTACGTGGTCCTATAACGCTGGGAAACTGCTTTTTCAGGGCACCAATAATCGCTAAGGTATCATCCACCGAGAGCGTCGTTTGAGTCACGAAAGCAAGGTCGTCGGGATTCTCGACTTTTAACGCCACAACATCGTCGACCGTCTCGACCAAATAGATGTTTCCGTTGTCCCCATTTCTGTCGTACTGCCCCATGGTTCCTTCCACTTCCGGATGGCCTGCATGGCCAATCAAAATGACCTCCCGTCCTTGTTTCGCGTGCTTCGCTACTTCAATATGAACTTTAGTGACCAACGGGCACGTCGCATCAAAAACTCGAAGGTCTCGTTTCTTAGCGTCTTGCCAAACGGCTTTAGAGACGCCGTGAGCGCTGAAAATTACGGTAGCATCATTGGGCACCTCAGACAGCTCTTCGACGAAAATCGCCCCCTTTTCCCGGAGTCCGTCAACGACAAATTTGTTATGAACCACTTCATGACGCACATAAATCGGTGCGCCAAACACTTCAAGGGCACGTTCCACAATACCAATGGCGCGGTCGACGCCTGCACAAAAACCTCGGGGGTTTGCCAAAATAATTTGCATAGTTTGTTACCAACGATATTCTTACTGCGAAAGAAAACGGACCGGTCGTCTAGTATAAACAATGGTCGGCATTAAATGATCGGATTTGGTTAGTTTTCTTGGTCGAGCGATGAGTCTTTTGGAAAAATCAACTATGTTAAAAACAACTTTACATTTTATTATCAGCGACTTACCGCTGATCACGCGCCTAAGTCGCAACCACAGCCCTGGCACGCATCGCTAAGGCGATTCTGTTTCTTGCGCTTTCTTATGACGTTTGTGCTCAAAAAATGAGTCGATAATCAACAGCACAGCACCCACGGCTATCGCCGAATCCGCAACGTTAAACGCGGGCCAGTGGCAGGTCTGGCCGATGGAAGCAAACAACGGTAAGCATTGCTCGGACACATAATAAACATCAATAAAATCGACTACATGATCATAGTTATAGCGGTCAATAACGTTTCCTAACGCCCCGCCCAGAATTAAGGCTAATGATGCGGCTTGCCACTTATGGTGTGACGCTAGCCGTGCCAACCAGACCACTAGAAGCACACTTACAGCGAGCGCTAGGACAATAAAAAACCATTTCTGCCAACCACCGGCGTCGGCTAGAAAACTAAACGCTGCTCCCCTATTATGAGCGAGTGTAAAATTTAGATACGGTATGACTTCAACCGGCCGGTGAAGAATCAACGCAGCGCTGGCCAAGGATTTCGTCCACTGATCCACTACCAACACCACTAAGGTCAACCACAGCCACACGAGCCCGGATTGGCGAATATTAAATTTCAATCATTTATCCCTTACAAGACAAACCCGATGCAGCACCAACATGTACAACCAGTGTCTTTGTCGGATGGATGCACAAGCTTAAGCCGTCCAAATCGTTTCGGCAACACACGCACCATCGGTCGGGCATCGGTTCCCCACCTTCTTAGCCAGCCGCTTCTAGCGCCACCCAGCCATCGCGACGTTGTCCCGCTAAGACCACCACCTAAGGGCCACGGAAAAAAATAGTTATCCAACCTTGCTTGTCTTTTCACTCAGCTTCTGCGTTATGGCAAGTGTTACATATTTCAATATGCGCCACTTGCCGCGCCTTGAATCTGAGCAAAAATCCGGCGCAATTTTGGACAATTATTATTTTCCGCGGCCTTAAGGCCCTCCTTGGGTTGTTCGTATACCCTGATCT
>CALZJI010000350.1 GCA_945787615.1 uncultured Chromatiaceae bacterium | reverse complement strand
TGCTCAGCTTCTGCGTTACGGCAATTGTTGCATATTCCAATATGCGCCAATTGCCGCGCCTTGAATCTGAACAAAAATCCGGCGCAATCTTTGGACAATTATTTTTTTCCGCGGCCCTAAGTGGGGCGAGCAGTTTGGTTTAAGCGAGATCGGCCGATGTTCATAGTGCGAATCAAATGGGAATTCTCAAACTTTAGTGAAAATTAACAGCCCATTCGAACCTGCTTGGTGGCTACGTAACCGCCACTTCCAAACCCTGTGGTCGGTGTTGTGTCGACGCCCCCCTGAGGTTGACGTCGAGCGCGAACGGCTGTCGTTGCCAGACGGCGATTTTCTTGATCTCCTTTGGACAGTGCGAAAAGCAGGCCCCATTGTCGTCATCCTTCACGGGCTGGAGGGATCGTTCGATTCGCATTATGTTCGTGGGTTGATGTACGCTATCGCGCACCAGGGTTGGCGCGGCGTCCTTATGCACTTCCGTGGTTGTAGTGGAGAGCCGAATCGATTAGCTAGGAGTTATCACTCCGGTGATACCGGCGATATCGCGTTTGTTGTCGATTGTATTAAGGCGCGTTACCGAGAAACACCTGTGGTCGTCGTTGGCTTTTCGTTGGGGGGGAATGTATTGTTGAAGTGGTTAGGGGAAGGGGGTAGGGCGTGTCGTGTGAATGCGGCGGTTGCCGTATCTGTACCTTTACAGCTAGACCGTGCCGTTGACGCATTAGGTTACGGCTTTTCTCGGGTTTATCAATGGTACTTGGTGAAACAACTCACCGCGTCCGTCAGCAAAAAGTTCTGCAAGCGATCTGCACCGTTCGACCTAAGCGCCGTAAAAAAAGTGAAAACACTTCGCCAGTTCGACGACATCGTGACAGCGCCATTGCACGGTTTTAACGACGCCGATCATTACTACGCGGTTTCGAGTTCGAAGCAGTACTTAAAAACGATCGCGATACCCACACTTGTCATTCACGCGATTGATGACCCCTTCTTACCTCCAGAGGTCATACCTGCTGAGCGCGAGCTTTCGGACGCGGTCGAGTTTGAATTGAGCAGTCACGGTGGTCACGTTGGATTTGTCGGTGGCCCATGGCCTTGGCGCGCTGATTATGTGCTGGAGCGGCGCATCCTGCGGTTTTTTGCCGATCAGCTCGCATTGCGCTGAGAAATGCAGGCTAGCGTTTCCGCCACGCGGCCCTAGTCATCATGCCAGAATTGAATTTCAATACGAAACGTAATGGCGGCTATGGACTCGTATTGGCCACTATCGTTGCGTGGCCAAGAAACTTCCGGCTCAAATTCATAAAAAAGCCACGGGCGATGAAAATTCCGACGAAACCGCGCCCCGATTCGGTAGGATTCAACAATAGCTCTGGGCCGCGTAACGCCGCTGGCGCCCAGATCCAAACTCATTGCTTCGCGCCGGTTAAATTTGTAGAACATGGAGAGCGTGGTACCCCAGTCTACGCCGCTGCTGATCTCGGAGAACGTGCCGGATGTGCTCCAACGCGCTAGGGTTGGGGTTGAAAGGAGACGTTCGATGTCCAGGCGCGTTGCAGAGCCAAATCCTTCCCATTTCTTCCAGAATACGGCCTCCGTAATACGGAACAGAGCCAACTCGCTTAGAGGGTAGGAATACCGATAGCGCACTCGCGCGAGGGGTTGCAGCGGCAGTTTAGCGCGAAGCCCGGCACTGATGCTGAACTTGGACTTTGGTTTCTCACGCACATCATAGCGCAGTCCGATGGCAGTGCGTTCGCGTGTCGTTGCCGCGGCCCCGTCAATGTCGGCCGGGTCTCGTCGTAGTATCTCACTGGGATCGTCCTTGCTTTCGCCGGCGATGATTAGTTTCAACTTACGACTTGCTTTAGGTAACTTGACGCTGGCGTTAAAACTCGTGCGATATTGAAAATTTTCCTCTTCGCTCCATCGAATCTCATTTCGCCACCGTGCGTAGGTTCCCGGCCTTCCTTCTTCAATGGAGCGCTCGTCGCCAAAGAAGTTATCAAACCACATCGCGGGCTCACAAAGTTTTTGACTGACAAGCGCATGGGTTTTGTCCAACCAGCTATCTGTGATCGCGAGTTTGCGCACACAATGGTTTCGGGGTGACGGTATGGTCGTCTCGGTAGCGTTCACAATCCCAGCGTTTAAGAGTATGAAAATGAGATAAAAACAGCAGCCACCTAGAAGCCGGGCGCCAGGTCGTAAGCGAAAATAGGGTTGCCAATGGACGCTTTTCATGTCTTCGCACGTTACAGCTTTTTTTACGTACGTAACTGGATACGGCTTAGCTGTTAATTACTATATCGGCCGGTTTTTATCACCTTATTAGTTAATGCCCTTTATTGACCGCGTTGTTTGTCCATTTTTCTTTTGGAGGTCCATCGGGGTGACCTTTCGGCGCTATCCAAAGTAGTGTAAATTGGGATGGTCGGTTTGAGGCGCGAACCACGATTGTCTGCTATTGTGGCGCCGAGTGACGTAACAAGACACCGTAAACAGGTCGCGAAAAGGAAAAATGGAAAAACCTGTCATTGCCGATCGGAAACCGATTGCGGTTACACTAAACTCAGGTGACGAATATTATTGGTGTGCCTGTGGGCGTTCAAAGAATCAGCCGTTCTGCGACGGCTCTCACCGTGGCACCACGTTTGCGCCGTTACGCTTCGCCGCGAAGGAGTCCGGCGAGGCCTTCTTATGTATGTGTAAACATACTGACAACGCGCCCTATTGCGACGGCACCCACGCGCGACTCACTCAAGACGACGAACAAAACCCTTCACAAGGTAATCCCACGATACCGAGCCAATCCACGCCGGAAGAACCCACACTACAGCACGTCCACGATCTTGCCCAACACGGCTTGACCCAGACCGGGCACCATGGAGAAATGACGGCGATGGGGGTGCCCCGGACCATGCTGCCACAGTGGGACGACATACAGATCTTACCGGCGCAACTCGCTACGCGGCCGATAATGGACGATGTTCCCGTCGGCACGGGTTTGGTAATCGGCCCAAGGGCGAAAAAACCCCTTTGTTTAGATATCCCGATTCTTGTATCGGACATGAGTTTTGGCGCACTGTCGGAAGAGGCGAAGCTCGCGTTGGCGACTGGGGCGGAGTTGGCGGGAACGGGAATATGTTCTGGAGAAGGTGGAATGTTGCCGGAAGAGCAACACGCTAACAGCCGCTATTTTTATGAGTTGGCATCAGCGATGTTCGGTTACACCGAGAGCGTTTTGCCAAGAGTACAAGCGTTTCATTTCAAGGCGGGTCAGGCTGCAAAAACAGGTACCGGGGGCCACCTACCGGGCGCCAAGGTGGTCGGAAAAATAGCTCAGGTGCGCAACCTGGTCGAAGGAACACCTGCCGTGTCCCCAGCCGCGTTTAAGGATCTAGAATCCCCATCGGACTTTAAACGCTTCGCAGATCGCGTGAGAGAAATTTCCGGGGGGATTCCTATTGGCATGAAGATGTCGGCCAATCACATTGAAAAGGATATCGACTTTGCGTTAGAAGCAAGTGTGGATTACATCATTCTCGATGGACGCGGTGGCGGTACCGGAGCCGCACCGCGACTGTTACGTGATCACATATCTATACCGACGATACCGGCGCTCGCACGAGCACGGCATTATCTCGATAAACAAGGGCGTACTGACGTTACGCTGATTATTACAGGCGGATTAAGACTTCCGGCTGATTTTATTAAAGCGTTGTGCCTAGGTGCCGACGGTATCGCCATTGCCAATTCAGCCATTCAAGCCGTCGGTTGTGTGGCGGCACGTATGTGCCACACCAATAACTGCCCGTCTGGCGTTGCGACCCAAAAAGTCGAGTTGCGGAAAAAGATAAACGTAGAGCATTCGGCTCAACGATTGGCGCGTTTTCTTAGTGCTTCCGCGGAGCTAATGAAAGTCGTGGCGCGCGCCTGTGGTCATAGCCATTTCAACCAGTTCAATCCTAACGATATTGCTACATGGAAGAAAGAAATGGCGGAATTAACCGGGATACAGTTTGCGGGTTTTGATCCGTCGCGGTGAGAAGACAAGAACTCGTGAAGTGGCCCTTCGGACTGATATTTTCTTTGATCCTAAGTTTGGCAGCGATTCACGTGCAAAGCGCAGAGTTCACCCCGGTTATCGGGTACCGTTGGGGTGGCTCTTTCAAAGATGCGAGTACCGATGAAACCTTAAACTTGGATAGCGGTCGGAGCTATGGCCTCAAACTAGCCGTTGACTATGAAGCAGACGGTCAATTGGAGGTGTTTTACAGTCGCCAGGAGACGAACCTAAAACCAAACGCTCTCTTCTCCGATGACAGGCGGTTTGAACTCGATATGGATTATTTTCATTTCGGCGGTGTCCGTTTTTACCAAGCTAAAGGAGTAGTTCCTTTCGTGGCGGGTTCGCTGGGGATCACCCACATGAGCCCCCATCGCAGCGAATTCGATTCAGAAACGCGGCTTTCACTTGGCGTGGGGGGAGGTATTAAGTGGCCCATCTCGCACCGTGCGGATTTACACCTCGAAGGCCGTGCCTTAAGCACGTTCATTGACAGCGCCGGCGAGATATTTTGCGCGAACGGACGATGTGTCGTGCATGTTAAAAGTGACGCTTTTTGGCAGCTCGAAGCGAGTGCGGGAGTGACTATTCGATTTTGACGTTTGGCTGACGTCGGGGCGTACCGAGTGGAAAGGGTTCCGCTTGATCACGACTACAAGGTAAACAAAGCTATCTGAGTAATACCAATGCCACGGGCAGATAAACCAGTGCCAGCGCCATAGAGATGGAGGCGAGACTGGCGGCAAACGTGCTGTCTAGCCTCTCGCGTGCCGCGAAGACTATTGTATTGAACCCGACTGGAGCAATTGCCCCGAACATAACGACAACGCGACTTATGCCGTCGAGGTTAAACACTGTTACCCAACAAATACCCAGTGCGAGCCCCAATCCAGATCTTAACAACAAGGCAAAAACCAACACACGATGCCGGATCTTCGAGACGTTAAAATGGATACCCAGTGCCAGCGGTACGAGTAAGATGGTGAGTTGTCCTGCACGTTCTACGACATCGATAACGTGCGGTGCAATGGCTATATGGGCGTAGTTGACGATCAACGCAAGCAACAGCGCTACGAAGGGCGGAAATGTGACGACTTCTTTAATTAGCGTGTTAATTTTGCCGCCTTCACCGCCATACCAGCACGCCAACGCATACACCAGAGTGAGTACTATGGCTCCGTTACCAAAATCAAACAGGGCCAAATGTGCGAAACCCTCTTGCCCATAGGCAGCGACAATAAAGGGGTATTCAAAGGCCATATTCATAATCATCGGTGCGATGATATAGACGCCGAGCGTCGCCCGCGGTAAACCCAGTCGCCTGCCTGTTAACACAGCAACCGGCCACGTAAGTATGATAGTTAAAGCGGCGCACAATGGTAGGAAGGCCATCTCAGCCGTCAGTTCGATGGTTGTGAACGAGGCTAAAATCAATGCTGGCAACCCAATATATACCACCGTTTTCAACAACAAATTGCCATGTTTAGGTCCCAGGACGGCCAGCCTTCGTAATGACACCCCGAGAATGAAGAGCACAATAATTGGCAAGATGTTAAGAAAAATATCTAACACGGATGCGGTAATCGCGTTTTATGATGACAGTACATGACAACGTAATCCTGGTTTTCGTCGTACCCACCTGACGACCGGCCCCATTAAAGCCCGCTTAGCAGCTAATGTACGCAAGCGAGAGGATCACTGCAATCAAGTTGATGTGAATAAATAGTAGATCGATAGTGGTTGCGGTTATTCGATTCGAGCGCATCGCTTTGGCGCGAGCCTTTAGCACTGCTTCGCTGGCATGCTGCCACGAGCCTACATAATTAGTTCACCAAGCCCGTATACAGTCCAGCGTTGATCCGACGATTCTAATTGTCCTTTCACGATTCCCATGGCAAACCCCCCGATGACCCAGTTGGCGATATTGTTTTTCTCAGAGAGCTGTAGTGACACATTGTAATTGGCGCCGCCAGCCTTCAGTGAGCCGCGCCATGCCATCGGCCACCGGTAAAAACCCCACGTTAAACTTCGATGGTCTATGGCGAGCTCTATGGAATCGAGTTGGCGGGCCTCGCCGTTTATAACGACGAACCCATCTTTGAAACCGACCAAATCGGCTAAGAAATCGCTTTTTTGGTGGTGCATGTAGAGATCACCTTGACCGTCGAGCGAGGCATAGAAACCTTGAAAGTCACTAAACACGCCCGAGTAAGTTCGTGATAAGCGATTGAATGCAGGGAGAAACAAGTACTCGTAAATAACTCGCCCCTTTATATCCCGGCCTCGCCACGTTAACGTCGCTTCAGCGGAACCGAGTAGATAGCGACTCAATCCTTTTTTATTGTGTATAACGGTCTCCATTGGCTGCGTGCGTAACGTAAGGGTGTTGGCATCGCTGTGAATGGCAATACCGCTAACAACGTCGCCTTCAAAACTAAAAAAATCGGAGTTGGGGATGTCTGATAGCGCTTTGTTGGTATTGGGGTACGCGCCGTTGCCTTCTAAATTCTGCCACCCTGTCTGTTCATCGTGCATGACCACAAAATGTTCCGCTTGCCATGTATCTTGGTCTTGGCCGCGGTTAGTATCCAGCGCAAACGCTACTTTTCCTTCTGCATCCTGACCAATGAAGGAAAAATAGTCAGAGTAGTAGGACAGTTGAAGCGTTTCGAGCTCATCTTCTGTGATGCTAAAGACCAGTTCTTTGGGAGGAGAGTGACTGCATCCCATAAGTGCGATGACTAATACGGAGATTAAGATTTTCCTTATCATCGAGGGTGTCCTCCAACGAAAAAATGAACGCGATTTGGTCACTTGTCATAGTTATACTCGGTCGGCCTCGCCTATGCACGCCGGAGTGGGCTCGACGCACCGATTAACTCCTTTTTGCGGTGGGTAATACTATTTTGTAGCCTGGATGGAGCTTGCGGAATCCGGGGACGGCGGCGGTAATTCTCCCGGATTCCACAAGCTCCATCTAGGCGACCAGGCGGGCTAGGGCGATCGTCAGGCGAAAAAAGTGATCGAGGCTGACCTCTAAAACGGTTATTTCCGTAACCCAAGAGGGTTATTCGGGTCCACATCGGCCATGAACGGTGACTTCCGATCACTATTAGTCACCTGGTACACTTTCCCCACCCAGTTGTCGACCACGG
The DNA here is from genome assembly GCA_945787615.1 of uncultured Chromatiaceae bacterium. Taxonomy (GTDB): domain Bacteria; phylum Pseudomonadota; class Gammaproteobacteria; order JAADHS01; family JAADHS01; genus CALZJI01. The sequence continues at coordinate 3,493 of CALZJI010000350.1, read as the reverse complement.
CTTCAGCGGTGTCATGCCAGGTGTTGTGCAAGCCGGCTCTTATCAGGTTTTCAGGGAAATCGGCTACGGATTTCCCCCATCGTTTCGCTGCGATTAGGTGATCTTTGTACTCGTCAAGTATCGCTTGAGCTTTACGACTGAAGTAATGCTGTGGAAACGGCGGGTAATCGTCCCGTCTACCTCGCGCGAATCGATTGACTTCGCGTTTGTATTCTTTGAGAAGGCTGACGGTGTCGTATTCGGGGTGTCCTTGAAAGCACACGATTCGAAACAGATCTTCGCTGACGGCTAAATGCACGCCCGCTTCCCGGCTTTCTACCAAGACGTGTAAGTTTGCCGCGTCAAATTGATCGCGGCCTACTTCATTGAATCGAGAATGAGGCACATCGAATAATGTATTAATGTCGTTGACGAGCGGGTGAGTTTGGTCTATGACGCGATGACGATAGACGCCCCAGCGTTTTTCGGGGAGCCTGCGGCGCTTTTGTCCGTACCGGAATTGAAGCAAAGCATGGGTTGCCAGGCAGGAGCAGAGGATGGACGTGGTGTTTTCATACGCCCAGTCAAAGACTTCAATGAGAGGAGACCAAAAAGGTTCCGCGGCCAGATCGGGTTGCGTCACGTTGGCACCGGTTATGATGAGTGCATCGAGGCCGTCGTTCTTAAGCGTGTCAAACGATTCATAATACCGCTCCACGTATGCCGTTGCCTCCGCGCTTCGCGAAAGTTCCTTTACCGTAAACGGATGGATGTAGAACTGGGCTATCTGGTTGCTCTCCCCGACCAAGCGGAAAAACTGGCGTTCCGTGGCAGCAAGGGCAGCATCGGGCATCATATTGAGAAGTCCGATATGTAATTCGCGAATATCTTGGTGTCGGGCGCGGTCCGGAGACAGTACGGACTCGCCCTCACGTCGTAAGCGTTCGAATGTCGGTAAACTCGAGTGTGCAACTAATGGCATGAATGGCTCTCGTCGACTACATCTATCCCTGAAAAAGCAAGGCTTGCTGTTTTTTATGAGGTAATTTCTGCGAAAAAGCGCCGTTCTTTCGGCAGCGTTTAATTTTGGCGCGCGACGGCACTTTCCACCAATTCCAGAAATCCTGATTCTTCGGTAATCCGTGCTAATTCGTTCGTCGTGACCGTGTAGCCGAACTGCTTCGCTATCGCATCGTAGCGTGGAATGCGCGAGTAAAAGAGCCGCGGAAAGATCCAGCGAACAAAATCGTCGGGTTCGATCATCGCCACGTACGGCAAGTTAGTCTCCTTCAAATAGACCGTTAACTGCTCTTCAAGAAATGCGTCCCGGTAATATAATGGCTTAGGGTCGAGTTCCGCGCGACGTATTAACTCATGTTCGTCGGTTTCCGATGCTTTTATGTATAAAATGAGCGTGTGTTCTTCGAGAACCTGTAAGACGTCAGCATCGTCCAATTCGCATACACTACCGCCTGCATCATTTATGAAATGTTTGTAGCCGTAGATTTCTTGAGCTTTGCGGATGAACTCGGGAATGTCTTTCATGGCTGCGATTTCCGCCTGGCGGTGAAGCTCCTGGCGTCGTTTAAACTCCGGTAATGGCAGTCCGCCTTCGTCGGGATTGCCGAGTTTGCCTAAAAAGCTCGAAACGGGTTTTAAGTTCTCGACGGTGATGTTGTTGCAGATATAGATGGAGTCGGATCGCAACAACTCCCGGAGAAAAGGCACTTGCATCGCTTGTTGCTTAATATTGTCGAGGATCGGTTCGTCTAAGTAACGGGTGCCGATCCGGTAATCGCCTGAAAAATGAAACCAGTCCCGGTTCATGAGCATGTTTGCCAACCGCGTCTTTCCGACACCTGACATGCCGAGCAAAGTAATGCTCTTGTTTTTCCATTTTCTGAATTCTTCAACGCTAAGTTTCACCTGCGACTATCCTCATGGTCAAAGATTGATTTAGCACCCTAATTGGATTGGCTTATTATCAACGGGTTCATGGAAAGCTATTACTTATCAAGATATTAACATGGTTTCTTTCATTCTGCTGGGATATCTCGTTACCGCGTTTCAACCCGCCCACTGTTGCGTTGCTTACTGCGCGCGCACCTCATCGCCGATGGGTCGTTCCCAACCATGTTACGGTCCAAGTTCGCCGTGACCGTCAGGGGGCCGGTTTGTCTACGAAAACTACAGGAAGACAACCTGTTGAGGGTCTTCGCTACGCTCTTTCAAATTTATTAACCAGTATAACGGGATAGATTATCGGTCGTAATCGAGGTTATAACGTTTCGGCAACGCGAAACGTCACCGTTAATGGATTGTGATCGGAGGTTTCTACGGTGTGAGCCTTTATGTTAAACGGCTGTAGGTTGCGGTAGTAAATGCGGTCGACGGGCTTCCCGAGGATGCGCGTACGAGTACCCTTTGCAAACGGTACGCTTTTTAGTGAAAGTTGGTTTGTAAAACCACGTATTAGAGACTTGCGCGCTTCGCTCCATGTGTTGAAATCTCCGGCAACGATAAGTGGGCCGTCATGGTGGGAGAGCGCACCGCTGAGTTTTTCCAGTTGAGCTTTATATTGACCTGTACCGAGTGAAAAGTTGACGAGGTGGACGTTGGCGATCAACAGGTTTTTTTTCTAGCCTGATAGCGGATAACCGCTTACCATAATACGCTTCGGGACGCGGATTACAGGCTCTTTGGTGCTAAGGGAGCAAGCGTGTTGGGGGGTCACCTTTGAGGCGGTCAGTACACCAATATCGTGTTCATTCATCAGAAACGCCGTGCTCATGTGCCAGTGGTAATCGCTAGCGGCGAGGAGCCTACGCAGTTGGTTGTCCAATTGAGCTTCCTGCAACACCACAACATCGTATTCGTCTGCCAACCGGCGAAAATCGTTTGCCCAGCCGCTTCTTTTTCCTTTTAAGGTATTCCAGGCCATTACACGGAATCCGTCGGGATTTAGCGCCGCTTCAGCGCTGGACTCGGCAAGCTCGGTGAGATCGTTGTCCTTACAGGCACTCGGTTTTTCGATGCGCACGCCGTTCTCATCTTCGCTAGTGATGATGAGTTGTGTGGGAATAGATACGCAGCCAGACAGGATTGTAAGGGCCGCAATCGTTACCACGACGAGCGACAGAAGGCGCCGGGGCTTTAATTTCGCTTGGGCCGTTCTCATATCTGCATTGTGCGTTACTACTTGGGAGTGTTGTGTGTAACGTTAACGATAGATAAGGGATCGCTCTTTGACACGACAGCGCTTTAGCGTGGGTTATTGTGTCGCGTCGCTATTATGTTGCTGGTTTAGAATTCATCAAACCCCCAATATATCCAAAAAGCAGTGCTTCAGGTACTTTATTCTCGCCGGTCTTACGTTGGCGTCTTTTTGTCATTTTTTAGTGTCCGGAATTTGTGTTCGGAATATCACCCGTGAGCGTCTCCCCCCGAGGTCCGAATTTCTCGCGACTGCCTCATTTAAATTCTTTTCAAAACAATCGTATAGCGGAGCAGGGTT
>CALZJI010000349.1 GCA_945787615.1 uncultured Chromatiaceae bacterium | reverse complement strand
TCTTATAAACCGTATGGCTACCATAACGATATTCCATCCCTTGCCACCTCCAACAGTGCCAACGGCCAGTATCGCAGATAAATCTGACCGCCTGAAGGCGGTGGTTTTAACCTTCAATCGGGACGAATAAAACCAAACGCGATTGGCTAACGGATATCTCGCGCCCTGCAAACACCCTGAACATCGGGGTTTTGGGCGAACCGGCCTGCATTTCTCAGCGGTACAGCTGAGGGCTCGCTTGGTCTTTACCCCTCGAGGGGGCCCGAGATGATTCCAAAGATAATCGTCTTCGGTCGCTGCCTGCTGCGTTACTCTATCTCCTGCGGTCACTTCGGGCTCCTGCCCTCCCGCGACACTCGCACATCCGTGTGCGTCGGTCGCTTCGGGCTCCTGCCCTCTCGCGACACTCGCACATCCATGTGCGTCGTCCATGCGGTCGTTGTTCGGATAGACACCGTGTATTCTCCTCAGCCAGACTCTGGTACACCCATCTGGGTTTAGGACTCGATAGGGCACTCGGATCTGGTGAAGAATGCAAACTAACCAGGTCGAGATCCAGACGTTTGCAGACCTCGTAACCATAACGCAAAGGAGTTCGCGCCATGGCGTTCGCCCGCAAATGGGTACTCTATTTACTACTTATGTTACTTGGCGTTAGCTTATTGTTTCCCGGGCTCGCCGAGGTATTGACATTGACGACCGCGGTGGGGTGGTTACACACCGACGATATCGACGCAAAAAATCAACTACGCGCTTTGAATGCGATGATGGCGGCGCTGGGTGCGGTAGCGTTGTTAGCATGCTGGCGATTGCAACGGAATCGGCAACTCGTGCAAGCATTGGGTTTGTGCTTGGCGTTTGTCGTCCTCGCGCGGATATACTCGCTATTCGTCGATGGGATGCCTTCACTTACGCACCTTATTTATCTTGGCGTAGAGGGGATCATGGCGGCTGTATTTCTCATCTGGCCGCCCACCGACCACTGAGGTGTCGATATCGTGAGTGATCAAAGTCAAAAAACGTCTCGTGTTGAAATGATTGAACTTTTCCGCGAGGCAAGGCAAGCTATGTGGCGTAGCGCTTCGGAGACGGGCGCGGCATGGCAGCGGGACTTGAATTTCACAAACGCTCATTCCGACCACTGACGCGGATCGTTTAGGACCGGTGGTCGAAGCGCTTTTTTTGGGGTACGCTTTCTATTACCGATTTCCAATGCCTTTCTAGGCTACAATTCTTTTATCGTCGGAGATCTCGTTCGGGGTAAGCCGCGGGGCGTGCCAAGAAATTTTGGATCGTGTTCAAGGATTGGGCGTATTGTTCGAAACAAGGCGGAGTTAGCACAGTTTTAATGCGCATTTGAAACAACGATAGTGTCGTAGTTAGGAATTACGATCCATAGGTCGAAGCAGCGATTCTTGGAAGTACCCATAGACAGGGAAGCAACGACAACGAATATGCAAAACACGCGCTTTGAACTAGGAGCCAAATGGGCCGGAGGCTATTTAGTTCTGTTACTGTTGTCGGGCTGCGATCAAGGCCCGTGGAATAATCCCTATCCCCCCTCGGAGGTTCAGAAGAACATCCTATACTCTTCTTTCGCCGAACGTCCTAAACACCTTGATCCGGCGCGGGCGTACAGCTCCAACGAATACGCGTTCATCGGGCAGATCTATGAACCGCCACTGCAGTACCATTATCTGAAACGGCCGTATACTTTGATGCCCTTGGCGGCGGAGGCGATGCCCCAGCCAAAATATTTCAATGCTGAGGGTCTTCAGTTGCCTGACGACGCAGCTTCGGATGAGATTGCATACAGCATCTACGACATCCGGATTAAACAAGGCATTCGCTACCAACCTCATCCCGCGTTGGCAACCGATACAGCGGGCAACTACCTCTACCACAATCTCCCGCCGGAGGATCTAGAGAATATCTTTACGCTTGCCGATTTCCCCGAGACCGGCACGCGTGAGCTCGTTGCCGCCGATTACGTGCACCAAATAAAACGACTGGCCCATCCGCGCGTTCACTCGCCCATCGTTGGCCTTATGAGCGACTACATCGTGGGCCTAAAGCCGTATATGGTAGCCATAGAAGCGGAATACCAGAAGCGCTTGGGAGAATCGGATACGCCCGCGTTTCTCGATCTTACGCATTTTCCCCTGGAAGGGGCGGAAGTGGTAGACCGATACACCTATCGCATCAAGCTTGCGGGTAAATACCCGCAGTTTGTCTATTGGCTATCCATGCCATTTTTTGCTCCCATGCCGCCGGAAGCCGATCGTTTCTACGCGCAACCGGGTATGGAAGAGAAGAATCTTAATCTGCATTGGTACCCCATTGGCACGGGCCCCTACATGTTGAGCGTCAATAATCCCAATCGTCAGATGATTCTCGAGCGCAATCCCAATTACCACGGCGAAGTGTTTCCTGGGGAAGGGGAGGCCTTCGATCACGAAGACGGTCTATTGGAGGATGCCGGGCAGCCTATGCCCTTTGTCGACAAAGTCGTCTACAGTTTGGAAAAAGAGTCCATTCCTTATTGGAATAAGTTCTTACAGGGTTACTATGATACGTCGGGGATCAGCTCGGACAGTTTTGACCAAGCCGTGCGTGTCGGCAGCGAGGGGGATGTGGCGCTAACCGATGACCTGATTGCCAAAGGTATACGATTGCGCACGTCAGTGGCGACGTCGACTTTTTACATGGGTTTTAATATGCGCGATCCGGTCATCGGCGGCCTCAGCGATCGGGCGAGAAAGCTTCGCCAGGCGGTCTCCATCGCCATGGATTACGAAGAGTTTATCTCCATTTTCGTCAATGGGCGGGGGATTTCGGCTCAAGGTCCGATTCCTCCCGGCATCTTCGGCTATCGAGATGGCGAGCAGGGGATCAATCCCTATGTCTATGACTGGGTAAGGGGGCAGCCGAAGCGAAAATCAATTGATGAGGCAAAGCGCTTGTTGGCTGAAGCCGGATACCCCGGTGGCGCTGATGCGAAAACGGGTGAACCGTTGTTATTGCATCTTGATATCACTGCGACAGGCCCGGACGATAAAGCGCGACTGGACTGGTATCGAAAACAATTGCAGAAGCTCGATCTTCAACTGGTCGTCAGAAATACCGACTATAACCGCTTTCAAGAAAAGATGTTGCAGGGCAACGCGCAAATTTTTATTTGGGGGTGGAATGCCGACTACCCTGACCCGGAAAACTTCTTATTTTTGTTATATGGGCCGCAAGGCAAGGTTGACCATAATGGCGAGAATGCTGCCAACTACAGCAATCCTGAGTTCGATCCGCTCTTTGACGAAATGAAGAATATGGCCAACGGGCCTGAACGCCAAAAAATTATCGACCAAATGGTTGGCATGGCACGCCGCGACGCCCCGTGGATATGGGGGCTACATCCAAAGCAGTTTGGACTTTACCATGAATGGTACAAGAACGCGAAACCCAACCTAATGGCCAATAATACCTTGAAGTATCTGCGTATCGATCCGGTGCTGCGTGCCGAGCGCCGCACCCAATGGAATCAGCCGGTGGTGTGGCCGGCGGTGTTGGTGGCGGTACTATTGATTGTTGGCACTGTTCCGGCGGTTATCGTGTATCGGCGCAAAGAACACCAGTCCCTTAAACAAAAAATATCACCCAGTCGCGAGTCCATGGCCGCGCAGAGTTAACCATTATGCTGGCCTACATAATAAGACGGATCCTGTATGCTATTCCGATTCTTATCGGGGTCAACATCTTAACGTTTTCCTTGTTTTTCGTCGTCAACAGCCCCGACAACATGGCGCGCATGCACCTGGGCATGAAACGCGTCACGCCGGAGGCCATCGAAAATTGGAAAATCGAGCGCGGCTATGACAAGCCCCTATTGTACAACGAGGAGACAGGGGGTGCCGGGGCGTTGACGGATACGATTTTTTTTGAGAAATCAGCAAGACTATTCGTATTTGAATTTGGCCGCTCCGACGCGGGGCGCGATATCGGTTATGACATTCAGCAGCGGATGTGGCCAAGTCTCGCAATTGCCGTTCCGACCTTTATCATTGGGCTGCTAGTTACAATAACGTTTGCGATGTTGGTGGCATTCTTCCGGGCCACTTACGTGGATTACTGGGGGGTAATCCTGTGCGTCGTCATGATGTCCATCTCGGGGTTGTTCTATATCATCGGTGGGCAATATCTCATTAGTAAAGTGTTGCATCTGGTGCCCATATCCGGGTACGACACCGGCGTGAGCGCGCTTAAGTTTATTATCTTACCGGTGATCATTGGCGTTATCGGCGGAATCGGGGCCGGTACCCGCTGGTATCGCACCATTTTTCTCGAAGAAGTCAGCAAGGATTACGTTAGGACGGCAAGAGCTAAAGGTCTCTCGGAGCTCGTCGTATTGTTTAAGCACGTTTTAAAAAACGCCATGATTCCGATTCTCACGGCGTGTGTCTCGCAAATTCCTTTCTTGTTCATGGGGAGTCTGCTGATCGAATCATTCTTCGGTATACCGGGTCTCGGCAGCTATACCATTGACGCCATACAGCGGCAAGATTTCGCCATTGTCCGTTCCATGGTGTTCCTCGGCTCCGTGCTCTATATCGTGGGACTCATTATGACGGATATCTCGTACACCTTAGTTAATCCTCGGATACGGTTGAGTTAGGTCGCATGGAGTTTAAATTCGTTATCCTTTGGACCGACGCATTAGTCTTCTTGCTTGTCGGTATCGTAACCGGCTTTACCGTCTACGTAAGCCGCAAGGAGCACCTGCGAGCACCGTGGCGGCACGTCGCCCGAAGTCGTATGGGCATGGCCGCGCTCGTAATCTTAGCGGCATACCTTGTCGTTGGCTTGTTGGACTCCGTGCACTACCGCCCGGCCCTTGAGACGAGTGGAGAGCAAGAAAAGGTCCGCTACTCGGCGGAAGTGCTCAGTGTGTTTGACTTAATTGCCACGCCGTTTCGAGAGCGTCAAGAAAAAACCTATTCAGCGCCCTTTGCCACCCACTTGTATGCCAAGGAAACCATAGAGTTCCCGGACGGTTCCACGAGGCGTGACTTTCCTCGCCTTGAATACGGAGGAGCCCATTTGGATGACCCCCATCAAGATCGCTTTGCGGATATTGTTTTAACATCGGTTGCCGGTATCGTCCAAGGGGTCGTCATCTGGGCCGCGTTGATTACCTTAACGGCGTATTTACTCGCGCGCCGTCAAAAGAGTGAAGTGAAGACCGTGGTTAAACGCATTGCCAAAGGGGAGACCGATATTCCGTGGCATGTGATGTTAGTTACGGCGGGTCTACTCATCGTACTTACCGTGTTGGCCATAAACCTTGGGCTCAAATACCACCTTCTGGGCACAGACAAAGTCGGTCAGGATGTCTTATATCAAGCGCTAAAGAGCATCCGCACCGGTTTGGTGATCGGTACGCTGACGACACTTATTATGTTACCTTTCGCCACGATACTCGGAATTATGGCCGGTTTTTTTCACGGCTGGGTCGACGATGTCATTCAATATATCTATACCACGCTAAGCTCCATCCCAGGCGTGTTACTCATTGCCGCCGCGGTATTGGTGCTGCAAGTCTATGTGGAAACGCATCCGGAGATGTTTGATACCATTGCGCATCGGGCCGACATGCGACTGTTATTCCTCTGCATTATTCTGGGTATTACGAGCTGGACAGGCCTGTGTCGGCTATTGAGAGGGGAAACCCTAAAACTACGCGAAGTGGAATACATACAAGCCGCGACCGCCTTTGGCGTGAGTAATGCGAAAATGCTTGGGCGCCATATCTTGCCCAATGTCATGCACATTGTGTTGATCGCCGTGGTGCTGGATTTTAGCGGGCTTGTTCTTGCGGAAGCTGTTCTAGCCTACGTGGGGGTGGGCGTGGATCCCTCCATGAATAGTTGGGGGAATATGATCAACGCGGCGCGTTTGGAGATTGCCCGCGAGCCCATTGTCTGGTGGTCAGTCACGGCCGCGTTCATTTTTATGTTTACGCTGGTACTATCGGCGAACCTTTTTTCCGATGCCGTGCGCGACGCGTTTGATCCACGATTAAGGCAACAGTAGCAACGCATGACCGAACCTTTCCTATCCGTACGTAATTTAAAGACCTGGTTCAACAGTAGTCGTGGCCCCGTACACGCCGTCGATGGCGTGAGCTTTGATATTCGCAAAGGTGAAACGTTTGCACTGCTTGGCGAATCCGGTTGCGGAAAATCCATGACCGCTTTGTCCGTGATGCAACTGCTGCCCTCCCAGGCTGTTGGAAACGTATCGGGGGAAGTGTTACTCGAGGGCCAGGACTTGCTCACCTTGTCGGAAGTGGCCATGCGTGATGTCCGCGGCAATCGAATTGCGATGATTTTTCAGGAACCCATGACATCCCTCAACCCGGTGCTGACGATTGGCGACCAGATTGAAGAAGTCTTGCGTCGTCATCGGGGGTTGCGCGGTGAACAAGCCTATAACAAAGCATTGGAGCTACTGGACGCTGTTGGAATTCCGGAGAGAAAGCAACGTTACGGGGAGTACCCCCACCAACTCTCTGGGGGTATGAAACAGCGGGTGATGATTGCCATGGCGTTAGCTGGCGAGCCGGATTTGCTAATCGCTGACGAACCCACAACGGCGCTAGATGTGACGATACAAGCGCAGATTCTGGAATTGCTGCAGGCACTGCAGCGTGATTCGGACATGGCGATTCTTCTCATCACCCATGACCTCGGCGTGGTTTCTGGAATGGTCGATCATGTGGCTGTGATGTATGCGGGCTACATCGTTGAGAAAGCGGCAAGGCAGCAATTTTTTGACAATCCGAGTCACCCATACTCCAAAAAACTGTTTGCCTCGTTGCCCAATATTAAGAAACGTGGCCACAAGCTTGCCGTTATTGAAGGATCGGTTCCGTCGCTGGCTCAAACCTTCCGTGCCTGCCGGTTCGTCGAGCGCTGCGACTACGCATGGCAAACGTGCCGCGACCGAGAACCCCGCTGGTTTGAATTCGAAAGAGGCCATGGTGCGCGCTGTCATCTCGTGGACACAGAACTTCCGCCCCATGAACGCGTACGTCCGGTCGCCAAGGCGGAGACATCGAGCGCCTTAAAAAGCGATCTGGGCGCTCCCCGCACACTTATGACCGTCGAGGATCTCGTTGTTCACTTCCCGATTCACAAAGGGCTCTTCAAGCGCATACACGGTTACGTAAGGGCTGTAGACGGCGTCAGTTTAGAGTTGTTCCGGGGGCGCACGGTGGCATTAGTCGGGGAGTCGGGTTGCGGGAAGACCACGGCAGGAAAAGCGTTACTTCAGCTCATACAACCCACCGCGGGCAAAGTGCGTTACGGAGACGTCGAGCTAACCCAGTTATCGCGTCAGGCGATAAAATCCCATCGCGGGGAACTGCAAATTATTTTTCAAGACCCTTATTCATCGATGAACCCGCGCATGATGGTGGGGGACATTATCGAAGAAGGGATGGCCGCGCAGAAAGTCGGCGCGTCTTCCGAGGAGCGTCGCCAACGCGTCGAAGCGTTACTACGCCAAGTCGGGCTCCCACCCGAATCACGCTATCGCTATCCCCATGAGTTCTCGGGTGGCCAACGGCAACGCATATGTATCGCGCGCGCCTTGGCCGTTTCACCAAAAATGATCGTATGCGATGAGCCCACCAGCGCGTTGGACGTCTCAGTACAGGCACAAATCTTGAATCTACTAAAAGGCTTGCAAGACCAACTTGGCCTGACTTACCTATTTATTACTCATAATATGTCCGTTGTGGAATATCTTGCTCATAATGTTGCCGTGATGTATCTCGGCCGCATTGTGGAGCAGGGGAGCGTTCGAGACATAATGGAAAATCCCAAGCACCCCTATACCCAAGCCCTACTCTCAGCCGTGCCCACCATTGAGACGTCTTCACGGCGAGAAATTATTCAATTGGAAGGGGACTTGCCTTCGCCCATTAATCCGCCGCAGGGCTGTCATTTTCACCCACGCTGCGCTCATGCAATGCCTGAGTGTCGGGAAAACTATCCGCTAGCGAAAATACTTTCTCAGACGCACCAAGTCCGTTGTTTCTTATACAAATGAAGAGTTAAAGCAAAAAGTGCGTGTGGGTTCCAACGACGGTGCCTAACCCGCATTACCCGCATCTTTTACAGAATACACACGATGTCGAGGGCTAGCCCGCCCCCCGTCTCGTCACTTGGAACGAACGGGTCACCCTTCCCAGAATTTGTCGAGAAAAGGAAACAGTTTGTTTCGAAAATCCATATAGATCCTAGCCAGTAGATCCATCTACAATCGTTAAATATGAAACCGTTGGTACGCTGGATAATTCGCCAAACTCGAATCAATTCTCTACAATTACATCAGGAAACATAACGTAGGTTGTTCGATTGCAGTAGAACGGAAAAGCGGAAGGAGGGAAAAAAATGAAAAAAGATATGGCTGTGTTATTGTTGGTCTTACTGGTCGCTGTCGCGACCGTTGCCGAGGCTGTAGAAGTCAAACCGATCAAGATTACGGAAGGTGTTTATGTCTACGAACCGGGGAATATGTATATCTCCATGTTTGTTGTCACAAAGGATGGCGTTATCGTGATCGAACCGGTCAACTCTGATCATTCACAGGGCATGCTCAAAGCGATTCGAAGCGTGACGGATAAGCCGATTCGCTACCTTCTAATAAGCCACAATCATTGGGATCACGCAAACGGTGGAGAAGTCTTCCGAAATGAAGGGGCGACGATTGTTGCTCATGTGGAGGCCTACGAATGGATGAAGGCCAATCCGCATCCGGACTTGGCTTTGCCAGATGAAAGCTGGGCAGGAGATCGAAAAGAGATTGTCTTAGGCGGTACCACAATAGTCTTGCACTACATGGGGATGAATCATGGACTGGGCATGACCGTGTTCCAGTTGCCGAAGGAAAAAATCGTTTATATCGCTGATCTTGTCGCTCCAAAGCGGCTCCTCTTTGCGATCGGCCCAGACTTCAATATCAAAGAATGGAAACGCACGTTAAAAGAGATTGGAGGATTGGATTTTGATGTGGCCGTCTACTCACACAGCGCCAGCGGCGAGCCCGCAGGCACTAAGGCGCAAGTCATC
>CALZJI010000348.1 GCA_945787615.1 uncultured Chromatiaceae bacterium | reverse complement strand
TAAAGCGATTGCTTCTGAAAACTTAACACTCCCGCAGCAACTTATCGTTTCTCAGCGCGCAAGAAAACGTGCACCCAACCTGAAAACTTCCGATTGTTTAATATTCGGATTGCTTTGCTCCGTGATCAGTCTTAACGGGCTACGCAAAATTTCGAAAACCACAAAATATTTGAGCAGTGAAGAACTGTCCCCTGAATACTTCTTACGGCTTTAATGCACGTCGCACTACTATCCCGACCAACCGTTGATATTAGTCGCGGATTAACAATACTAGCCTATTCCTCAACGCTAAGAAAAACGGATCCACTTGTGCTCAAAAAAACAGACCCACCGTTGACGCGCGCCAACGGCCCTGCAGGGGATATAAATGGACGTACGACCTTGGAGTCTGGGTCTACCCCCTGGGTATGCTGAAATCGCCCTAGACCCCTAAAAACCAGGGGCCTAGGGCGGTTTCGGGGCTCCAGGGGGTCGGGGCCCAGACTCCAAGGTGGAGCGCCCACTTTATGCTCCCCTGCGTTCGTCGCAGGTGGGTCCATTTTCGTGAGCAAACCTGGGGCCATTCCTGTGACCGTTGAGGCCTAGTTCCCGTTTAACGCCTCACGCATTAGAAGGTACCCAATAAACTCACTAGGAACGGCAGTCGGTGGTACTCCTGCTTCCTCTAAGAATAGATCACTAGAGTTGTGGCACACGACCG
>CALZJI010000347.1 GCA_945787615.1 uncultured Chromatiaceae bacterium | reverse complement strand
GATAAGCGAATGCGTTGAGAACGTTCGTCGGATTCGTGTTGCTCGCGTTTGGTTATATTGGCTAGTTCTTCGCTTCGGCAACGCGTGACAATTTTATCTAACGCTTTCGCTTTGCTTCGGGTCGACATCCACGCTTTTTTCTTTTCTTCCAGATCACTTATGCTCAAACTAAGTAGCCGCTCTTGCTCTTGTATAATCTGGTCGAGCCGGCATAAAAACTGGCGAAAATCATGCGCTTGATAAGCGGACATTCCTCCCGTTGCGGGATTGCTAAAGCGAGCCTGGTACTCATCGCGATACGCTAACAACTCCTGTAAGCGCTTTTTTCGTTCCTCTACGATTCGTTGGCTCTGGCCAAGTATTTGTGCCGCTTTTCGTTCTCTGTCTTCGGCAACTTTGGTAACGGGCTTGAGGCGTTGCGATTTAGTCATAGCGGGTTAGGTCACTTACTGTAGTATCGCGGCAAGTTGTTGAAGAGACGGTTGTAAAGGAACGGCTTCATTCATACCTTGCTGCAGAAATTTTGCCAAACGGGGGTGATACTGCACCGCTTCATCCAGACTTTCATCATTGCCCGGACTGTATGCGCCGACGCTGATTAAATCGCGATTTTGTTTATAAACCGAGTAAAGTTGCCTGAACCGCCGAATCGCTGCTTGTTGATCACCGTCTGTAATATCCGGTGCTGCTCGGCTAATTGACTGCTCCATGTCAATAGCCGGATAGTGGCCCGCGTCAGCAAGATGCCGAGAAAGTACAACATGCCCATCTAAAATAGCTCGTGCCGCATCAGCGATGGGGTCCTGTTGGTCATCACCTTCGGCTAATACCGTATAGAAGCCCGTAATAGATCCGCCTGTTGTGTCACTATTGCCGGCTCGTTCGACCAGCTGCGGTAGCTTGGCGAATACCGACGGTGGATAACCTTTAGTGGCCGGAGGCTCCCCGATGGCAAGCGAAATCTCGCGCTGAGCCTGCGCAAAGCGGGTAAGCGAATCCATTAGCAGAAGCACTTGTTTACCCTGATCGCGAAAGTATTCAGCGATACTCGTCGCCAACATCGCACCGTGTAACCGCATCAGAGGAGAGGTGTCAGCAGGCGCCGCCACGACAACGGAGCGAGCCATGCCCTCCTTACCCAATATGTTGTCGATAAAGTCTTTGACTTCTCGGCCACGCTCGCCAATTAGGCCCACCACAATAATGTCGGCGTTCGTATAACGCGTCATCATACCAAGTAAAACACTTTTACCCACGCCGCTACCGGCGAATAAGCCCATACGTTGCCCCCGCCCTACGGTTAACAAGGCGTTAATGGCGCGTACGCCCACATCGAGTGGCTCACTTATGGGTCGTCGTGCCAAGGGATTCATCGGCTGACCCGTTAAGGGTACTCGGGCAGTTGTCCCTAAGGGACCTTTACCGTCTAACGGCCTTCCTCCGCCGTCGAGCACCCGACCGAGTAGGCTCAAGCCAACACGCGCTTCGTACACTTCAGTGGTTGGAATCACGCGCGCATCGGGCACCAGACCTCGTATCTCTCCGGTAGGCATGAGAAACGTCTTATTTCCCGAGAAACCAACCACCTCGGCCTCGACCTCATTGCCAGCGGCGCCGACAACCACGCAACGACCACCGATCGGCGACTGGCACCCGGCCGCCTCGAGAGTTAAACCAACCATTCGAGTCAGTTTACCTTCGACCGCTAGCGGACAGGGTGTCTGCACTCT
>CALZJI010000346.1 GCA_945787615.1 uncultured Chromatiaceae bacterium | reverse complement strand
GAGCCGCTATGCCTGAGCATCAATCAATCCGAATTGAAAGAAAACCAGCGGTGTTAAAAAGAACTGGGATGAGTCACGCGACCCTTTATCGTCGAATCAGTGAAGGCTTGTTCCCTCCCGGGGTTTCCCTTGGCAATCGTTCTGTTGGATGGCTGGCCCATGAGGTGGATGCGATGTTAATTGCATTTGCCTCAGGGAAAACGACAGAGCAACTCCAAACTGTAGTAAAAACACTCATTGAAAAACGGCAGACTCAAGCCACTTGATTGAGTGGTGATTTATCACTTACAAGCGAATCCAGATGATCCGCCCACTTCTGTAGCCACTGCTTACACTCCGCTTCATATAAGTGCAAATCGTAAGTTCCCTCAATCCCTTTGCGTGAATGCCCTAGTACAGCTTCAGCCACTTCGTTCGGACATTGCAGACGTGACAGACCAGTCCTGACACTTCTGCGTAGATCATGAGGTGTCCACGCTGGAAGATCTACCATCCTATCACTCTGCCTCATACGCCAAGCCTGCTCGGTTAGTTGTTTTTGCTGAATAGGCAACCGCGTTTTCTGGGATGGAAACAAATAATCTCCAGTTGTCAGGCGAAGTGTTGTTAAGAATTCAACAGCTTGCCGAGGTAATTGCACATAGCGCTCTACCTCGGTTTTACTCTCCCTTATATGAAAGGTCTGTTTCTCCAGATCAATATCCCGCCACGTAGCATTGCATACCTCTCCAGTTCGACACCCAGTCCAGAGGGTAAATCGAAGAACATTTTTTTGTGTTGCCGTGTAGTCAGAACCCGGCAACCATTTCAGCAACGTCGCCAACTCTATATCTGAGAGAACCCTTTTTCCTCGTTGAGAGGTAAGTCTTACTCTGGCTTGCCTGAGGCTTGATTTCGCGAGTAACGCCGGATTCGCAAATTCATCTGAAAAATACCCCAAACCAATAGCGAATTCGTAGGCAGAGCTAAACTCTCTCAGCACATTTCCCGCCTGAACATTAGCCCCACGCTGAACAATTGCCATGATCATATCTACCACCGCTTTTCGTGTGATGGCATCTGCTGACATCCCTCCCAGCTTAGGAATCGCATCTCCATAGAGAGTTCTGCGGGTCTCAGATTGACCTTTCGGCTTCCGCGCGCCGGGAAGAATCTTTCCATTCGGAGATTTTCTGTCTTCTATATAGTGAGTCAGATAAAGTTCGATCAGGTCTTCTACAGTAAAAGACTGCGCAGCCTGCTCAGCAGCCTCCTTCTCCTGCACCTTTTCCTGCTTCTCCTGTTCGATCGCCTCGGTTCGGGGACAACGCCCCTGGCGACGAATTTGCTTTAGCTCTTGCAGTCTCAATCTCGCTTCTGCAAGAGAAACCTCTGGATAATTACCGATTTTTACTTGAGCGAGTTTTGCGGTAACTGGACTGGTATAACGATAAAAAAATGTTTTCACTCCCGTAGCACCACACGTTACTCGTAAGCCCGCGTTTTCGCCAGTATCAGCCTTGTCTTTATCGCCAGACTTCATCACTTCTACTGTCCTGGAAGATAGAGATTTGTTATTCTTTGCTGTTGCCATTGGCATCCTCTTGAATTGGTTTCATTTAATCCAGTGCAACGGAAAAAGTGTAGGTTGTTGATCTGTGCAAAATTTACAGCAGAACAACCTACATTTCAACCTATACTTTTTCTTGAGATTGAGTGATATTTTATGAGATTTACTGAGGCAACATGAGACGACCAAAAAGCCGAAAACCTTTATAAATCAATTTAAAGCGCACCATAACAGCATGAGCGGCAAAGAAAAAAACATCCAACACACCCCTATGATGCAGCAATACCTGCGCATAAAAAGCGAACACCCGAACACGCTTGTTTTCTATCGCATGGGGGATTTTTACGAACTCTTTTACGATGACGCGCGTAAGGCCTCAACATTGT
>CALZJI010000345.1 GCA_945787615.1 uncultured Chromatiaceae bacterium | reverse complement strand
TTGCCGCGCCTTGAATCTGAGCGAAAATCCGGCGCAATTTTTGGACAATTATTATTTTCCGCGGCCCTAACGTAATGCTGAGCCGCACTTGACGGTAGGACGCCGTTAACCATTGGTGGAAGTGATGTACTGGGTATGGCGGACATCAACGGCTACCAGAAGACATCACATGGCCGAGGAGTTTTCCAGACACGGATGGCGGTACAGATGTTAATTCGCCAGGCATAGCATAATCTAGTAAACCATCACTGGCACTTCGAGTCGCCACAGTTTAAACACGTCAAACAGCCGTCCATTTTGATGACGGCTTTTGTGCTGCACTTGTTGCACAATTGGGCGCTATCGGGGAACTCGCTGGGCGCATTCTCTTCGGCCTCTTGTGTCGTCGTCTCGTACTGGGCGCGTTTTTCGGCGATGAGATTCTTCTGATGCTGGTCCAGACCGTCGTCACTGAGCATACCGATCATGCGCAAATGGGTTTCAATGGCGTCTCCCAGCTCCGCCACCAGAGAGGGCATGAATTTCCCACCTTTTTTGAAATAGCCCCCGCGCGGGTCGAATACGGAACGCAATTCCTCCACGAGAAACGTGACGTCGCCACCCTTACGGAACACCGCGGAAACGATGCGCGTCAACGCCACGATCCATTGAAAGTGATCCATGTTCTTGGAGTTGATGAAGATCTCGAAAGGTCGACGAAGCTCATACTCCGTGCCTGGATTCAAGATAATGTCATTGATGGTGACGTACAGCGCGTGTTCCGAGAGTGGCGTCTTTATTTTGTACGTAGAACCAAGCAACATCTCGGGCCGCTCGACCTTCTCGTGCATTTGCACGACGTTAGTGGGCGGCTCGGCGGTTTGGCGCGCTTCTTCGGCCGCTTTCGCCTTTTCTTCCTCTTTATTGACCACGTTATATTTGACGATGGTTTTGTCGATCTTAATGGCCATATCTATACTCCTTGTCTTGCGACATTTATGCGTTTCCGCGTGCCGAGCAACGGCTTCCGGCGTCGCTTAGTAATTCCAAGCTTCTCACCCCTGCGGCGTCAAAACTTACCGTAATAACCCTCTTTCAAGGCGTCATAGAGGTTGGCGGCCGAGTGTGTTTCGCCGTCGTATTCAAGCGCTTCGTTGCCATTGACTTCAACCACGGACCCGTCTTCCAAGGTGAAGCGATAAGTGGTGTTTTCCAGATCTTGTTCTTTCACTAACACCCCTTGGAACGCTTCAGGATTGAACCGGAAGGTTGTGCAGCCTTTTAGCCCCTGCTCGTAGGCATACAAGTAAATGTCTTTAAAGTCCTCGTAGCGGTAGTCCGTGGGCACATTAGCCGTTTTGGAAATAGAGGAATCGATCCATTTTTGTGCCGCCGCTTGAATATCGACATGGGCCTTAGGCGTAACATCGTCGGCAGAAATAAAATAGTCCGGTAATTTTTCCTCGCTTTGGTCGGAAAACAGCATGGCCTTAGGATTAATCAGTTCGCGGTAGGCTAGGAGTTCGAAAGAGAATACGTCCACTTTCTCTTTCGTTTTTTTACCCTCGCGAATGACATTACGGAAATAATGGTGGGCAAAACTCGGCTCTATGCCGTTGCTGGCGTTGTTAGCCAGCGACAACGAAATCGTGCCCGTCGGTGCAATGCTGCTGTGATGGGTAAAGCGAGCACCGACCTCTGCCAGTTCATTAACCAGTTCCGGCGCCACATCGGCAATCTTTTGCATGTAGCGACTATATTTCGCATGCAGTACTTTGCCTTTGATGACATCGCCGACTTGCCAGTTATCATCGAGCATCTCGGGTCGTTTGCGCAGCATTTCCGCGGTGACCGTGAAGTCTTGCTCAAGTATCGGTGCGGGGCCTTTTTCCTTGGCCAGCACCAAGCCCGATTTCCAACCGGCCAGCGCCATCTCCCGCGTTACCGTTTCGGCGAATTCCAATGATTCCGGCGAACCGTAGCGCATCGTTAACATGGTTAAGGTGGAGCCCAACCCTAGGTAACCCATGCCGTGACGGCGCTTGTTGTGGATCTCGTTACGTTGTTCGGGCAGCGGCAATCCGTTTATTTCCACCACGTTGTCCAACATGCGGGTGAAGATGGCGACGGTGTCGCGATATTCATCCCAATCAAAGCGCGCCTTGTCGGTGAAGGCGTCGCGCACGAACTTCGTTAAATTGATGGAGCCGAGTAGGCAAGAGCCGTAAGGGGGCAGCGGCTGTTCGCCGCAGTTGTGGGCGTGAAAGCCATTGCCGTCAAACGTATTGACGCCAGGCACTTGAACATCATAAACGTCCTCGTCGCCGGCGGCTTCAACGCTGATTACCCTTGCGATAAAGCGCTCTCGATTCAATGCGCGTTTGTAACGATACAGTGCTTGGGTTAAGCGATCCTGCTTAGAACCGTCGGCAAATCCAACGACCTCGGCAAACGTCGTCAGGTTTTCTCCACTGATGACAAGCTCATGTTGCGCCGCTACGGCGTAATCGGCGTAACCGCCTTTGCCGTCGGGCAAATGACTTAGTCCCTCGGTGCGCCGATTCTTGTAGACGCTGGAAGCGATTCCAAGCCTTAACAACATGCGTTGCACGGTTTCCAAGCGCGCTAGATCGGATTGAGATAAGCGAACGCTAACGCCTTTTCTTTGACCGCCCTGTACGGAGCCGTCGGCGTCGAACAGGCCGCGTAAAAAGCCACGATAAAAGTCGCTGGACGTTTTCTCCAGCTCCGATGAGATGCATTTGTCCCCGGGCGTCATGCCGAGTTCAGTCGCCAGATGTTTAATGGCGGCTGAGGCCATGCGAAACTCGCCCCGTTCCGCTATTTCGCTCCAACCTTGGAAGTCCGAGCGATGAGGCAGTGTTCTTGCCGCGCGCAAGGCTTCATCCATCACTGCCTGTACGCCGAATGGTACGCCCGAGTCGGGGCCGTTGGCCGCCTTGGCGGGCCGCCATACGGAAAGCACCGCTTTGTCTTGCTTTAGCGTTCCGTCGCCGACAAGCAAGCCCATTAGATAGCCTTGTTCATGGGTGCGTTCGCCAGGCCAGGTATTGTTTTGGCGATGATCGTTCAGCAATACGCGATCGCCGGCACGCAATTCACCTGCGGGGCACCATTCCGTTTCCGTCGTGTAACGGGTATAGCGGGTCACGCGGCGGACGCGATGGTCTGCGGTCAGTCTGAGTCGGTAGCCTTCGGCCGTTTGCAAACTCACTACATCCTTGGTTGCCGTTTTGAAAAATCCTTGCTCGCCTGTTTGGTGGTCTTGGCCATCGACGCGGGCTCGGAAAGGCCTGTTGATGAGATCCATGACTTGGCGAGGCCCGCTTGCGGTATGGACCCAGGTGTCGGCAGTAACGCACGGGTTAGTGGCCCGAACGTTTTCGCAAAACCAGTTGTTGTTCATCTCATTGACGTTATCTATGAGAATGAAGCCGGGTTCGGCGAAATCGTAGGTCGACGACATAATCCTATCCCACAATCGCCGGGCGCGAATGGTCTTATAGACTTTACACGCCGTCAGGCCGTCGTCGTCAGTGAAGTAGCCGCCGTCGCTGGGCCATTCCCGCCAGATAATTTCTTCGCTGTTGCTCAAGTCCAAGCACTGGGCTTCTTTGTTTGAAATGGGGTAGGCCAGGTTCCACGGTAAATCGTTTTTAACCGCTTCCATAAACTGTTGCGTGACCAAAAGCGACAGATTGAATTGACGCAGCCGCCCGTCTTCGCGCTTGGCTTTGATGAAGTCCATGACATCAGGGTGGCCCACGTCAAAGGTAGCCATCTGTGCTCCGCGACGCCCGCCCGCGGAGGAGACGGTGAAACACATCTTGTCGTAGATATCCATGAACGACAGGGGGCCGGAAGTGTAGGCGCCGGCGCCGGATACATAGGCGCCTTTGGGTCTTAGGGTCGAGAATTCATAGCCAATACCGCAGCCGGCTTTTAACGTTAATCCCGCTTCGTGGACCTTGTGCAAGATATCGTTCATCGAGTCTTCGACGGTGCCCGATACTGTGCAATTTATAGTCGAGGTCGCCGGTTTGTATTCTTGCGCGCCGGCATTGGAAATAATGCGTCCGGCAGGAATGGCGCCGCGGCGCAGTGCCCACAGGAACTTGTCATACCACTGATGGCGATTCTCCTCAGTTTCTTCCACGTCGGCCAACGCTCTTGCGACACGCTTATAGGTGTCGTCGATTGCATGGTCAACGGGTAAGCCGTCCTTCTTTTTCAGGCGGTATTTTTTATCCCAAATATCGTTTGAGGTTGCTTGGAGCGGGATTTCAGCAGCGCTGACGGAGACGGCATGCAATGGCGCGATTTTCATGAGTTCCACTTCCTCCGATGTGGTTAATGACGCGTTGTCCTGATGCCGGTGACGGGCCGGCGAGTGGTCCGACGATCTGGGCGTTGTTTGTGCCTCAACACACAAGATGTTGTGTGTGTGGGAGAGATTATGCCCTACATAAGGGGCTGTCAACTTTTTTTTATCCTCCAAAATCGCATTTCTTGGCGCTCTTTTTGCTAACCAATTTTCGCGCCAGGCCTAGGTGCCGGTGTTTGCTCTTTGTTTTCAGGTAGGTTTTGGTGGAGCACATTGTTTTCACCGCTTTGGCGCGTCCTTAAATGTCCTGGTGTATGCCACGTCGACGCCCGTTGCCGGCGGCTTGAATGCATTATCTTGACTGGTATATCCGCCTTGACGGTGTGTCTCATCGCTCTCCACTCTACGCGAGAACGCGTGCGAAGGTGTAAGCGCACTCTTCGCACGGCTTCGGCGAGACGCGCTGCGCACCGTGCTAGCGCATCGCTACAGGGCTGGGGTAGTGGCTGGTGAAGCCCCTTGAAAATCGACCGCCACGTTCCCATGTAGCTTAATAAGGCAGTCATCAACGAGGTCACACGCGATTGATGACGACAGAAACTGATAACAAAGGAGATAGACCATGACCGTAGTGCGTTATGATCCGTGGGCATTGATGAACGAATTGCAGAACGAAATGAATAAGGTTTTTGAGACTAGGCTCTCGGGTAATGCGGAAGCCGGTAGCGTTGCCACCAGCGATTGGGTACCCCCTGTGGATATTCGCGAAGAGCACGACCGTTTTGTGATTTTAGCGGACATACCGGGCGTTGACCCCAATCAAATCGAAGTGAACATGGATAACGGGGTGTTATCGATACGCGGCGAACGCAATGATGAGACCGCCGAACAACGGGCGGCTTACAAGCGTACGGAACGCGCTCGCGGCACCTTCTACCGGCGCTTCAATATGCCCGATACCGCTGATGCCGATAATATCTCCGCCTCCAGCCGCAACGGTGTGCTGCAAGTGGTGATCCCGAAGCAGGAAAAAGTACAACCGCGAAAAATTACGGTTGAAGAGTGATCCTTTCGTAAGAGGATGATCACCAGTAATGAAAAGCAGCGGCCTGTTTTAATATTTAGTATTGGGGCAGGCCGTTGACTTATTCATTTTTGAAGCGTTACATGCCCCGCCTTTTCCGGCGGCGAGTGCGGATTGAATTCATTGCTTATCGGTGTTGGTTTCCCAGCATCCTTCATTACTAACCGCAACGCCTGGCGGGTTATACGCAGTGGCTCCACGGAGATCGACGAGATTAAAACCGTTCCGCGCCTTCCAGTGTCGCATCCCTTTGTCGAACGGCTGATTGGCAGCATACCTCGCGAGTATCTTGATCAGGTACTGTTTTGGAATGTGCACGACTTAGAAAAGAAGCTCGATGAATATAAAAACTACTACAACGGTTACCGTGTTCACGCTGCGTTGGAGGGTGAGACGCCATTAAGCGTCAGCGGCAATAATGTGCTGGGCAAGACCAACATCGATAATTACCAGTGGAAAACGCACTGCCGAGGACTGTTTCAAACGCCAATGGCAGCGTGAGTGTTAATTCGCCACCTACAGGTAATTTGGGTATCCGCGTTGAGGGCTGCCTTCAAAACTAATTTCTGACTGCGCTTTATTTCGTCCATGATCATGCGACTGGCCACATCGGGTGAAAAACGAGCATTTCCGGTGAAAACTCAGCACTGTTTTCGCAAGGATAGCAGTTCTTTCACGGTCTCCGCGCTTGATCCGCGTTACATCGGGTGGAGACCTCGGTTAGGTAAACTGTAATCCCCTGGGTATTCTTCCCGGCGCAGAGCGGCGGCTCTTCAATCTGGGAGGCTGCAATAGATGCTTGATGGTGTACAATTGGGGTCTAGATCGAAGGAGGTGTTAGCGCTGTCGTGGAAGCTAACATCTTGATTTGTCGTGTCGTTTGTGCCGAGTTTTTTCTCCGATCGGCTATAAGGTTTGCGCCCCGGCATTGTCGATGAGGCTGATCCCGCAGGGCTTAGAGTTGGATTTACAGCGTCTAGATCCGCGGCGTATCTGCGCGCTGCTGCGAGTACGCGTGGGTTGCTTCGGGAGAACAACCAAGACAACGTGTTAACCGAGCTACGTGGGCCTCCAATGTGTCGCCCTATGGCTCGGCCTGATTGAGACCTTTTGCGTTAAAGGAGCAGTAAGTGGAACAATATCGAGGCACCACGATTTTATCTGTACGACGTGGTGGAAAAGTGGTGATCGGTGGCGATGGCCAGGTGTCGCTAGGCAATACCATAATGAAAGGTAATGCCCGGAAAGTCCGCCGCCTCTATAATGACCGTGTGCTAGCGGGTTTCGCCGGGGGCACGGCGGATGCTTTTACCCTTTTCGAGCGTTTTGAAGGAAAGCTGGAAAAGCACTCCGGGAATTTAACTCGCTCGGCGGTGGAGTTGGCGAAGGATTGGCGCACCGATCGGATACTGCGCCGGCTCGAAGCGTTGCTGGTGGTCGCTGATGAGAAAGCCTCATTGATGATCTCGGGTAACGGTGATGTCATTGAGCCGGAACACGACTTGATGGCCATCGGCTCTGGGGGATCATTTGCCCAAGCGGCGGCTCGCGCTCTGTTGGAGAATACCGACCTAGACGCCCGTACTATTGTTGAGAAGGGTTTGGTGATCGCCTCGGATATTTGCGTGTACACAAACAGTCAACTCACGATCGAGGAACTAGTCCGCATTTCTCACCAGGACGAGCGATGATCGCGCAGGAATTTGTTTTCACAAGAATTTTTACCCCGCTAGGGGGGTACCGACGTCTGAGCGAGAGGAATACTTAAGGTGTCTTTCCGAGTGAAGAAGAGTTCTTTTGGGAACAAAGGACAAGCGAGAACGCTCGGATCTGGGGATAAATGCGGACTCGGTGGTGCGGAAACGCAGTAACCGATTTTAAAATTCAGTAATCGATAACGCCATATTTATAAGAAGGTTTCTTATGTCTTCGATGACGCCACGGGAAATAGTTCAGGAGCTGGATAAGCACATTATCGGCCAAGCGGCGGCCAAACGCGCCGTGGCCATCGCGTTGCGCAACCGCTGGCGCCGCTCTCAGCTCGACGAGAGCCTGAGGAACGAAGTCACGCCAAAGAATATATTGATGATCGGGCCTACCGGTGTAGGAAAAACGGAAATCGCGCGACGTTTGGCTAAACTCGCCGACGCGCCTTTTATAAAGGTCGAGGCCACCAAATTTACGGAAGTTGGCTACGTGGGTCGTGATGTGGAGTCTATTATTCGGGATTTGGCGGATATTTCCATTAAGATGACCCGCGAGTCAGAGATGGCTAAGGTGCGGCATCGCGCCGAAGATGCGGCCGAGGATCGCATTCTGGACATTTTGTTACGTCCGGCGCGCAGCTCTCGTGGATTCGGCGAAGAGCACGAAGAGAAGGCGGGCGCGCGACAAGTCTTTCGTAAGAAGCTCCGCGAAGGGAAGATCGACGACCTTGAGATCGAGGTGGAGTTGAGCGCGCCTGCGGTGGGTGTAGAAATTATGGCGCCGCCGGGCATGGAGGAGATGACCAGCCAGCTGCAAAACATGTTTCAGAATATGGGGCCCGGTCGGACCAAAAACCGAAAGCTGCGCGTCAAGGAGGCGTACAAGCTGCTGATCGACGAGGAAGCCGCTAAGATGATCAATGAAGAGGACATAAAGCTGCGCGCCATTGATAATGTAGAACAGAACGGCATTGTTTTCCTCGACGAGATCGATAAGATCGCCCGGCGCACTGAGCACGGCGGCGCCGATGTGTCGCGCGAGGGTGTCCAGCGGGACTTGTTGCCACTGGTGGAAGGCAGCACCGTGTCGACCAAGCTGGGGACGATTAAAACCGACCATGTATTATTCATTGCCTCGGGCGCGTTTCATTTGTCGAAGCCTTCCGATCTCGTTCCGGAGCTACAAGGTCGGTTACCTATCCGGGTTGAGCTGGATGCACTAGGGGTCGAGGAGTTCGTGAAAATTCTAACTGAACCCGATGCCTCGTTAACGGATCAGTATACGGCGCTCATGGAAACGGAAGGTGTCGAGTTGCTGATTACCCCGGACGCTGTTGCCCGCATTGCCGAGGTAGCATGGTCGGTCAATGAGCGGACTGAAAACATTGGCGCGCGGCGTTTGCATACCGTGATGGAACGTTTGCTGGAGTCGGTTTCCTATGAAGCACCCGATAAGGCGGGAAGTACCATCACGGTTGATGCCGCCTATGTCGAGGAACATCTCGCGGCCCTGGCTAAGGACGAGGACCTTACTCGTTATATACTCTAGCGGTTTTTGATTACCCGCCGTGCGATTGGCATTGCCAACGGCCGGAGAATCGCGGGCAGTTGCTTTTAAATAAAGCGCTCATAATCGAGCCATATAGGAGCGGGCTTGACCGCTATATACCCGTGGCGTTTGAGATTTAGGCGTTAAGAGTGCGTCATATTCATTTCGTGGCAAGGCGAAATGACGAGTAATAGCCGGACTATTGCGAGGAGTTTCAACGCAGACATGGAATGAA
>CALZJI010000344.1 GCA_945787615.1 uncultured Chromatiaceae bacterium | reverse complement strand
GTACGCCGACGACTGGCGGTGGCGTTCAGATTTCTCGTATCTCCAGCCGGCGTGTAACGTCGGCACAGTGTCCAAACCGAACAAGCCGACTTAGCGATTGGCTACACGATACGCATCGAATGGCAACAAAAGCGTATCCGCCGCGATACAAAGCGGTACGTAGCAACTCAACCTGTTTTCTATGAGTGCCTAGCGGTACGAGTGGTGGGTTACGGCGCAAAAGGACGCGCCTCGGTAATAGCTCCATGAATTACCCTAGCTCCTGCATCCATGCAGTCGTAACCCACCCTACATCGGGTATAGAATCGCTTAAGTAAGTGCCATTCGGGTCTGACCCAGCCTTCGTATACCCACTCAATTCTTATAGTCTACCCACGGTGCGGTATTTCTTTATCTATCAGCATTGTCAACGGCCGCCAAATTGCGCTCTTACGTAACCTCCCGCGTCGTCGCTCAATGTTATCACCGCGTCTCGTTTCTGAAACAGTTGGTTTATCTGCAGCACTCGGGGGGGATGGCCCTCACCTATCCCTAACGACAGATAATGAATAACCTATTAACACCAATAGCCCGATTGGTCCGCTCATATTTCGTCCCCTCACCCCGGTTATTCCTTGGACAGCCGTTCTCGGAAGCAATACAATCCCCTGTATTATAAGTATCAGCGTCCGTGGCTTGCAGTTTTTCCAGCGGACATTTATACGTCATGCGGCGCACGGCGTATAAACGCTGCTTTGTAAGGTACGAAATACAGAATGGCAACAGCACGCTACGCGCCCCTCAGCGCTACAACCGATTCGTTAGGCTATGCGAACAAGGATGTTAGAAATGAAGAAACTCATGTGACTAATTCAGGTACGTTGGACTGAACAGACTACGAGCTAAGGGCCACGAAAAAAAAATAATAATCCAACCTTGCTAGTCTTTTTGCTCAGTTTCTGCGTTACGGCATTGTTGCATTCTCCAATATGCGCCACTTTCCGGGCCCTGAATCTGAGCGAAAATTCGGCGCAATCTTTGGATAATCATTATTTTCCGCGACCCTAAATTAATTAAATAGAGGAGGGTGAAATGAAAAAGTTGTTAGTGCTTGTATCTAGTATGTTAATGCTTTTTGGTCTGATTGGCACCGCCCACGCCAGCAGCTTTACTGAACTTGGGGATGCAGGGGAGCTATTGCCTACTGCTAACATAACAGTTGGAACCGGTAGTCTCACATCGATCAGCGGATCTTTAATAGACCTCGACGGGGAAGTCGATGACGTTGACCTCTACAAAATTTCAATCGTTGATACTGATGCATTTTCGGTGATTAGTTCTGCATCACTTAGTCAAGATAATGATGCTCAACTATTTTTATTTAATGCGGCTGGTTCGCTGGTGCTCGCTGATGACGACGGTTCAGGTGATTTCCTTCCGGAATTTTCGATTGGAAGTCTCGGTGGAGATCCGGTGGGGATGTATTACTTAGCGTTTGATTTATTTACGACAGTACCAACGTTTACTTCGGGGAGCCTAAGCGGATGGGATAGAGTTCCCGAACCTTTCCAAACAGGAGACTACACACTTTCGATCACTGGTGCTGAATTTTCAGCCGTTCCAATACCAGCCGCAATTTGGCTTTTTGGGTCAGGCTTGGTGGCTCTCTTTCGTATAAGAAGAACTGTGACTATTCAGCCCAGATAAAAAGTGAGAATGTAGCTTTTCAGATTGTCGCTGATTGGTTCGAGTACAAGGAAAAAACGCGCAGTCTACGCCGCGTGTATATGAGCATTTTTGACGCCGTAGTCGGGCAAATCAGGGGCGAGCTGGACAGTTACGAAAAACTAAACTAAAAAAAATATCTACAATCACCGCTGGTCAAGTACACTCATGTTCAATCTCCTTCTGCAATACGTCGCGTGAACGCGTCGATCGTATGATCGCCGCGAGAAACCGGGACCCGTCTATGGCACAAGTGTCATTATTAAAATCAACGGCAAACAGCGGACCATTTTCAAAGGGCACGGAAATAATTAAGGAAAATAAATCACTTACAATTGTTCGAGGCCGTGAAATCCCCCCCTCGCTAATGGCGGTGCAATCACCTAGCAGCCTGTGCGAATTAGGAGGATATTTCCCACGCGAGTGGGTACCTAACTCCAGTTTATCGAGTATTTGGGGCGCATGTCGGGCACTATTTAACAAAAATAAGGGATAACATGACCCGATTTCTCATCGCCGCACTGCACGAGCTTGTGCGTAAGTTTCCTTCGGATATTCGAAGAAGTTACAGATGAACAATCGATACTTCATACGTCAATTCCGTCAATAAAGCGCCGCGCGAATGCCATTGCGGTAGTTATACGATAACGTCTCTGATCGACCGTGATACGTACCCGCCCTTACTTGATTTCCCCCAACCTATCCTGTAAAAAAAAATATGGTTACGATTCTTCATAGGGAAATGAGTCCGCAAAATCTTCAGCCTAGACGCAGTACGGTTTTTAGATAACTCAAAGAACGAATTAGGAAATTGGAAGGGGCGAAAAAATGAAAAGCATAAGCGTCTTAAGCGTAATGTACAGCGTGCTTATTTCCGCGTTGGTGTTCGGTTCGAGCACCGTAGCGGCGGTAACAATCAATTTTACAGGAGGCCCAGCCAACCTGGGCCCCGGGGCAACCAACTTCGGCGGAATACTCGCAGAGGCTTTTAACAGTGGAGGGGGAATAGCCAACTTGGTACAACGTAACCAAGACCCGACCGATCATGGCTTGGGGGTATGTAACGGCGTTGACGACGGAGGGCTCGGTACATGCTCAAGTACGCTCTCTGGAAACGGTGTAAACAATGAAATTGACAATAACGGATCCACCTACGATTATATAAGCCTCAATGTAACGGGTATTGCTAACCATAGGATAACAAGTATCGGCCTATCCTCTGTTGATGGCGACGACGATGATGACTGGTCAATTTGGGGTAGCAATGACGCGGTTTTTAGCGGAGGTGACGCTAAAATTGCCTTCGATGCGAATCCAATAGGACCCGTAGAACCTACCATTGCTATTAACGGCGCTGATCAATTATTTAACTACTATTTTGTCACAACCAACGACCTCTTCGGGGAAGGTGACGGTAGTGATTTTCTCCTGAGAAGCGTTACGGTGGTACCCATACCCGCCGCATTACCGCTATTTGCGTCAGCACTTTTCGGCTTAGGTTATCTTGCCAGGAGAAAAAAGAAAGACGTAATCGCCGCCTAAAGCGGAATGGCTCTAAATCCCATAAAAAAGCCCGGCAAGTAAAATCTGCCGGGCTTTTTAATGATCGCACAACCCAGTTGTACGGCGGGTCGCTCTGGTTTTATTACGGGGCAGTTTCCAGGCGATCCGGTTGGTCTAAATAAAACCACGCGGTACTGACCAACATGATTTATGCCAGTGGTCTTGTGATTGGCAGAATCACTAGTTTTTTACCGATCGCCAGCCTTCACCAATCTTATTGCTCTATATTCTTTTGGAGTTGGCCAATTGCGTATTGGAACTTCAGACTTCAAGAATGATTACAGGGCCTTTTCTTCTTGGTAACTTTACGCATTATGAAAACCTAATTTGAGACGATTTATTGGCAAGACCCTAAGGGCTGCCTTCAAAATTAATTCACATTTCTGACCGCTCTTTGTTCGTCCGTGAACTCGCGGCATAAGTACATCCCTGTACAAAACCGCCGATTCATCCCGCCTGGCTGCTTTGCCTACATGGACGTAGGTAAGGAGCGAGAGCACGACTGCACGGGCGACGCACATGGATGTGCTAGTGTCACGAGAGGGCACGAGTGCATGGATGCACGAGTTAGAGCAACGCAGGGAGCGGTTGCCGAGGAGCCCGAAGTGATCGCAGGAGATAGAATTGCGTCGGGAACGGCAATCGAGGACGCGGTAGCGTTGCAAAAACTTGAAAGATTCAGAATATTCCTGCGTTGTTACGCCTAGCCAGGCGGGCGCCTCGACACCCATAAATGTGAATTAATTCTGACGCGAGCCCTAGGCCCATGTAGGTAGCGCAGGAGCAATTACCTAGGAATCGAGAGCCGTCATCGCCCGTACTGGGGTGAGAAATGCGGGGCTTCGTGGACGCAAAAAAAGTTCGGCGCGATCAACAGTCTTTCGTATGTCATCTCCATGGCGTTGATTGTGATGGCAATCTTTTCTAAACTAGTTACTGCCGCGATGTTGGCAGCACATATTTTTATCGCAGCATAAATGAAACTAAAACAATCCCGAAAAAATTTCCGGGATTGTTTTGATGCCCATGGACTAACGGGTAATCGTTTGTTTAGGGGTTGGGTTGACGGTTCGACACCAGCTTTTGAGATACCGCTATTATAAGCTCTTTTTTTACTCCGAAAGCGCCTCGTATAGCTCGGCCACCAACGGTTCGCAGGCCGCTTGCAGCGCCTCGGGTTCTGCTCGCTCTTCGCCGGGCTCAGACAGTAACTGGCCGTCTTGATTAAACACGCAGGTTAACCCCTCTTCCGTTTCGGATGCGATCGTTAATGTGTTCTTGGCGGTGTCATATTTTGCATCGAGCACTGTGCCGATATAAAGAGCGTATTGGCCCATGGCGTGCCGATAGTTAGTGTGGGGGTGGCCTTTAAATATCGTAATGAGCTCGGGTACGGTGGGAATCGTGACCGGTTCCGGCGCTTGGGCCACCTCTTCGGGTGCAGTTGGGGTTACCTCCGCTGTTTCAGCACTTTCCATCGTTGCTGTTTCAGGTGCTTCCGTAGCTTCAGGTGCTTCCGTAGCGGTTACCTCGGGTTCCGTTGTCTCTGTCTGCGCCGTTTCCGTAACTGTCGCGCAACCGTTGAAAATCAGTACCAATAAAAACAAGAAAAGAGCGCGAACAGGCCAGTATGGTTGCACCATTTTTTATCCTCCCCGGAGTTGTAAGTATCGATGGTTTCTATTCCACGATTCGCAGCAACCTGATGTTCTCATGGATGTGTCGGTCCGTCGCCTACGTACGCATCAATGGAAAAGGCATAAAATATATATAATACAACAGAATAACAAAAAACTTAATGCTTTATGAGTAGGTTGCGATTACAAGGCATAGTATTTTCGTTAATTTTTGGTAAAATGCCGCGGCATGAATGAATGTTCTGACTTGTCGTTGGGCCATTTTTTGCTAAGAAGATTTACGTAGGCCAGTGGGCCTGTCTAAATATAAAAAACGGTCTAACATTAAAATAACTGGGATGTATCAAGGAGATCTAATCAATGACTGGGACCAAAGCAAGTACTGAGGGGAAAACAAGCACCCGCAAGCCAATTAAGAGGAAAGTCGTTGCGAAAAACACGAAAACAACCGCGGCAAAGTCAAAAAAGACGACGGCAAAAACAACCGAAAAAAGCACGGCTGTAAAACCAACGACTGAAAACGTGATTGCAAAGCCAAAAACTGAAAACGCGGCTATAAACCCAACGACGGAAAACCCAATGACTGAAACGAAGGTAGCCGAGAAGAAGGCGAGTGGTGTTAAGCGTACGCGCGCTAAAAAGGCCAATGATGTGACGAAACCCATTATTACGTCCGAAGAACGCCAACGTATGATCGCAGAGGCGGCCTATTACAAGGCGGAACAACGCGGTTTCCAGGGAGGAAATCCGGAGGATGACTGGATTGAAGCGGCAGCAGAAGTAGACCGCATGATTATAGAGGCGCCGTAGCCGAATTTTATCGACGATACGGTTATATTCACGACCGATCAGTAAGAGGAGTGAGGATGCGGTGCCTTAGCCAGCGCCGAAGCCCTGCTCCTTTTCAAGCGCCGCACCATCGCTAGTCTCAGAATAGTGCGCGATTTTGCTCGCGCAAACTCGTTGCGCGCTAAGGAAACAGTACTGGCGTGGCCGGCGCGTTAAATGCGTCGCGAAGGGGCGCAGCCGAAACAGCCAAGTTTCACAGCCGCATCCACAGCTCAGGGACGTGTGGAAACTGTCTATGGCGGACGCGCGGTCCGGTAAATCCACAGAAGCGCCCGGCGTCGAAGAATGTCCATTATTGGGCAACGCTCTGTTGTGGCGCCCCATCTTAGTGCTAAGGGCGTTGCCATCACAGCCCCAAAAAGCAGCAGTAATTATCTATTTATCAACAATATACTCGTTTGGCGCATTATTTGCTTGCTTCCGTCCAGTCACGCTTTTTGGAGGAAGTTTTAAGATGGCTGATTCGAAGTTTAACTTATTGTCGTTCAGCGGACGGTTCAGGATTATGCACCTAACCTGGTTCGCGTTTTTCATCAGTTTCTTCGTGTGGTTCAATCATGCGCCGTTAATGGCCGCCATGCGCGACGCTTTAGACTTGACGGATCAGCAGGTAAAGGCACTGTTGATTCTTAACGTGGCGCTCACGATTCCTGCGCGAGTTATTGTCGGTATGTTGGTGGACCGCTTCGGTCCGCGGATTATGTATTCCCTCTTGCTGGGGATTTCCAGCATTTTCTGTTTTGGCTTTGCGGTTGCCAATACCTATGAGCAGATGGCGATTATGCGCTTCTTACTCGGTTTTGTGGGCGCGGGCTTTGTCATCGGTATTCGCATGATCAGTGAATGGTTCCCGGCGAAACAAGTGGGCGTCGCAGAGGGCGTCTACGGCGGCTGGGGCAACTTTGGCTCGGCCGCCGCGGCGATGACACTTCCCACCCTAGCGCTGATGTTTGGCGGCGAGGACGGCTGGCGTTATGCGATTGCCGCGACGGGCGTTGTCGCGCTGGCATATTCCTTCATTTATTACTTTTCAGTAAGCAACACGCCAAAAGGTTCAACGTACTTCAAGCCGAAGCGAAACGGCGCTATGGAAGTGACAAGTAAAGGTGATTTCGTCCTGTACTTGATCATGAACATACCGATGTATGCGGTACTCGCGGTGTTAACGTGGAAGCTCGGGCCGGGTAACCTTGAAATGCTTAGCGGCAGTGTCGTGACGATGATTTATGCGACCCTCGTGGTCATCTACATGGTGCAAACGCTGCGCATCTATCAAATCAACAAGCACATCTTCGATAAACCCGTTCCCGAGATCGAACGGTATAAGTTCAAGCAGGTCGCCGTGTTGGATCTTGCTTATATGGTAACGTTTGGCTCGGAGCTCGCGGTAGTGTCCATGTTACCGCTGTTCTTCCAAGACACCTTTGAATTGTCCATCGTCGCCGCCGGCTTGTTGGCCTCGGGTTACGCCTTTATGAACCTTGTAGCGCGTCCCAGTGGCGGCTTAATCAGTGATAAGTTTGGCCGCAAGCGCGCGTTAATTGTGCTGTTGATCGGTTTAATAGCGGGTTATGCTTTAATGAGCATGATTGATTCCAGCTGGCCGTTAATTTTGGCGGTGGTTGTGACCATGGTGTGCTCTTTCTTTGTCCAGTCGGGTGAAGGCGCTGTGTTTGCCATGGTACCGCTGGTTAAGCGTCGTTTGACAGGGCAGGTCGCCGGCATGGCCGGCGCGTATGGCAATGTCGGTGCCGTTACGTTCTTGACTGTGTTGTCCTTCGTTACACCACAAATCTTTTTCTTGGTTATCGCCGGCGCAGCATTGGTTGCATTAGCTGCCGTCACATTCTTTCTAGAAGAGCCCTCAGGCCATATGCATGAAGTGCTGCCGGATGGGACAGTGCAAATGATCGAAGTGACCTAAGATATTTTTGAGTAGTTTAGAATGCCCGGTGGTACCAACGAGGTCGTACCACCGTGTTGTCCTCGTTCGAGCTTTGACTAAATCGAAACATAATGAGCACGGATTATCCAATTTCCGCTGGGCAATATAGCGATAAGGGTGTCAAGGAAAACAATGAAGACGCCTGCGGTATACGCCTTCCGCAAGGCGCGGTGCTCGCGAGCAAAGGATTTGCTGCCGTTATCGCCGACGGTGTGAGCGGCAGCGAAGCGGGACGCGAAGCAGCGGAAGCCTGTGTTCAAGGATTTCTCAATGACTATTACAGCACTCCCGATTCATGGACGGTGAAGACAGCGGGCCGGCGCGTCTTGGGCGCCCTAAACCGTTGGTTATTTGGCTTGGCCCAACGTTCCTATTCCCACGATCGTGCCCTGATCTCGACGTTGAGCGTCCTGGTGATAAAATCGGCCACCGCGCACTTGTTCCACGTTGGTGATACGCGCATCTATCGCTACCGCGATGGGCAACTCGAATGTTTGACGCAAGACCACTGTGTCGTTCACTCTGGCGAGAAAAGCTTTTTGGCACGCGCCATGGGTGCGGATATCAGCGTCGAGATCGACTATCGCACCGAAACCGTTAAAGAGGGCGATACGTTTGTGCTCACTACGGATGGCGTTCATGAATACACGCGCGTTAGCACGATTGGTGAGTTATTGGGCCGATATCGATCTCAGCCAGAGCGAGCGGCTCGGGCGATTAGCGAGCGGGCACTGCACAACGGCAGCCACGACAACGTCACCTGCCAGGTGGTGCGAATCGACCGGCTCCCGCGCCAAAACGAGGAGGAATTTTTTCGCGAGCTGACGCAACTGCCTTTCCCCCCGCCGTTAGAACCGGGCATGGTGCTTGACGGTTATCGCATTCTTCGCGAATTACACGCCAGCAAACGAACTCAAGTCTACGTGGCGCTTGATACGGACACCGATAGAAAAGTCATTCTCAAAACGCCGTCGGTGAATTACGAGGACGACCCTGAATACATCGATCGCTTTCTCCATGAGGAATGGGTCGGCCGGCG
This sequence comes from uncultured Chromatiaceae bacterium, assembly GCA_945787615.1. GTDB lineage: Bacteria > Pseudomonadota > Gammaproteobacteria > JAADHS01 > JAADHS01 > CALZJI01. The sequence goes on along the minus strand of CALZJI010000344.1, from coordinate 141 downwards.
CATCAATAACAACCATGTGTTGCGCGTGTTGGAACAAAAACGTCGACGTCAATGCCTTTACTACGTTACCGAACACGTGGAAGGCCAAACCTTACGTCAGTGGATGAATGATAATCCCCGACCCTCGTTAACAGAAGTGCG
>CALZJI010000343.1 GCA_945787615.1 uncultured Chromatiaceae bacterium | reverse complement strand
TCCAGAAACTTCGGCGCGAACGAAGCCGCCAAAATCCCTAAGATCACGATGACCATGACCAGCTCGATTAACGTAAAACCTGAATTTCGTTTCCTCATCTTAACTCCTCCAAGGGGATGGACCAAAAATATATCGGGGTTGCCTCGATTCAAAGCGTTACCCCATAACAAAGCATATTAAATACGTCCATCCATGAACCTAGAACGCTTCGGCAGTGAAAATCCGTGATGTATCCGAAGTGTCGATACTTTAAAAATCGGATCGTATTTGTAGAACTTTAGCGAAACCGTGATCTAGGACGGGAATTATCAATTTAGAAAGACCGAGTAGGCCCGTTTTGTGACGACGGTCACAGTTAGGACGGGGAAGGATAACGCGAGGCGCACGACAAGGTGCCAGATGAGTACCGTTAGCCTGAGACTCGCGTTTGTAGCGTGCGCTGTGAGCCGGAAAGCTGTGGCTTAGAAATCCGAAGGTGCGCACAGCGTTCTACAACTCAACGCCGAAAAAGTGACGTAATTATGACGTGAGCCCTACACTGACGTATTCAACACTTGAGATACGCGTTTGAGTCGACAAATACATCAAACAACTTTTGATCGATTTTCCCGGCTTTGCTCTCTTCTTCCAATATGGTCAGTGCCGATTCCACGGACAAACCGCTTTTATAGGGCCGGTCCGGGGAGGTTAATGCGTCGTAGATGTCAGCAATGGTTAACATTCTGCTCTGTATGGGTATCTCGTCGCCGTTGAGTCCTAATGGATAACCCGAGCCGTCGAGTTTCTCATGATGGGCGTGAGCGATGTCCGGCACCGCCGCTAAGGTTTTTGTCCAGGGTATGAGGCGTAAAAACGAAAATGAATGACTCACGTGGGACTCAATTTCGCGGCGTTCTTGGGGAGAAAGACTGCCCTTGGGTAACACGAGGTCCGAAAACTCGAACGTGTTGAGTAAGGGGATCTTTTCTCCGTCCCAGGCGGGGAACACATAGCGCGCCACGTCGTTGAGTTCCTCGGGCGTCTTGCCGTGTGCAACATTGGGTTCGTTGGCCACCTCAATGATGGCCTTAAAGCGTTCCAAAAGCGCCATCTCTTTTTGAAGGTATTGTTCAATTTCTATTCTTTCGCGCTCAAATTCCTTTTCACTAAGATTATTCTGTTGATGCAGTGAGGTTAAATCTTTATACGCCTGACGTTCCAAACAGGCTCGCGCGTACTGGAAGCGTTGCTCCAATAAGGCAGTTTGGTGCCAATAGAGTTTCTTACCTTTCGTGAGGACGTGCTCCCGTACGCCCACTTTGCCAAAATCATGCAACAGCGCCGCATAGCGAACTTCCCGATACTCTTCCCGGCTAAACGTGAGTTGACGAAATTCGGCCCGGGAATCTCTGTCTACCGCCTCGAGTAACCGCATCGTATACTCCGCGACGCGAAACGAATGTCCAGCCGTTGTTGGATCGCGCCCCTCGATCGCTTGTACCGATGCGCTGACAAAGCCCTCGAAAAGATTCTCAATATCCGCATAGAGCTGGAAATTCTTAAGCGCTATCGCCGCTTCGGCACAGACGGCTGTTAAGATTTTTAAATCTTCTGAATTAAACGCGTAGGGGTCGGAGGCGTTGTCAACTTGGATCAAGCCCAATACTTCTCCGTCTGTAAGTAACGGCACACACATTACGCTGTGAATCGCCAACGCGATGATCGATTCCTGCGCCGAAAAACGCTCGTCTGAGGGCGTATCGACGGACAATACGGCTTTCTTCTTGCGTACCACTTCGTTAACGATGGTCCGTGAAAGGGGAAACGCGTTGCTTTCTTCAACGTCGCCGTTACGCGTACGCGCCGCAAGCGGAACCAGATCAGCACCCTTGTCGCGTTGCACCATAACAAAAGCGCGTTCCGCCGTTGGGAAGAGGTCGAAAATGAAACTCATGATCTTCGTCACTAGCGTATCGCGGTCAGTTACGGCGCCTAAAGCGATGCTGACGCGCGTCATGGCCTCTAAACGCCGCACCGTCTGGTGGAGATCTTCTTCGACGCGCTTCGCCTTGCCGCTAAGCTCTTGAATGAGTTCTGTGGCATCTATGGCAACGCTGATATCTGGTGAGCGATCAGCATCTTCACGCATCGTCACGGAGAAGGACGTCTCGTCGGTGAACAGCGCGCTTGAGGCTAACTTAGGTGGGGCATGTAATCTATAGTACGCTGTATCTTCGTCTAACGAACTTGGCATTCGCGTTTCCGCGTGGAAGACGATGCGTGTCGATCCAATGCGGATTTCATCACCCTCGCGCAACGACACGAACATTCCAGGCTTTAGACGCGTGCCCCGAACGTGAGTCCCATTCGTAGACTGGAGGTCTTCGATGACGTATCCGTTTTGGCCGCGGCTGATGCGAGCATGGCGACGGCTGACTTCCGGTTGCGCCAAGCCGAGAAACGTTCCGGCTCCTGCGTTATCGTGCGCGCTGCGCCCAATCGTTAACGCGTCCTCAAAGGTAAAGCGCCTGCCGTCATTGTGGGTGTCGATCACTTCCAGGATGGCCATGGATCTACATTCTCGTTAAGTCATCCGTTAGCGTTCATTTCAAAGACGCTCTTTTTGTTGTATTTCCTCACCACCAACTGCGAGTTGGGTTGAGCGGCGACACGTGCCCGAACGTGCCGAGTTGCGACGAGCGGCTGCCATCCATGACGGCTACGGTACACCAAAATTGATTCTTCGCCCGGCCTGCATAAGAATCGTTCGGCCCTCTTTATTAATAGAACGATAGCATTGTTTACTCAAAATACACAATGGATACGCAAAGCCTAGAAAAATGCTGGGATTTTAGATTAATGCGCGAGGTAACATTCTAGTCGAAATGGTCGAGACAAAAACGTCGCCCGCAGATTTCGCTGAAGCGCTATATGGATCGAAAGAGCAGTAAGTAACGGGTGGGAGGTGCCTATTAACCACTTTTCGCAACATTAATAAGGTCCCACATGGGCATAAACACCCCCAGAGCGATAACCAATACCATTATTCCAATAACTAGAATCAGTATTGGCTCAATGACGGAACTGAGATTGCCAACGTTATATTCCACTTCCCGCTCATAGAAGTCCGCCACTTCCCGGATCAGCTCATCCAATTCACCGGTCTCTTCACCTATTCTTAGCATTTGTAGTACCAGCGGTGGAAATAAATCGGTTGCTTCCGCCGCCTGAGTGATCGACGTTCCTTGCGCGATCCTCCCCTGCATTTCACGTACGCGGCTTTCAATGAATACATTGTCCAGCGCATTGCCCACCACCGGCAACGCTTGCACGATGGGCACGCCGGCCTCTGTCGTAATGGACAATGCCCGTGCAAATCGCGCCAATGTCGACCAACGGATGATATTGCCCACGATCGGCAATCCGGTTTTCGTCCTATCCCACAGTAGATGCCCGTTAGCGGTTTTAACGAACCGTTTAAATCCGAACCAACATCCCGCTATACCGACTAATAGATAGTGCCAATACGCAGTGAAGAACGCTGAAGTGGCCATAATGATTTTCGTCATCAGTGGTAGATCCGCACCCAACTTGTCAAACATGCCGGCAAACGCGGGAATAACCTTGATATTGATCACAAACATAGCAATGGTGATGGCGACGATAACGATCATCGGGTAACGCAACGCGGACTTTACTTTGTCTTTTATGTCTTTTTCCTGCTGTAAGAAATTCGCCATCGATAGGAATGCTTGCGGCAACCCCCCAGTGGTCTCACCTACTTCTATCATACTGATGTAAAGCCTTGAAAACACGTCCGAATGTGATTTCACCGCTCGGCTTAAATCCAAACCCGCGTTCAGGCTCTCTCTTATCCCTTTAATTACACTTATCAACGCGGGATTAGTGGATGTTTGAAGCATACCGTCAAGCGACTGCATTATCGGAACACCCGCACGCAGCATGGTATACATCTGGCGGCTGAAGAAAATCAGGTCGAGGGTTTTGATTTTTCCACGAGAAAACCGTTTCTGAAGCTTATTTAAGGGGTCGTCATTCGGCGATTCTTCTTCGATCTTTGTTGGAATAATGCCAAGGCTCGTTAATTGGTCCGCAAGATTACGTGCGGTTGTCGCTTCAATCCGCCCGGTAACCGCTTCGCCCCTGCGATTCCTCCCTTTATAACAAAAAACAGGCACTGACTAACCCTCTACGCCGTAGGTTATGTGAATAACCTGGTCGATCGTAGTATGGCCTGTCGCCGCCAACGTAAGGGCGCTCTTCTTCAAACTCTGGTAGGTTGACGAACGACGCGCTCCCTCGCTAAATTCCAACATATCTCCTTTTTGCAGTAGCTTTATAAGATCAGCATTAATCTCCAATAACTCATAGACGGCCACACGACCGTGGTAACCTGAGTTGTTACAATAGTTACAGCCTCGCCCTTTTTTAAAAGGCAGCGACAACGCTTTTTCGTTTATACTCGTCGCTACCAGCGCTTTTTCTCGTTCGTTCAACTCATGGGGCTCAGCACAGCTCTCACAAATACGTCTCACTAGCCGTTGAGCGACAACGCCACGTAAGGCGGCCGCTATCAGGTACGGCTCCGCGCCCATATCCACTAAGCGAATAGCGGTAGCAATAGCATCATTGGTGTGCAAACTAGACATAACAAAATGCCCAGTGATCGCCGCTCTAAGCCCGATTTCCACGGTTTCCTGATCGCGCATCTCCCCGACAAGAATAATGTCCGGGTCTTGGCGCAAGAACGTACGCAACACTCCTGCGAACGAAAGCCCGATCTTGGCGTTCACCTGTACCTGGCTTATGCCGGGTAAGCGGTATTCCACGGGATCTTCAGCGGTGAGAATTTTGACTTCTGGCGTATTCAAATCTTGCAGGGCGCTGTATAAGG
>CALZJI010000342.1 GCA_945787615.1 uncultured Chromatiaceae bacterium | reverse complement strand
TATGGCTACCATAACGATATTCCATCCCTTGCCACCTCCAACAGTGCCAACGGCCAGTATCGCAGATAAATCTGACCGCCTGAAGGCGGTGGTTTTAACCTTCAATCGGGACGAATAAAGGAGTAACGCCCATTCTACTTCACGTCAGATGGCGCTCTAACAAAGCAAGTATAAAGCGTATAACAGGGAGTGATCGAGAGTCGGACACGCGGATTGCATTGCCGCGCCCCAAGG
>CALZJI010000341.1 GCA_945787615.1 uncultured Chromatiaceae bacterium | reverse complement strand
TGCGCCTCGGACGCGGGAAGAAGCTGGACGTAGTTGGCGTAGGACAACAGCGTGTGTAGATAGAAGCTCCGCCAATGCTGCGGGGGTATGCCGACCAACTGTTGGATTTCCTTGACGAGCCGCGAGTGGCGGCTTAGAAGATCCAAAGGCAGTTTGACTGCCAAGCACTCGGCGTGAGGTGGTTTGGATTTACGTTGCAGGGAAAACATCGACCCGGTTGTAACAGGCCAGGCGTGCCGATGACTACAAAAAATTCGGTTTCGCACTCGAATATTATCCGTTGGCTAGTCGAAAGATCTAGGAAGTTGATACCGAGACTCGGTTACCGTTTATGTCTCAAGCCCTTTCGGATAGGGCCTTTCCATTACAAACTATTCCTTTATTAGGCAGCCCTTTTTTGTACAGCCGGGGAGCTTCATCCCCCTTAAACTTCCCGTTTGTCTGGATCAGCAATAACCACTTTCTCGACGGTGGTGACGGGTCGAAGTGCGCCAAACAAGCTGGAATGACCCGATATTTATCTTAAACTGGTCTGGAAGTAACATCTCTGGTTCATGTCTCGCTGAGATGTTCGCGTCGGGTGTGTTTTTTACGAAAAACTATTGCCGAACGTGAGGAGTGTTCTTAGACCTGCAGACAAGGATGGTTGGTTCGTAACGCCGAATAATCTATTCAGAAAGTAGGTGTTTATTGAGAACGCTTAAAAGATCGTCCTGTAATAACGGCTACGGGAGTGGCTTATGGCATAAGCGAGGTCGTTGATATGTCGAGAGAAGCGGATATACCTTAAGCATAACAACGTTAACACCTAGTTCCCGGTTCTATGTCATCGTCGCGAGGCGTGCCGCCGTAGAGTTAGCGATAGTGACTTGGCAGAAATTCAATTTCAGCGCAAAATATTCTTGTATTTCGTGCAGGTAAAGAAGTGCTATGGATCGGCCTCCTCAACATCGGCTTTTTGTCATTCGGGATTTCTCCATAAAGGGAGGCCTAAGGGATACTCTTGTTCATCTTAAAGACAACCCGCCGGCGGGTTACGCTAATATAACAATTCTCGATGATGGCGACGTCCGGTTTGGTAGCCTTGCGCGAGGCCACGTATTTCCGGGAATAGAGGACGCCACCCGCGGACTCGCAGTAGTTGACAAACCCAATGCGAATGTAGGCTTTGAAATCGGCTTTGCATATGCTCTCGGGAAAGACGTCGCTCTTGTAGGCTGGGGTAACGAGCGGCCCAATTGGCTTGACGCGTCGCCACTGAGAGGTCTAATAGTCCATGTGGCGTCGGACGATGATCGTTTCAGGCAGATCTTGACCGCCGAAAAGTGGCATGAATTGGGAGATATTAGCGATGCTCCGTCTCCGAAGTCCGGTCAAGGTCGGTGCTTCTTTCTCTGCCCTTCCGGTGGCGCAGGTCAAGGCTATAACAAGCTTGCCGTTGACCTACACCCTCAGTGGGAACGCCTTCCAAATACGCGGTGGAACCTCGCCGACCTTCCCGACCTTCTAGTGAACGTATCGGATTTGATATGGCTTATTGCGCCCGTACCCGAAGGTAGCGAGGAGCGCGACGGCGTGGAGAACTCGGCAAATGCGGTAGTTGCCGGCTACGCATTCGCAATGGGTATCCCGCTAATCGTACTTCGAAGCAATGAAGCAAGGGAGGTTGCGGATGTTGTGCATGAGGCGCAGGTATTCAAGAGCTACGACGATTTGAAACATATATTATCGTCGATACCTCTTAAGCATAAAATTCTACCAACGAGTTCGTCCCAGAACAAAATGTACAAGGAAGCTGTTAAGGACCGTATTCACTATCCGGTAAGCCCTCTATCGAGTTTCCCAAAAACTCTTAGCAGTGGCGAGTTAAAAGATAGTCTGCCAGCCAGCGTACATTTCGTTGGCCGAGACCACAATATTGAACACGTCATTACAATGTTCGGTTTGAAACGGCCCATTGTCATTTGCGCTATAGCCGGTATGGGAAAAGGTACACTAGCTTTAGAATGTGCGCATAGACTACTTAGCGGATCGCGCCTTCCTCGACAACTTCTTCCGATAGCAGAAAGATTCAAAGCGTATGTTTGGTTTTCAGCTCCGTTAGATGGGACGCCGCTCGAACCGATTCTTGATCGCATCGCGGAGACTTTGGAATACGAATACATTTTGGGTCTCGAGAAATCAAAAAAACAAGCCCAGATCTACAAACTTTTATCGGTCGTTCCAACGCTTATCGTCGTCGAAAATGCGGACAAGATGGAGTCTGACGCGCTCGATTACTTTGAAGCTCTTCCGTCCCAGACACAGATGCTAGTTACTGCTTGCGGCATGTCCGAGCTCTGTAAAAAACGTCCATGGTCTATTGTTGATTTGCAGCCGCTAGAGGATGATGACGCCCGTAGACTAGTAACGTATTGGGATAACGAGTCCTCACTTCGGTTAAACAACTACAGCGTGAATGCGATCATTGACGCCAGTAAGAATGTACCGTTGGCTATTGAATGGGCCGTCGGTCTATTTGCTCGTGCGGGTACGCACATGCGAGGAAAGATAATCCAAAGTTTAACTTACCACGACCATGCTTATGATCCTACCGATTATGTATTCAAATTGGCTTGGGAGCAACTAACTGTAGACGCGCAACGTTTATTAAAATCGATAGTAATAGTAGTAGATTCAACCACTGCCGAAGCAGTCAAAGAGTTAGCCGGATTCGAAGATCAGGAACGACTGTTAGACACTCTGAATCTGCTTAGCGACATGCACATTATAACAAGAGCGGACGATGGTGAAGTTCGCTACTCGGTTTATCCGCACGCGGCGTACTTAATAAAAAAGACTATGAACCAAGCGGAATTGGCTAATTTTGAAGTTAAATTTATTGACTATTTTCTTGAGTTTGTTCAGTCAAAAGCGGGTAGGAATGGGCGTGGCAGCTTGAAAGTGTTGAGACGAGAGCGTTTAAATATATTAAGAGCAATTGCACTTTGCGATAAAAATATGAGAGATCGCGACTTCGTCCGATTTCATCGTAGTACGTACCACATGTTATGGGTGCGAGGTCTTTGGGATACAAATTTAGCCAATGGTAAGCGTGCTGTTGATTACGCAAAAAGATTAGAGCGGTTTGAAGAAGCCGCATGGATCTATATGGAAAGTTTAGGATGGGTGGAGTACTGTCGCGGTAATTACAGAAGCGCTGAAAAATACTACGGATTGGCGGCGGAAGCGATTGGCAACTATGAAAAGAAGCTTAGACGCGATCGCGATACGATTACGTTTAATCTCGATTCAAAGCGCTCTAACGACAATTCGGCGAATTCCTCACGTTTACTCGATCCCGACTTAAAAGCTCGTTTGAAGAATTACCAAGGCAGGTTAATGACGATTAAAGGAGATTATAAAAACGCACTAGAAACTCTTTGGGAAGGCCTGCGTTATTCCGAGGATGATTTAACTACAGGATATATAGAAGGAGCGCTCGGAGACCTGTATTTTTCACGGAAGCAGTATAACATGGCAAAAACGCGTTATAGGGCGGTTCGAACGCTTGCTGAAAAGGGGGGAGACGCTTTTCGAAAATCCTCGATTGTTTGCGATTTAGCGGATGTAGCAAAGGCATTAAACGACCTCGAGTATGCGAAAACGCAATTCAAGGAAGCGCTTGGAATCGCGACGAGAGAGCGACGACTCGAGGTGAAGGCTAGGTGTAATTTTGGATTAGGAGATATTTTCCTGAACGAAGGAAAGAGGAATGATGCGAGAACGCACTTAGTACTATCACGAGGACAATTCCAAATGCTTGGGCGGGAAAGAGACGTTCTACGTACTCAATTCCTTATTGACGTATTAGAGAAACGCGTCGCGCAGAGAAACGTACATACTGATTTCGAATCGGAAGATTTACATAAAGGAGTAGACGTTCTTTTAATTAATGCGCCTCGCGAAGCAGTACCGCGCGCGGTCGGGTCCTGTCAAGACCACCGCATGCCCCTGGGTCTGATGTATATTTCGCGATTTTTAAAGCATAGAGGCTTGAAAGTATCGTTATTTGATGCAGAAACATTATCTAAGGGATTAAACGACATCGTAAGAGAAGCCTTAGATAAGAACCCTAGAGTAGTAGGGCTAAACTGTCATACTTTGAATCGGCGCGTTGTATACGAGATCGTTCGGACATTGTATACCGTGATTCCCGGGTTAAGAATTGTTCTTGGGGGAGCGCATCCGTCTTCCGATCCCCAGGGGACGCTCGAGGAATGCGGAGACCTTGAGGGGCTTGTAGTGATCGCCGGCGAGGGCGAACGAGCGATGTACGAAGTGGTTTCCCGTGAAGCAGACTACAAAAATGTTCCTGGCGTCTGGTATCTTGATGCCGGGAACGTTATCTCTTCCAATAGATACATGCCTAGAATTCAGAACTTAGATAGCCTTGGTTTCCCGGATGTAGACGATGTTCCCGTTGAGCGATTTTTAGAGTTCGAGGAAGAAGCTCTTGAAGGAATGTGGCATCGAGTTTACCTCAGTGCCTCGAGGGGTTGTCGGTGGAGTTGTGCGTTCTGTGCGGAGTATCCGTCTTGGGATAAAACAGAGACCTACCGATCTGCCGACAACGTAGTGGAAGAGATGCTTGCGTATAGGCGCAGCAAACACCGTATCCGCCGTTTTTACTTTTACGACGATACTTTCGCAGATTGGCGAGAGTGGCGTAAATTTTGTGAAAAGGTGGAAAACCACAATTTATACTGGAGTTGCTCGACTCGCATTGACACTTTGACGCCCAAAAATGTCGAGTTAATGGCGCGCGGAGGATGTAAGGAAATCGCTATTGGTCTGGAGTCAGGCGCGACCCATATTCTCGAAAAAATGAAAAAGCAGTGGCAGGAGAACCTAAATAGGAAGGCGACAGCTGGGACGGTCGTAGATGAAGTGGGTAATCGAATCGCGCTCTGCCATCAAAAAGGTATTCGCGTGCGAACTCATTTTATTTTCGGCTATCCATGGGAGGGTAAAAGTGACATTTCGACGACTATGCGGTTTGCGCGATTGCTAAAACAACAATACGGTCTGGAGGATGCGAATTTCTTTGTGTTAAAAGTATACCCTGGAACGAAGCTTGAAAAAGACGTAGGCACGCTAGTCGCGCAAACAAGTTTAAGAGACGCGGATATTTATGACGTATGGAGCGTTTATGATTGGGAAGAAACGAAAGACAGTCGACTTGGCAAAAAAGCGAACGACCAAGTCAAAGCGAAGCTTAGACGATTTAATGATATACCTAGAGTCGCAATTCACCCACATTTAAGCAGTCTTGCATTGCGGCAATTGGTACGGAACGCGTACGAGATCTTTTTTGGGGACGTTCCGGAAGAGCGACTGGAAGAATGGCTCTGGACTGGAGTTGCCTGGAAAAACTAAACAACGGGGGCAGTTATCGACCGCGACAGCGTCAGTGAGATAGGGTCGCCTGCATCAATCTAACTCAGCAATTACAGAAGATCGGTTAAATATATCACTGATATATGATAGACCAGGAGCAAAGAAGAAAGATACGCAGGTATTGAAATACTACTTTTAAAACGATCATTTCTTTTCGAAAGAATTGAGCTTAGCGTTGACGATGAAATCGCCGGAGCGTATTTAAGCAACCGGTGATATGGGGAAACAAAACATTTAAAGTACACGTTATTACTCGGGAAGAGAATTAGAGATTCGTAGAACGCGTTAAGAAGCGAGAAGTCTCCGCGCCTTGTGTTGAAAATATGGTAAGCGAATTCGCGAAACTTCCCGGTGTTGATCAACATTTGAGATTCCACCGTGAACGTGGTCAAAAACAGAACGCGCGTTGAATGGTTATGAGTTTATGTCAAACGGTGGGTCGTAAAACGATAAAGAAGATCGCAGAGACGTTCGATGCCGCTCATATGAGCGGCCTACTTGACTAAATAAGTAAGGTGGTCAAAGCAGCTAGTTGATGACGAGGGGAACTCCCGTAAGTTGTAACGATTGGCACTTCAGGACCTGACCTTATTAGACGCTTCGTTTCGATGGCCTTTTCAACGTCGACCGCCAATTGAAATAAATCACTTCACCGTTTTTTTTGTCCTATGTCGAATCATCCTAAAAAAATCAGTTAACCCTGCTGAGAACATTGTTCCAGCATAAAATTCGCCCAAATTTGATTGGCTAATAATTCATGTGGGTAACGGCGGGCCAATTTGATTGCCACCCCCAATATTCACTCGGAATTTCTCCATCGCTTTTTCCAAAATCCGGCTCCAGCATTCGGTTGAAGTCAACTGCGGCGCAGCGGCTTTGAGTTCATCAAAGAAGCTCACCAATCGCGTATAGGCACGTTCTAATTTCGTGATATCACCGTGCGTGCTTGTAATGATCATCTTCTTTTGTCGACCATGCTCGGTGAGCCGGCCAATGCTACTGAGTAACAGTGGGCGACTTGTTATGGCCTCATGATGCTTTTCAGGAATGGCCAAACGTACAAACAAGTTCCACCAGTTATAAACGAGCGCAATCATGCGCGCCATGAACTGGCAACTTTTAATTGTTTTGGTTGTATACCCACCCCAGCCCCATTGGTTTTTCATTTCATCAAAGTTGTTTTCACAGTCGGCACGATCACGATAGTGTTGAAATATTGTCACAAGATCATCTTCAAGATCAGTTACCAAGACAGAAAATTCATACGCCCTGATATCTTCTGGACCCTCTACAAACGCCAGCTCTTGCTGGCCCTCTTTTTTATATTCAATTGCTAGCATATTGTCACTCGATAAGCGTCGACGGACGACGACAACCCGACGCTCTTTTTCCCATCCTTGCAATTGAATAATATCTTCCTTCGCCTCCCATTCTTTGTTTATGTGAGTCCATTCCCCGAGACAATGATGCTTATATATTAGCTTCTTTACATTGCTGGACTTCCTAAGCTTGAACAAATAGCGCTGGTTTATGTCTTCCAGTTCAGTCATCACATTATCTGTTCCCCAGCCTATATCGCCTCGGATAAACTCAGGTCTACTATCCGCCGGTAGACGATTCAATAACGTGACTAAACCTGGTAGTGAATGATTCGAGTGGGATTGATCGCCGGCTTGAACTTCGACGTCTAATACGAGTCGCAAATTCGCCATCATGTAGGTGTGATAGGTATGTGAAGGTCGGCCTGGTTTGTGTGGGTTGTACCCAATTTCCGCACCTTCCTGGTGTCCATAGAGGGGTTTAACGGTAACATCTGCATCTAAAATCCACGGTGTCTTGAGCAAGGGCTCATAACACGAGTGCAGATGTTCTTGCAGCCAAGCAATACCTGGCTCTTCGCCAATCTTTTTGAGGGCTCTGCGCGCCGAATCATCACTGACCACTTTGCTCATGCCCAACAGCTTTGAATTGACGCGGTCACTCATCAGATTGGTGATATGCGCATAGCGCCTGTGATCGGATAGTATCGATAGAAACAATGAGCCCAGCACATCTATCTTCTCGGGTGCGTTATTGCTGAAGTAATGTAGTGGACAATCGTCAACCCAGGGATCAAAGCGACCGCCCAATTTTAAAAATTGGATGAAAAAGGGGAGTTGCCCCAGGGGGGTGACGGCGGCATTAGCATCCCATTCCACCTGCAATTTTCCAGCGTAGGTGTCGACCTGGACGGCCCCAACAAGGCTGTTTTTGATGGCTGGCGGTTCTTCACCCTTTGGGTGAGTGGGTTTGGGTCGAAGCACCATGATTTCATCCATTTTATCAAATGGTTACAATTCTAACGCATGGGTAACTGATTTTTCTAGGATCATCGTATTGCATGTCGTCGACATCAAGCCCTGCGTAGAGTATATTCTTTTTCTGGGAAGCCTCCTTATAACCTTTAGTTCGATTGGAATAGCATGCCGCTTGGCGTATCTGCCTGCAATAGTAGCCTTCGATTCGGGATAAGTGGGGCGTCTACATCTTTTACACGTAAAGAAAATTACAGGTTATTTTTCTATAAACTTGCCAGCGATGGGTAAAAAAATGCGTCTCAAGTACTCGTGTTTTATCAGTTATTGCCACGGGCAAAACGAATTGACCAAAAGCTTCATCGAGCAACTTTCCAGAGCCCTGAAGAATTATTTGGAAAGGTACTTGGACGAGGAGGTATACGTGGATAGCGAACGGCTCAAACCTGGATACGAATATAACGAAGAGTTAGCACGGGCTATCTGCGAGAGCGTGTGTATGATCGTTGTGTATTCGCCACGCTACGAGCGTCATGAGTATTGCTTGCGAGAGTACACCGCCATGGAGCGTCTCGAGGAAAAGCGAAAGGCCCTGTTGAAAGGGGGAGGACATGGCCGCCGCTTCATTATAACAATCGTATTCGGCGGTGATATGAATAAGCTTCCGGAGCGTATAAAAGGGTGTGCGCACTGTAGCGACTTTTCCCGGTTCACTCTTGCAAGTAGGGACATAAGCCGTAATCCCGATTTCCTCACAGAAATCGAGAAGATTTGTAAGGTTATTTATGAGCTTTACCAAATGTTTGAACCTTTGAGACAAAGGCTGGATGGGGAGATCGATTGCACGAAGTTTTCTCTACCAGCGTGGAGCGAAATCGTCCCGTGGCGTCCGTGACCGAGGCGCAGAGACGACGGTTCACCGGGCGCTACGGTGGGGCATAACGGGCGAAATACGATTGGGTAAGATTATGAAAGCGGGAGCTGGATTTTCAGCTTTGAGATTGGGTCATAGAACTCTTTCGGCGACGTCTTATTTTTCGACTCAGTTTAGAGTTGTTTAGCCAGGGTCGTTGCTGAAGAGCACGCCCAAGTAGGAACAGGGAAACAACCATGATGGCCACCGTTGCCAATAACAGTCTGGAGTCGTTACAGCCAACCGTCCTGCTGCGAGTGCGGGTGTTCTTGGCTTCACCTGGCGACGTGGCGGAGGAACGCGGACTCGCGCGGGCGGTCATTGACAGGTTGCGCCACGAGTTTCGGTATAAAGACCGAATCAAATTTGAAACTGTCGCTTGGGATCAGCCGTATGCGGCTGTTAGCCAAGAAGCCACGCTGACGCCGCAAGCGGCCATCGCCAAGGGGTTGCCCAAGCCCTCAGAATGCGATGTCGTCATTGTCGTATTCTGGTCCCGCATGGGCACGCCGTTGCCCGCCGAATCCACCAAGCCCGATGGGAGCCCTTATCTTTCGGGGACAGAGTGGGAGTTTTGGAACGCCGTCGATTCGGCTCGGGAACGCCGATATCCAACAGTTTGGCTTTATCGTCGTACACAAATCCCCAATCCAAGCTTTGACGATCCACAGTACGAGGAGATCAAGAAACAATGGCATCGCGTCGAGGTGTTTTTCAATTCGTTTTCTGACGACGATGGCACAATCCTCGGCAGTATCAACGAGTATGAAACGCCGGAGGCTTTCAAGGCCAAATTGGAAGACCATCTACGAGGCTGGCTCGAGCGCCGCCTAGCAGCGTTCGAGCTAGAGCACCCAGCGATCCCTACGCCGAGAGACAGTCCTGTTAGATGGGAGGGGACACCCTATCCCGGGCTGCGGGCATTCACTCCGGACGAGGCACCCATATTTTTTGGCCGTCGGCGGGAAATCAACGCGCTGATCAGAATGCTTTCCACGCCCGAGTTGCGATTCGTCGCCGTGGTGGGTGCCTCAGGCTCCGGCAAATCCTCGCTGGTCGCGGCCGGCCTATTGCCGGCGCTCAAGGACAATGCAATCGATGGAAGCGACCACTGGCTATTCGTTCGCTTTAAACCGGCCGAGGTCGGTGACAATCCCTACATGGCGCTGGCGGCGCAACTCACGCCACTGCTAGAGAGACACGGCTGGCGGGCACGCGAGATTGCCGCACAACTTTACGAAATGCCAACGCTGCTCACTGAGCGTCTGATTGAGCAAGTGCGTGAGGCGTGCCGCGGCGTTAGTGACCTACTGCTCGTTATCGACCAATTTGAAGAGCTTTTCACCATTTGCGATTCAGAATATCTGGGCCAGTTCATTGACTTGGTTGCGACGGCTGCTAACGCCCCGTATGTACGGGTCGTGATCACCATGCGGGCGGACTACTATCGCAACTGTCTGGACTGGCCCGAGCTGACCACCCTGCTCGACAAAGGCTCTTACTCCTTGCCGGCACCGGGCATTGCCGCTTTGTTGGGTATGATCCAGGAGCCAGCTCGGCTCGCGGGGCTGTCAATAGAGGAAGGTCTCGCGGACCGAATGTTACAAGACATCGGTCAGACCCCCGGTCGCCTGGCCCTTCTCGCTTTCGCCCTGGGAAAGCTCTACGAGGCAGGAAAGGCCCAGCGACGACTAACCCATGATGCATATCAGTATTTCGGTGGTGTCCGAGGCGCGATCGCCCAAATGGCCGAGGCGACCTATTCTGACCTCCAAATGGAGGATGTGGCTGTGGAGGCGGCGCTTGGACGGGTGTTTCGCGAGCTGGTGATTATCGACCCGGATCGTAACGTCGCCACACGCAAACGAGCACAATTGTCACGGTTTTCGGGTGATGCACTTCGGTTGGTTAACGCACTCATTCACGCCCGCCTGGTCGTTTGCGACCGTGGCTTGGTAGAAGTCGCACACGAGTTTCTATTCGAGAGTTGGCCTCGACTGGCGGCGTGGTTGCAGACTGCGCGGGATGACTTGAGGTTACATTGGTTGGTAGAGACGGAAGCCCGTGTTTGGGCCAATGCTGGACGCGATGTCAATCACCTGTGGTCCCATGAAAGACTAGCTGCTGTCTACGGGATGCTAAGCCGTTTAGGTATTACTATGCTCGACGAGCCGCTGAAGTCCTTCGTGCGTCCTGAGGCCGAGCGTTTGCTGGATAAGGTGAAGAGATCAGAGACTAACCATTATCGCCGCGCCGCCATCGGCGATCGATTAAATCAAATCGGTGATCCTCGTTTGGGTATTGGCGTCGACGAGGCGGATGTGCCGCAGATCGAGTGGATGGCGATTCCCCCCGGGCGCGTTAGTCTGGAGGATAATGCGGGAACTCAAGATATTGCGCCTTTCTACATTGCTAAATATCCTGTGACCCACCGCCAGTATCGGGCTTTTTTGGATACCGCGGACGGATACTCCAACATGCGGTGGTGGGAATACCTTGAACACGATCAGGTGCATGGTGAGCAATACCGGCCATTGGGCAACCATCCTGCGGACAATGTCTCGTGGTATGACGCTGTGGCTTTCTGCCGTTGGTTGACCTCGAGAGTAGGCTATGAGATTCGGCTGCCCACCGAACATGAGTGGCAACATGCGGCTACCGGCGGTGATCCGAAGAATGTATTTCCTTGGGGATCGGAATGGGATGGCTACTTGGCAAACACTAATGAGTCGCGTTTATCACGCACCACAGCGGTTGGGATGTATCCCCTTGGCGAGACTGCAGCAGGCGTAAAGGATATGGTGGGCAATGTATGGGAGTGGTGCCTTAACAAATACAAGAAACCTGACGACATCAGCATTAGCGGCGAAGATGTGCGAGTGTTGCGCGGAGGATCTTGGTTCAGTGATCCGGATAGCGCTCGGGCATCGTTTCGTGACTGTGGTGATCCAGACCTCCGTGAATTTAACGTTGGTTTTCGGTTGTGTTGTTTGTCTCCTAACGGAGATGCTGGTAACTGATCCCGTAAGGTTAAAATACACATCGTACTTGCTTAGGGCGGCTTGAGAGTATAGAGGAATTAACTCGCCTCTCTTAACGCTCGCCCGATCCTTAATCAGTAAGAGAACTACGCGAGCAGGCTAAGCGCGCCGAACACGACGAGCGCCTCGCCTGTACCGGAGAAAAACTAGAACCAGCGGGACGTGTCGCTACCCTCAATCCAACGAACCACGTTGTCGCTGAAGATAAGGAAAAACAACATGGCAGCGAAGTAATGCGCGTTGATGGTGTGAGGTTCAAGCACTTCGGCTTCGTCCTCATCGGGTCTCTCCGGAATATGGGCAAACGATAGATAGATGAAAGCGACCACGATATGCGTGACGGTAAAGCCGACAATAAATCCGAGCGGCAGCATTACGCGCCACCATGACCAGGTCTCCATCACACTGAGTTTCAACACCAGTATCACGAAGGACATCGCGCCGCAAAGATACAATCCGGTAAAATTGACGCCGGTCTCGCCCCGCATCATGGTCCGCCTCAGGCGGCCTCTCGATGGTAGTATTTGAGCAGCCCACCCAGCCGTTCACGACAGCGGACAGGTCGGACCGAGCTGGGTGATGACTGACGATTCAATGGGAACAGCAGCACATTGCCTTTTCCTTGGTGCGGGCGTTCCTTATGATAATGGGATGTATATTCGTTAAGCACATGACGGAGTGAGGCTTCGCCAAAGAGGATAAGATTGGACAAGGCTTCCTCTTTTGCCGACCGCACCCAGCGCTCGGTAAACGCGTTCAGACTGGGCGATCGGGCTGGAAGCGGCACGCGTTCAACACCTGCATCATCAATAATGCGCTGGAACGCAGGGCAGTATTTTCCGTCGCGATCGTGGATCAGGTAGCGCCCAGGCTTCAGGAAGCCCCATTCGTCCATCGTTTCATTTCGCGCCACTTGCATCATCCACTGATCATTGGGATGCGGCGTCAGAAATAGAAATGGGGTCGGGTGTTTAGATGTGAGTTTAACGGGTTTCTATCCTCAATAATGTGCTGTCTCTACGGCGAAGAGTGTGAGGACAATAAAGAAAAGGGCGGTTCTAGTGAAAGTTTAACATGCCGCTTACGAGTCGAAATAATATAGCTGCGGGATAACGGCGTCACCCATTGTTCAACGCGCCGGGGCAGGGAAAACTTAGTATTTATCTACTACGGAAGCACATCGTTACACACAAATAGTGGATTTCCGCAATGCGTTCTGCACTTCAAATGCTAAAACAAAATCCCGGGCTCGCTGTAATCCGATCCACACTGTTTGAGGGCCCGGTTCACCATCGTGTTTTCGGCCGAGAAAACCACCAAAACCCGCCATCATTCGGATCATCGTGTTAATAGTTGGCGGTTTTGGGGGAGGGGGTTTGCGATGGGTAACAACATAAATCGCTTGCCATTCCTGCGTCTCAAAAACGAGATCGCAAGGGAGATCGGGGCAGT
Organism: uncultured Chromatiaceae bacterium; assembly: GCA_945787615.1. Taxonomy (GTDB): domain Bacteria; phylum Pseudomonadota; class Gammaproteobacteria; order JAADHS01; family JAADHS01; genus CALZJI01. Next base: position 4,372 of record CALZJI010000341.1, on the reverse strand, counting down.
CTCTTCCTAATATGGTGAGATATAGCACGCGCCATGCCACGATCATATACATCGCCAACGCTGGACGTAGCCGATCAATATGCTCAAGCTGTAGTTTCTCAACGTTGCAGCCACTTTTCAGTATTCTGAAGTAGATTTCGATTTGCCAGCGGCTTAGATACCATTGAATCTTTTCGATGGCCTGTTCTAAGGTGATTATTTCGAGGTTAGTGAGGAGTATCCATGTGACAGGCTCTTCTCCTTTTGGGGGAGATGTCTCTTGCGCAAGCAATACAGTGACTTCCACAGGGTCCAATGCCTGGCCCGTTCTCTGGGGCGGATGCAGCGTTACCCGGCAGGTCTTGATCGTCTGCTTGACGTGTTTTTTCGTCCGTTTGTGCGATGGCGGGAGATCAAACTCGATCTCGCCAAGCGCCTGAGCGTGCGCCAGCGCATCACTTATATTTATCTCATCAAGCAGTCGGCGATCGTGGGTGGCGCGAATGAGCCAGTCGGCTTGATGGTGCTGGTTTTTACTCTCGATAAAAAGTTCATAGATATCACTTTCCCGATCGGCAATATAAACACACTGGGTAGTTGGAAGTGTTTCGGAAACGCGGCAAACTTGACGATATCCGTTGATCCAACGCATGCTTTCTTTTTCTTCTATGGGCTTGTTTTTTCGATCGCCACTTTTCCTGAAATCCTCTTCGGTTCGCGCCCATACACACGCGTCGAGCACACCTAAGCAAAGCCTATCCGGTGTGACCGCGAGGGTGGGGTGCAGGTGGAGCCCAAGCTGGGTTTCACTGGACAGCGGGCCCAGTCCTTGGGTTTGTGTTTGACGACTATAGTCCAGCTCCGTGGTGTCTTGTAGACACAACACCACATCGTGCTCTGCCATGCGTACTTGTGTCGCCTCTTGATGGGGGGCTAATACTTTCTCGTCCGTCACGTTGGCATGGCTGAAAAAACGATACGCGGCCTGTGTTTCGTCCCAACCTCGACAGGCCGTCGGTAGGCTCGCACTGGGTTGGGATATCAGCCGCTCTAACAGTACTTTCGCTCGCTTTGTGAGCCGTTGATCGCCTAATGAGGCCTTTCCCAGCTCATTCTCTACCCAGCTCATGCGATGACCCCAAGCTGCGTGCGAAACCCTTGGGTCAACGGTTTTAGATAGAGATCTTTGATCGGTAGCTGGGCGCGGTTATAACGGTCGCACTTGCCTCGGCCTTGTGTCTGACCCAGGTGCAACCAGTTGGCCGCGCGATAGCAGGTTCCTCGAAAACGGCCTTTCTCAACAAAGGTTTCCAACAATACGGGCTTTACGCCATAACGCGCTTCGTAGTCGACCAATACGCGACGTTCGCTTAACGCCAACACTTTTGAGGCCAAATTGCGGCAGCGTATCCAAGGTAATATAAGAAAACGGGCATTGTTAAGAATTTTGTTTAGCTGTGCTTCGCGCAGCGCCCGGCCCCATCCAATCCACTGGTCGCGCGGCGCGACTTTCCAGGCGGCCGCCCCCCAGCCAATCGCGCCGAGCAAACCTTCCTCTGACCGAATCAAATAACGCAGCTGCGCGCCAGGAAGGGGGGAATAGCCCAGGTAATGATGACGGTCCATCAGACCGTTCCATAACGCCGATTCTTTTCGTGATGCAACACAAACAAGCTCAAGGTTCGTTAGCTCGTTAACAGAACACTCCAACGCCTGTTGTTCCGGCACAATCACCTTTTGCCGGGATAAGGGTTTTCCGTTTCCGTTCCCATTGCGCGGCGCTGGAAGCGTAATTTCGCCTCTGCGGTGCATGCGTAACAACGCAACACGACAACTCATCGCTTTGAGTTCGCCTTTGGCATTACGCCACTCTAATTTCTCGCACACCTCGCGGGCAATCTGGGCGCGCAGCGGCGGGCTCGCCGTTTCGACTATATGTCGTATGACCTCCATCTCTCTAGCGCTAAATTCTCGCCCGCACTCCTTGATCGTCAATACCGCATTCTTGGTCATCGTCCGCCTCCATAAGAATCTCGACAAACTTATAGCAGACTATGATTCCTGTGTCCAGGTATATTTGTGTGTAACGATGTGCTACGGAAGGGCGGATTATCTTTTTCGGAACGCATTTCCAGTCTACAACGCCATCGATACCGGCCATGTTAGACTAAGCATTTCCAATCGTCGAGTCTATCGGGCGTTTCGACGAGCACATGAATGGTAGAGGGGTGGTTGGTTTAAAAGAAGCGGGGGTTTGTCGAAGTTTCACATCGTTCCCCGATGAAGGCGTCGACAGAGCACTGCCGGAATATAGCTATGCACGTTGTTAAAGAAATTATTGTACTCATGGCTATAGCGGTCATTATAACGATCGGATGCCGGTATTTTTCAACAGTCAACGGCTTATTCAGCGAATATTTGGTCGGTCTCTTTTTGGCAGCAATCGTTATTCCCGTTCTTCGGGTCACGTACAGATCCCATATAGCGAGTATCGCCAAATTGCCTCCAGAGGTGAGGCGAAAAAGGGAAGAGGAAAGCCTGGAACGGTGGCAGAAATCACGAAAGGCGACGTTTTCTCTATCGGAGCCGCTTGATCTTCGTGACATGACTAATGATGATCACTAATCAAATAGTTCGGTAAATTTGTTCGTTAAGTTGTTTTTCGCCTTGTCGAGGGTTTCGTGAACACTTGGCGCGGCTCCGGCGTCGTGGACGCGTTGTTTTTCAATTACTGTTCTTACCAAACGTCGAGCGTCGGCGTTTAATGCGGCTTGCCGCTCATTGATTTTTGTCGTGGTAGCATCCATTCGGAGTTCGTGCTCATCATTAAGGGCTACTGCGCGGTCGCTAATACCGGGTTCATTTGGCACGCCGGAGTCACGAGCAGATTGCTGAATGGCGTCCGAGAGTGAATTTCCTAGTTCCTCCAGTTGGGGGCGTTGGCCGGTAATCTCATTCGAACGTAATTCGCTAACAGCGGATACCGCGTTGGGATCGGGTTCGGGGTGTACGCTGGCAAGTGCTCTGCCATGCGTTTCCGCAAAACGTGAAACGGAGTCAGAGAGTGTCGCTGTGGCGTTCGTATCGCCCATGTTGTGGCGATGAATCATGTTGTCAACTTCAGAGGGTGGGCGGCCCTCTTCTTCTATCATAAAACGCCTAACCGCCATACCCAGTTCACCTTGAAAACTAAAGCCCTGATCGTCGACCCTTGATTGCGTGTGTCGCCACTGGTCGACGTCTCGATAACTGGCCTGAGTCTCGTCTCTATGCTGTGTCTGCTTAGTCAGTCCACCGGAGAGTTCTTCGGCAAACGAATTCCCGTGCTCGGCGCTGACTCTGGCGGCTTCTGCTTGAACGGCGCTGGAAACGTTTTGATAACGTTCAACAAAACTGGTGCGTTCGTTAATCTGTTGCGCTTCATTCCACGCGTTTTGAAGCGCATCTTGATTCTTGAATTGAGTCTGTAGCTCGCCACCGATTTCGGTGAGCGGAATCTTACCGCCGAACGCCGCCGCGCCGAGTACAGCGACTGCCTGGTTGTTGGATATGTCATGTTTCTTAGCAAAGTCATGCGCAATGGACGCCAACTCCCCAAACTCTTGCTGCACCGATGTGCCATCCTGCAGCCTCACTTCTTGACTGACGCCGCTGCGGTTTGAGGTCTGCTCCACGAAGCGTTTCATATCACTGTAATTGGCGGCGAGGGCTTGGCTGTAGGCGGCGGTATGTTGCCACGCCGATTCCTGGGATTGTGAGAGCTGTGTCGCGACGCTGGATCGCATGGCGTGGGTCATTTGCGCGCCAAAGCCGAGATTGGATTGTTGAAAGCCCAGCGCTTCGCCGCCGCTTGGGGTCATCGTGTGCGTCGTGCCTTGGCCATCCACCATCGTACCCACGCCGCCAGCGTAGGCGGGCGCAAAGTCGTTTTTGAAGCCGTGTTGGCCGTACAGCCCCATGTTGCCCAGGCTGACGTTGCCGTAGGCGACATCCGCCGCCGCGCGTGATCCGGCTTGTTGGGTGATCGCGCCCAATCCAGAGGCCAACATGGACATGGACATCCCGGCGCCGGCGTTGACCACGCCCCAGGAGATCAACGGGATCATCCAAGCCATGTAGCTAGCGATCGCCGCGATGTCGGCGTTGACGGCGCCTAAGGCGGTGGCCGTGGCGAGGGTGAGGTGTTGGCCGCCGGCGGGCAGCGTGGCCACCGCCACGCCGGTGTCGGCCGAGTAGCTGGTCATAATCAGGTGGAGCAGCGCATAAAGCGGGGCCCACAGCTGGAGCCAGAACACCGATTTCAGATAAAACATCAGCGCCTTGCCCGCCGCCGGCGTGAACATCAAAATCAGAAACAACGGGAACATGCCGTAGACCAAGACTTCGAACACGT
>CALZJI010000340.1 GCA_945787615.1 uncultured Chromatiaceae bacterium | reverse complement strand
GATGAGTGAAGTTCAGAGGTGTTGGAAGTTATCGATAAGAAAGTTGTATAGCTACGCTAGCCCGCATTTATCACACGGCGGCGATTAAATTCCTTAACCGGTTGGTATACCAACGATTAGAGTGTTCTGAAAAGAAAACGTGTGTATTCAGGCAACGCCTATCCCGGCTCTGGCTCGTTCTCGCACGCCGCGCCTTGAATCTGAGCAAAAATCCGGCGCAATCTTTGGATAATTATTATTTTCCGCGGCCCTTATCCTCCGTTGTCACGTTTGGGCGCGAGCGAGGCGCGCGGCAGAAGCTGGCCGAGCTGACACTTCGGAACGTTTCGGTATCTACCCAAAATCTGGCGCTCAATAGAAATGCCAAGACATCCGCACAGTACAAGAACAACTGGGACATAAAGATCTTCGTACCACACAAGTTGTCGCTCCCCGCGTCCTGCCTCCCGCGACACTAGCTCATCCGCGAACGTCGTACACTCACGTTATCAACCGTGGCGGAAATGCTGTCATCAGCCCATTATCGGATATCATTGACATCACTACGAGAGAAGCGGATAAAAAAGACAACTCGAATGCTGATGATGAGGAACACACGCCATGGGATTAACCGTATCCGTTTTCCATTTTTTGCCTGATGGTACAGTAAAACGTATTCCCTATGCACGCTGGAAGCGAATTACTGATGAAGGTGAGCCTTTTATTGGCTATGAGAACCAGAAAATACGTATTGCGTATGCATATATTGAGCGCCAAAACCGTAAGCCTATTTTTTGCCGCTATACGGAGGGCGTGATTTATAGGGTGAATGCCAAGGGCAAAATCGATCGAATGGAAATGTTGGCCGACATCCCTTCTCCATTAGGTGATATGGTCTTTGACGACGACCTCGTAGCGCTGAATGTAATCCATGCTGAGTCAAAATTTAAGGCAAAGCGCTATTTCGCTCGACATCGTTGGGCGCTGACGGGGAAAGATATCCAAGCGATTCTTGATGTCGTTTTCAATTAGCTGCACAGCAAAGCCAGGCGATAGCTGCACATCGCCAGCCTGCTATTGTCGAAGTACCACAACCGCGAAATGCACCGCGCGTCCGACTAAAATAATTACGGTTAGCTATAGTGGCCTGTCTTTGCGCGCCATGCTCGCACGCCCCACGTCCACACGTAATCGGCACCGCTCAGAATCGTCGTGATTAAAACAAAATACACTAGAACGTCAAATACCCACGGCATGACGGGAAAGAGCGCAAGGGTCGTAACCACCGCCAAACCCAATACGATCTGCGCGAATGTGTTCACCTTGCTTGCCCAGCTTGGCGCCATCTCGTAACGCCCGATCAGTAGATAAAACGCAACAGCACCGAGCACGATCACGGCATCGCGGGTTATTACTGCCACCACCAGCCAAACGGGAATATGTCCCAACCAACCCAATGTAACGTAACAGCATACCAGCAATAATTTGTCGGCGATGGGATCAAGAATAGACCCTAGCCGGCTGGTCCAACCGTAGCGCTTCGCCAAGAAGCCGTCGAGACCATCGGAAATCCCAGCGACAAAAAAAAGAAACAACGCGTAGGCATACTCCTCATCCAACAGAAATAACACGACCGGCACCACTAGAAAGATGCGCAGTACGCTGATTATGTTTGGAATATCCTTTTTTGTCATCGCAGCAGTCGATAGGCCAAATCTGCTTCTCGATGATCCACAGCCCCGTCTCTTTCAAATTCGATCGTGGCTAAAGACGGGCTTTGCGTTTCAGCCGCCAATCGTTCGGTAACCGGCACAAATCTATCTCCGAGCGCTATGATTTGCTGTAAACCTTGGCGCGTGCCACGAATACCAAGGCGAAACAGCACATTATCCTTAGCGACTTTAGCGACCTGGACCTTCTCCACTTGGCCGATGCTTCCGAGGTAGTCGAGCGCCTCGGTATACCGTTCAAACGTGTCCACATCCTCGAGCGACAACAACAGTTGCTCACTGACCGAATCAGAAAGGACATGCGCAAATCGACTCGCTAGTGTGTCCGCCCCACCGTCGACCCCCAATCTCAACGCTGCTTCCAGTGTCTGCTCCGCACCGTCCCAATGCGCCACTTCGTTGCCCTGATACAGCGTCCAGCGGCCCTTCCAGTTATTCGTGCCGATTCGGTGTACACGACCGACCAAGATGGCGTCGGTGCGGTATCTCGCCGACGCTTGTAGGATGGAGTCTGAAAAATTGCCCCAAACATCAGACAACGCGATATTCGCCTGGTCTTCCAAATCCATCAGCGGAAAAACAAGCGGAAGCCCGCGGCTGTTGGCCTGCTCGGAGGCTGCCTTTTTTAATTTGGGCTCTAACTGCGCCTCAAATAAGTAGCGCCGGGCCCCGTCTTGGACGGCAAACCAGACAAGCACGAGGGGGCGTGTCCTCCCCCAGGCTGGCAGTGCCAATTCCCGCAACAACCGATTAACGGCGGTCGGGTCAAACGCGACCCACAACCGCAACCGCGGTTCAGCTGGTGGGGTATCAAGCGCGTCGTTTCGGGCTTGCGTGGTCGGCGACGTTACCGATTCGCGATAACGAAACTGTTCAACATACCTTCCCGCTTCTTTAAGAGGTTCGGCCAACTCCGGCAACATAGCGATGTTCCGGTTTCCGGTCACCTTAATCAACACGGCCTCAAAGGCCCGGCGAATAGCATCAGTACGCTCCGTCGCGCCTTGGTTAGGAACACTCACCTCAGCCGTGTAGAGGCCGTCGACTTCCACGGCAGTGGCAGACGGCGTAAGACAATACATCACAAGGAAAGAAAAAAACGCAACACCGAAAAGCCGGGAGGGACTTATAAGGATTACACCGGTTTGCTGAAGATTGAACATACCAAGTCTCATGATCAGAACAACACAACGTCGTTGTTTACGCAAGGATACGCACTGACACAGCGCCCGTTACTGATTATAGTATTGGGTTGGTTACATCAGATAATTCCACGGCCACAACATTTTTTTGCCTGGGGTTAAATCTCATTGAGGTCGAAAGGGTTCCGTTGTCTAGGGGTAAAATGGCACCAACGTTAGGATTAACCCACATGCTAGGTTTCAATTGGGCTGATATTTTCCACGTAATGCTCTAAAATTGAGACCAACCCAATTCTAGAGACTCTCGTCGACCCCCTTTACGGTTTGAACGTTTGAACATCATCGCGTAACTAGAGCAATGATTCACCATCCAACACGTAGCTCGTTTCGACCTCCTCGCGTAAAATGGGCCCTAAGACAATGATTATATTACCATCTTGGCGCTAAAAAATCAGTGATTAGCACAGCAAAACGGTAAGCTATGAAATCAAACGAAAAATCGCAACCTGCAGCGGGACTTAGTTATCGCGATGCCGGCGTAGATATAGACGCGGGTAACCGCCTGGTGGACATGATCAAGCCTTATGCGAGCGCCACGAAACGTCCGGGTGTTCTCTCCGGATTAGGTGGCTTTGGCGCACTCTTCGAATTACCTCTTGACCGCTACCACCATCCCGTCCTCGTTTCGGGAACGGACGGTGTCGGCACGAAACTAAAGCTTGCCATAGAGCTAAACCAACACGACACCATCGGAATCGACCTTGTGGCCATGTGCGTCAACGATCTGGTCGTCACGGGCGCAGAACCCCTCTTCTTCCTCGATTACTTCGCCACGGGACACTTGGATCCCGCGGTTGCGAGTCAGGTCATTAAGGGAATCAGTGAAGGCTGCCAACGGGCCGGCGCCGCGCTGACGGGCGGCGAGACCGCGGAAATGCCGGGTATGTATCAGGGCGGCGATTATGACGTCGCAGGCTTTTGTGTTGGCGTGGTCGAAAAAAGTGAAATAATCGATGGAAAAAAAGTCACGGAGGGTGATGCGCTAATCGGTCTCGCTTCATCCGGACCCCACTCAAACGGTTATTCATTGATCCGAAAAATCATACAAACGCACGACGTCGACATCGCAATGCCCTTCGAGGACAGACAATTGGGAGAGGTACTACTGGAACCGACCCGGATCTACGTCAAGTCGCTGCTCGGACTGCTCGACCATGTCGACGTACATGCGATTGCCCACATTACCGGCGGTGGCTTACTTGAGAACGTGCCCCGTGTACTCCCCCATGACACCCATGCCGTCATCAATCACCGCACTTGGCAATGGCCGGCTATTTTTACGTGGCTGAAAGAAACCGGAGAAATAGCGGAACAGGAAATGTACAGGACATTCAACTGTGGAGTGGGTATGGTCGTCTGCGTCGCTCCGGCTGACCTTGACGACGCCCTAACATATTTAAATAACCACGGCGAAACCGCTTGGCATATCGGCTCTATTGCCACCGGTACGAATCATAACGGGCGTGTCGTGATACGCGGCGAGTGATGGCCAGTTGTACCCCCGACGGCCTTTTGCCCATTGTCGTGCTGATCTCTGGGCGAGGCAGCAATCTACAGGCGATCATCGAGAGCATACGTAACCACCAGTTACCGGTCGAGGTGCGGGCGGTGATCAGCAACCGTCGCGGCGCACAGGGTTTGGAGCACGCGCATTACGCCGGTCTCCCTACCGCGACCCTTGAGCACGGCGCATTCCATTCTCGAGGCGAATTTGACGAGGCGCTGTGCCGGCTTATCGACAGTTTCAGCCCCAGACTCGTCGTTCTTGCCGGTTTCATGCGATTGCTCTCGGCCGCTTTCGTCGCCCACTACGAGGGCCGCATCATAAACATCCACCCCTCCCTTCTACCCGCGTACCGGGGCCTAAACACGCACCAACGCGCGCTGAACGATCGCGCTTGCGAACACGGAGCCAGCGTCCACTACGTCACCGCGGAACTAGACGACGGACCCGTCATTATTCAAGGTCGGGTTCCTGTGCTGAGAGGAGACTCCGTTGACACATTGGCTGACCGTGTCTTGGAACAGGAGCATCGTATCTATCCGCTGGCGATCCGGTGGATCGCAGAGGGACGCCTCGCCATGAAGCACAACACGGTTTATTTTAACGGCGAGCCCTTATCCGCACCCCACCAACTCGCGTATAATCGCGACGATGATAGACGATGACGTTGTATGAGTCGCATGTACAAAGTATGTATTTTGCTGTGTGTTCTTATTCTCGTCGCCGTGACCACGTCGATAAGTTATGCGCAAAACGCCCTTCCCGTTGAAACTTTTTCCGCTCGCTACGTCTTAAAACGAGGCGGATTTAAAGTCGGCGAAGTACGAAGGACCCTAACTGCTGCTAAGGATGGCAGCTACATCTATGAATCGCTCTCAAAACCGACAGGGCTGGCGACGCTCTTCGTTAAGGACAGAATTTTTGAACGCAGTACATGGCGTTACGTTTCACGACATCCTCGCCCCGAAAGCTACCTCTACGAACGCACGGGTGGGCGTAAAGAGCGCCACGTAAAACTATTGTTCGACTGGAACAAAGGTATTGTCACCAATATTATCGACAACGATCCATGGAAAATGCGGATCCCCGATTTGGCTCAAGATAAATTGTTATATCAGCTTACCCTGATGCGGGATCTACAGCAGGGAAAAAAACGCCTTGTTTACGACGTGGCTGACGGCGGCAAGTTAAAGACCTATCGATTCGAGATCTTGGGAAAGGAAACCGTAAAGACCGCATTGGGGACTGTTACAGCGCTGAAATTGCATCGCCGCAAAAAAGACAAAACCATCACCATCTGGTGCGCTATCGACTTCAACTATCTTCCCGTAAAAATCCAACAGAATGGCGGTAGTGAGGGCAAGCTACGCCTCTATATTGACTCGGTCGAGGGGCTTTAACGCGCTTTCATTGGTATACCCACCACGGATTGGTCTTCTCGAGACAGTGCGCGTCATACGTTTTCCGTAACAGCGATAGGATCTCGGACCGAATCTTTATAAAACGTTCGGATTTAACTGGCGCAACTAAAAAGCGCGAAAACGTCAGCCTAAGCCCGCGGCAGAGTAACCCCCCGTTGCCCTTGGTACTTACCACCGCGATCGCGATAAGAAACACTGCATTCTTCGTCCGATTCTAAGAACAGCACTTGAGCAATGCCCTCGTTGGCGTAAACCTTAGCCGGTAACGGCGTCGTGTTTGAGAATTCCAACGTGACGTGCCCCTCCCATTCGGGTTCCAGCGGCGTAACATTGACAATTATGCCGCATCTCGCATAGGTCGATTTGCCTAAGCAAATGGTCAAGACGTTACGGGGAATCCGGAAATACTCGACGGTACGAGCGAGCGCGAAGGAGTTGGGCGGAATAATGCACACATCTGACTTCAAGTCGACAAAACTGTCGTCATCGAAATTTTTCGGGTCGACGATCGCCGAATTAATATTGGTGAAGATCTTGAATTCATCGGCGCAGCGAATGTCATAGCCATAGCTCGACGTCCCAAAAGAAATAACCCGGCCGGCCTGGGTTTCTCTAACCTGGTTTGCCTCGTACGGCTCAATCATAGCGTGCTCCAACGCCATTTTTCTTATCCACTTATCCGACTTGATACTCATAAACCCCCGTTCAAACTCCTTCTAAACTCAGCGAAACAAAATGCGCTTAGCAACCTCACCGACTCAAGTATTTTGAATCACTATATCCGGGAACTTCGCTGAGTAGTCCTTGGCCTGCAGCGACAGCTTAGCGGCGACGCGGCGCGCAATGTCGCGATAGCTCGACGCGATCCGGCCCTGTGGATCCGCTATCACCGTGGGATTACCACCGTCGGCGTGTTCGCGTATCCCAATATCCAAGGGCAACGAACCCAGCAGGTCCACCCCGTACTGGTCCGCCATACGCCGACCGCCCCCTTCGCCGAAAATGTGTTCCTCATGACCGCACTGACTGCAGATATGCGTACTCATGTTTTCGATAATCCCCAACACGGGAACTTCGACTTTTTGGAACATTTTTAATCCCTTGCGCGCATCAAGCAGGGCGATATCCTGTGGCGTAGTCACGATAACGGCACCGGTTACAGGGATTTTTTGCGCTAAGGTTAGCTGTGTATCTCCGGTTCCCGGCGGTAAATCGATGACCAAATAGTCCAGATCGTGCCAGTTGGTATCGCGCAACAACTGTTCGAGCGCTTGAGTCACCATCGGGCCGCGCCAGATCATCGGCGACTCCTCATCGACCAAGTATCCGATGGACATCGATTGGATGCCGTGACTCACCACCGGCTCCATGGAACGTCCGTCTTTACTCTCTGGCCGGTCGTGACTTCCCAACATACGGGGTTGACTCGGACCGTAGATATCGGCGTCTAAGATCCCTACGCTGCCGCCTTCAGCCGCCAACGCTAGCGCTAAATTCACAGCGGTCGTGGATTTCCCAACGCCACCCTTCCCTGACGCCACTGCAATTGTATTCTTTATGTTTTTCAGCGGCTTAATGCCTTTTTGTACAGAGTGAGCGATCACCTTAAAGGTAACGTCAGCGTGAACGTCGACGACGCCCGGTACGTGCCGAATCAGGTCGGAAAGCTGAGAAACGAGTTCGTCGCGGTAGCCCTCGGCGGCAAAGCCCAGTTCAATACCAACCCGCACAACATCGCTCTGAATTTCGACATCTTTCACTGCCTTGGCGGCAATCAGGTCTGTCCCCAAGTAAGGGTCGACAAAACCCTTTATCGCCGTTTGAATTTGGTCTTTCGACACCGTTGCCATTGGCTACAACCTCTTTTTCCACAATAGTTACGATACGAGCCCATTTTGACGCGGCACATTTTACACGAAATCGCCATTGCCGCAGCAGCAAAACCTCAGCCGGTAAGGGCTCATTCCTATTCGTTTACTACGACTACTACGACGATCCAAAAGCAGAGAAGTGTTGCGCTTTCCTGACGTTCCAGCGATGCGCAAAATAAAGCGCGTTTCATCCGGGCGATGAGATCCTCAGAGCGGAGCCGGCGCTATTTTCATCTACTCTTTTGTAGGAATGCGGTATACTAAATAGTTTTTGTAAGCATGCCACTAAGTCATTGTGAATAATTGACTTACGGCACACATTTGCGCCAACCGTAGCACGTAACGAGTAAGTAGTCCACGAAATCGATATGGCAAAAACCCAACGTAGAATCCTCGCAACGAGCGCGTTACCCTACGCCAATGGCTCCATACATCTCGGGCATTTAGTCGAATACATACAGACCGATCTCTGGGTACGCTTCCAGAAAATGCGCGGACATAAAGCGTATTACGTATGTGCGGACGATGCGCACGGGACACCGATCATGCTACACGCGCAGCAGCAAGGTATCCCGCCCGAAGAGCTAATTGAACAAGTCGGTGAGGAACATCGCCGCGATTTTGCCGGCTTCTCCATTGAATTTGACAACTACTACACCACCCATTCGCTGGAGAATCGAGAACTGGCTAATTTGATCTATCAGCGCAATAGGGATCGCGGCCACATCACAACACGCACCATCACCCAAGCGTACGATCCGCAAAAAAATATGTTTCTCCCTGATCGATTCATCAAGGGAGAGTGCCCCCGCTGCGCGGCAGCCGATCAATACGGCGACAGCTGTGAAGTATGTGGCGCCACCTATTCTCCGACCGACTTAAAAAATGCCTATTCGGTCCTTTCGGGATCAAAGCCCATCGAAAGAGAATCGCTACATTATTTCTTTGAATTGGGGGCCTTCGAAACCTCGTTACGGGAATGGACAAGCGGCGGCGCCCTACAACAGGAGGTCATCCACAAACTGGCCGAGTGGTTCGACGCCGGGCTGCGGCAATGGGATATTTCTCGAGACTCACCTTATTTCGGCTTTGAGATCCCCGATGCGCCGGGGAAGTATTTTTATGTTTGGTTGGATGCGCCCATAGGGTACATGGCGAGTTTCAAAGACCTTTGCAACCGTAACGGTATCGATTTCGATGAGTACTGGGGAAGGGATAGCACCGCGGAACTTTATCATTTCATAGGGAAAGATATCGTTTATTTCCACACTTTATTCTGGCCGGCCATGCTTGAGGGCGCAGGATTCCGCAAACCGACGGCGGTTTTCGCTCACGGATTCCTTACCGTCAACGGCCAGAAAATGTCAAAGTCGCGGGGGACGTTTATCAAAGCGCGCACCTATCTCGACCACCTCGACCCCGAGTATCTGCGCTATTATTTTGCGGCCAAGCTGGGCAATCACATTGACGATATCGACCTTAACCTCGATGATTTTACCCAGCGCGTTAATGCGGATTTGGTGGGTAAAGTCGTCAACATCGCCAGCCGTTGCGCGGGATTTATAAAAAAACGATTCGCAGGACAACTGGCAGCGACGTGCTCGGAACCCGAGCTCTATAGCGATTTCGCCGCCGCCCGCCAAACCATTGCCGCCCATTATGAAGCACGAGAATTTGGTCACGCTATCCGGGAGATCATGGCCTTGGCCGATCGCGCCAATCAATACATCGATGTTAAGAAACCTTGGGTACTGGCAAAAGAGACATCTCGGGAAGATGAGCTGCAAGCCGTATGCAGCGTAGGCTTGAATCTTTTTCGAGTATTAATGACCTACCTCAAACCAGTGTTGCCATCTATGGCCGAGAAAGCGGAAGCGTTTCTGAATATCGCGCCGCTGGCATGGCACCATGTCGTCGAACCGTTAACCGCTCACCGCATTCATGCCTTCAAGCCACTAATGAGACGCATTGAGAGAGATAAAGTTGAGGCAATGGTAAAAGATTCGAAACAAACCACGAGCGACCAAAGCGCCATCCCATCCGGCGATAACGCAACAAACACACAGCTCTCCAAAGACCCCATAAGCGCGACAATCGACTATAACGACTTCGCCAAAGTTGACCTGCGGGTAGCGCGCATAGTCAAAGCGGACCACGTTGAAGGCGCCGACAAGCTTCTTCGCCTAACCTTGGATCTTGGCGGCGAAACGCGGAACGTATTTGCGGGAATAAAATCAGCCTATACGCCGGACTCACTGGAAGGCCGTCTGACGATTATGGTTGCGAACCTTGCGCCGCGCAAAATGCGCTTCGGACTATCCGAAGGTATGGTCTTGGCCGCAGGGCCGGGCGATGACGATTTATGGGTCCTAAGCCCAGATACGGGCGCCCAGCCGGGTATGCGAGTAAAATAACCGTTCGAAAAAGGGTATATACGAATACACTATTCCTGAGTAAAATACTCAAGTATTAATAGTTCCTATTTACGATGCCGCAACGGTCACATTGCCGTAATCGGTAATTAAAACAAAAGCGGAAAAGATGACAGAATATTTATTGCTTCTTGTGAGCACGGTATTGGTCAACAACTTCGTGTTAGTCAAGTTTCTTGGCCTTTGCCCGTTCATGGGTGTGTCGAAAAAGCTAGAGACCGCCACGGGTATGGCGCTCGCCACGACGTTCGTACTAACGCTTTCCTCTGTTTGCAGCTACTTAGCCAATGAATACTTACTCGCACCGCTAAACCTAGAATATTTGCGGACCATTACGTTTATATTGGTGATTGCGGCCGTCGTCCAGTTCACCGAAATGTTCGTCCATAAAACCAGCCCCCTACTGTATAACGTACTTGGTATATTCTTGCCCCTTATCACCACCAACTGCGCCGTATTGGGCGTAGCGTTACTCAATGTTCAAGAACAACACGGCTTCGTTGACTCTGTCGTGTACGGTTTTGGCGCTTCCGTTGGTTTCTCGCTGGTACTGATTTTATTTGCCGCCATGCGCGAACGCATTGCCGTCGCCGATGTACCAGTCCCCTTTAAGGGGCCGGCCATCGGGCTTATTACCGCTGGATTAATGTCCATGGCGTTCGCTGGATTTACAGGTTTGGTAAAAGGATAAGTGTTATGTTGTCGGCGATTCTCGCATTGGGGGTACTCGCGGTTGTCTTCGGCCTTGTGCTGGGATTCGCCGCCATCCGCTTCAAGGTGGAAGGCGATCCCCTTGTTGACAAAATCGACAACCTCCTGCCGCAAACCCAATGTGGACAATGCAGTTATCCCGGCTGCCGCCCCTACGCCACGGCAATTGCCAACGGAGATGCGGATATTAACCAGTGCCCGCCAGGCGGAGAAACAACGATTATCGCGTTAGCCGACTTGCTAGGCCGCGACCCGAAACCCCTGAATCCGGAAAACGGACAGGAACAGGAGGACAAGACGGTCGCGGTGATTGAAGAGTCCATTTGTATCGGATGCACGTTGTGCGTTCAAGCCTGCCCCGTCGACGCCATCCTCGGCGCCGCAAAGCAGATGCACACCGTTATTGTCGACGAATGCACGGGTTGTGAGCTGTGTATACCACCCTGCCCCGTGGAATGCATCACCATGGAACCGGTTGAAGAGGACATTCATACGTGGAAGTGGTCGGACCCCGCGGAAACTGAAACCGTGGTGGAGCAAAAAGCGTGAGTCGCAAATTGTGGTCATTTCTGGGCGGCGTGCATCCGCCCATGCATAAAGCCGAGTCCACGACCTCACCCATCACGGCGGCCACGTTACCGGAACGGCTTACGTTACCACTGCATCAGCACATTGGCGCTTCCAGCAAACCGCTCGTCAAGATCGGCGATCACGTCCTCAAAGGCCAACGCCTGGCGCAAGCGGAAGGCTACGTCAGTGTAGCGCTCCACGCCCCGAGTTCCGGTACCGTTATCGATATCGGGGAATACCCTGTTCCACACCCCTCGGGGCTTAGCGACACGAGCATCGTACTCGCCACGGATGGCGACGACCGTTGGACTGAACGGCAACCCGAAAGCGACTACCTCGATATGGACCCAAGCCACCTAAGAAATTTGGTGCGGGAAGCAGGGATTGTTGGCCTCGGCGGAGCAGGATTTCCATCATTTATTAAACTCAATCCAGGAACCCGAAAGGCTATCGACACGCTGATTATCAACGGCATCGAATGCGAACCGTATATTACCTGTGACGATATGTTGATGCGAGAGCGGGCCGAAGAGGCGGTGGCCGGTATTGGCATTATTGCCCACGCGCTGCAGGCAAAAGAAGTCATTGTTGCGATAGAGGATAATAAGCCTGAAGCGTTTGAGGCTATGCAAACCGCCTGTGACGCCGCCGGCAACATCGAAACGGTGTTATGCCCTACCATTTATCCCCAAGGGAGCGAAAAACAGCTTATATATGTCGTCACGGGTAAGGAAGTACCCAGTGACGGCCTTCCGCTTCACATCGGCGTAGTGGTCCATAACGTGGCAACCGCGGCCGCCGTCTATCGCGCCATCGTTCACGGTGAGCCGCTAATTTCTCGCATCGTCACAGTGACCGGTGGCGGCGTGAGGGAGTCGCGCAACATGGACGTACTCATAGG
>CALZJI010000339.1 GCA_945787615.1 uncultured Chromatiaceae bacterium | reverse complement strand
GCTCAATTTCCTGTACTTGCGGGAGAATCAGTTCGTTGCCAATATCAACGGGGACCACTTCGATGGCATGGAGGATGGTTAATCGCGCGCCGCATTCTTCGGCCATTTGTACGGCGCGTTGACCTATTTCTCTACAATTGGGTTCTAAGTCTGTGGCAAGAAGAATGTGTTGGTATTTACGCATCGTTCGGCTCCTTATGCTTTATAACGGTACGTCCTAGTACTCGGCAAGGGGTGTAGGTGGCAAGTGCGTCGCCTCGTTATTTATCCGCGCCAATAAAACCGTGCTGTCGCCAAGCTTCGTAAAGAATAATAGCTACGGCGTTGGACAGGTTTAAACTGCGGCTATGGCGCAGCATTGGAATACGAATAATG
>CALZJI010000338.1 GCA_945787615.1 uncultured Chromatiaceae bacterium | reverse complement strand
CGTAGCAACGCAACCTGTTTTTTTTTGAGTGCCTTGCGGCACGACTGGTGGGTTACGGCGCAAAAAGACGCGCCTAACCCACCCTACATCGGCTATAGAATCGCTTAAGTAAGTGCCATTCAAATCTGACCCAAATCTGGGCGCGAAAAATACGAAGTTATTTATTCGCGAGCCCTAAGTCGCGTGCTACCAATATCGATGCTGCCGTTGATCGAGCCGATGCAGTCCCATTTTATCCGCCATGGCCAATGCTCGTTGGTACTCATCGTGGCTGATGGGTCGATCGAGCGGTGGATGTTCATCGGCGCGATAGCAGGGGTGATATTGATCCATTAAATTAAGGTACGTTTGTAGCGAAATCTCGTGTGCTATAAATTCAAAAACGTTGCGCGTTCCTGCGAGGTCTTCCGGCAATACCAGGTGACGAACTAATAAGCCTCGTAGGGCCACTCCGCGCTCGTCCGTGACGAGATCACCGACCTGGCGATACATCTCCTTAACCGCCTCGCGATTAATTTCCACGTAATCCCGTACCTTCGAATACTTTCTCGCAATCCGTGAATCGCCGTACTTCATATCCGGCATATAGATATCGATAACCCCATCTAACAGAGCCAACGCTTCGCGGCTATCATAACCGCCCGTGTTGAACACCAATGGTAGACGTAAACCACGTTGCGCGGCCCGATGAACGGCCGCGATTATTTGCGCCACCACATGGCTAGGAGACACTAAATTGATGTTATGACAACCTTGCTCCTGTAACGAAAGCATCATTTCCGCGAGCTCGGTTGATTCGACCTCGCGGCCCGCCCCTCGATGGCTTATGTCCCAATTCTGGCAAAACACACAACGCAGGTTACACCAACTAAAAAAGATCGTTCCCGATCCATTTCTACCCCGAATGGGGTCTTCTTCTCCATGATGAGGGCCAAAGCTATAAACTACCGCTCGCTCCCCGGTACGACAAACGGCGCCCTGCACTGTCTCATGACGATTTACATGACAGTATCGCCCACAGAGGTCGCAGTCAGATAAATGTTGATAGGCGTTTGCCACTCTCCCGGCCAATTCACCACGCTCTAGCAACTCAACATACGCAGGAACAAAATCGGTAAGCTCATCATTCATTTCACAATACTGGCGACTTGATGGCAAAAAATATCGCTTTAGAAAACGCAGCGACAACGAGTGAGTCTCACCCATTTTTAAGAAAAAACGCGTTCCTGAAACGAACCATCAACGTAGCCGGTAGAATCACCAATTAGGCCATTAACAAACCCGGCGCGCAATGATCAGTTCAATTGGTTATTACTTAGGCGTCTGCTCGATCACCCTTTTACACAAACCATGGGCGCTAATTTCGCCACTTTTCGGGCGAGGCCCGCCTTATCGGCCGCATCGACTACCGCGCTTACATCTTTATACGCATCAGGCGCTTCTTCGGCCACGCCACGTAGTGAGCGGCTACGAATCAGTATACCTCTCCCCCCCAATTCTTCCATTAGGGTGTGCCCTCGCCAACGTCGCTTGGCTTGTCTGCGACTCATGGCTCGCCCCGCACCATGGCAGGCGGAACTGAACGAATGCGCCTCACTTTCCTTCGTGCCCGCCAAGATATACGAGGCCGTACCCATGGAACCGCCGATCAATACCGGTTGTCCGGCAACCCGTAGCGTATCCGGAACGGCGGGGTGTCCGGGACCGAATGCCCGGGTCGCACCCTTGCGGTGAACAAATAGCTTCCGCGGCTTACCATCGATTTCGTGGGTTTCCACTTTGCAGGTGTTATGAGACACGTCATACAACAAACTCAGGTGTGCCTCTGGGATGACGCTCGCCAGCGCATGCCGCGTCAAATGGGTAATAATCTGCCGATTAGCCAGTGCGCAGTTAATCCCGGCCCGCATGGCGCCAAGGTACGATTGGCCGATGGGCGAGTTGATGGGGGCGCATGCCAATTCACGATCGGGTAGTACGATGCCATGTTTCGAGGCGGCGATAGCCATATTTTTCAAGAACTCAGTGCCGATCTGATGCCCTAAACCGCGGGAACCACAATGAATACTGATGACGACGTCGTCTTGCCGAATTCCGTAAATGTTTGCAATGCCCTCGTCATAGATCTCAACGACATGCTGCACTTCGAGATAATGATTTCCCGAACCCAACGTTCCCATTTCGTCCTGTTGGCGTTTTTTTGCCTTAGCCGAAACCTCAGCGGTCTCCGCCCCCGCCATGCACCCTTGCTCCTCAGTGCGGGCGAGGTCTTCTTCGGTCCCGTAGCCGCGCTCCACTGCCCACTGAGCGCCGCCTCTTAACATGGCATCCATTTCTTTTTCTTTTAGGTGAATGCCGCCTCGGCTACCCACCCCGGCAGGGATATTCAAAAATAAGGCGTCGGCAACCGCTGTCTTATGTGCTTCTATTTGCTGGGGCGTTAAACCTGTGTGTAACGTGCGAACGCCACAGGAGATATCAAATCCAACGCCGCCCGCCGAAATAACACCGCCTTCGTCGGGATCAAATGCGGCCACGCCGCCAATAGGGAAGCCATACCCCCAATGGGCATCCGGCATGGCGTAAGCGGCCTTCACGATACCGGGAAGCATCGCCACATTGGTGACTTGCTCGTAGACTTTATGATCCATGGCCTCTATGAGCGGCTGATCGGCATAAATGACGGCGGGCACGCGCATCTTACCGTGTGGGGCGATCTCCCACCGCGTCGCACTGTGCTGCGAAAACAAACTGGTCTCCATAACGTGTCACTCCTTATCGTCGGCCCACCCGTTCACACATCCACGACGCACTGCGCCTGCCATATTCCTTGTGTATCCTGCGCTACCTTCAGTTCGGTATACGTCGCGCCCTTAATTTCCACAGCGGGGTCATGTTTTTCCCGATTGACGTGCTCACCCCAAGCAACCCCATGCAATTGCGTACCGTCCAGTTTGACCTCAAATCGACCAAATACCATTCTACGAACCGCCATCTCATAAATCAGGGCATTGAGCCAATCGACTAATAGCAATTCCAGATCAGGGGCTTGGCAATCGACCTCCACGGATTCTTGCTCGGCCACGCCCAACGGATCGGTAATCACCGCCACCATAGCGACTGCTGTCTGCTCGAAGGCCTCGGGCAACGTATTTCCGCTGCCTTTTACGCCAATGTCGGCTTTGTGCTCAAAATGCTCCCAATGCGCGTGCGGCATATCCTGTCCTAGTTATGGGTTGAAAAAAAGGGTTCCTGCCCCCAAATAATATATTAAATACGCATGAACCCACCATGCTTAGACAAAAACAGTGCGCTTGTCCTAATCCGCCGCTGTGATCGAAAAAGCCAGCTTAACGTCTTCTGGCTAACGCTGAAGGCCTGGGCTAATGCGCATCCAAGGCCCGTGCGCAATGTCTACCGATACTGAATAGTCATTGAAGTATTGAGGGTTACGCCGTTCAGCCTAAAAATCTGGGCCCGAGAAATTTATACGTTATAATTATTGCTTTTCGTCCAGCACTCGTAAAAAAGGATTGGCACTATGGCATGGCCCGCAGTGACTTTGGCCGCCAAATTTCTTTCGCTAAAGTTCATCAAAGGGGCTGTTGTCGGGTTAATTCGGTACATCCGAAAAATCACCTCTGCCAAGGCCGTCGACCATCGTGGGCGTCCGCTAGAGGGTACGGCAAAGATACGTCATGTACTCCGGCGCGAGTCGACAAATAAGGAAAATCTTATTTTCCTACTCATGATGTTGGGTAATTTTTTCTTCGGACTTCAGGAGCTATGCCTGTGGCTGTGGGGTTTAGTGGCTAAGCGACTGTTTAATCAGTTTCGCCTCGGCATGCCCGCCGCGTTGCAGGATCCGGAGGAACTGTGCCAACACCTTAAGGACCAACCTTGGCGAGCCGTTTGGCCAGCCTTGGGACGTTGGCTCGCCGTCGCCAGCCTCGTTTATTGGCCAAAACCGGACGGCGATACCCTCAGCCTGGCCAAAACCAAGGACCCGAGATGGATAGAGGTACGCTTCCACCATCATGTTTACTTAGTAAGGGCCGACAAAGAACGCGATGTCACATTCGCGGGATTGCGTATCACCGCGGACGACTTAGGGCATGTTACGGTAAGCGCTGAGGATAGAAGCGAGACGATACATTCCATTCCGCTCGAATCTGAATAAATTGCACAACGCACCCGCATTTTTCAGCAGGACGGGCGAAGATAGAGCGAAACTAACCGGATCGGGCGACCGATATGCACTCGCTTTTGGATGAGAAGATCGCGAGTACCGATGCACACGGATTAAACTTAGTTCATCAACGGAGAAACGTAAATTGACCGATTCTGAAAAAAAGCTACCGTCAGAGGTAAGCACTAAAGCGAAAAACTTTCTCGCCTTGTACCACCCCAAGACCTTCCGCGAGAAAGGCCTGGTATGGGGTTTAGGGTTGTTGATCATTACCTATTTGGTCTTCACTTTCGTCCTTGGTCTATGGTGGGGAGGCGAACCCGATGTTTTCGACGTTCGGGAAAATGCCCGCGTCTTTGCTGAGCAGAATAACGACCAGGTTGTCGTGGGTTATACGACCACGGCAGCGGTCATTAAAGCCGCTGAAACGCTTTTAAACAAATCGGGCGGTTACCTAAGCAACGACGTAACGCCGCCTGGGGTATTTCTTGACAACATCCCCAACTGGGAATTTGGCGTGTTGGTCCAAATTCGCGACCTGGTGCGTTCTCTGCGAAACGATTTGAGCCGCTCCCAATCTCAGTCCGTTGAGGACACGGATCTGGCCAACGCAGAGCCGCAACTCAACTTCCAAAACAACAGTTGGATATTTCCGGCGACTGAAAACGAATATCAAACAGGCATCGAGGCCATCTCTGATTATTTAGAACGGTTGTCTCACCCGGAAAATCCCGACACTCAATTTTACGCCCGCGCCGACAATCTAAGTGACTGGTTAGCCGTCGTAGAAAAGCGTCTTGGCAGCCTCTCGCAGCGGCTCAGCGCTAGCGTCGGCCAAGTCCGCCTCAATACGGATCTCGCCGGCGATGTAGGCGCCACCCAGTCCACGGTCACTCCAGAGGAGGTCGTCGTTAAGACCCCTTGGCTCGAAGTCGATGACGTCTTCTATGAAGCGCGCGGCACGACCTGGGCATTAATTCACTTCTTGCACGCCATCGAAGTCGATTTCTCGGAGGTCCTGCAGAAGAAGAACGCCCTTGTCTCTCTACGACAAATCATTCGTGAACTCGAAGCAACGCAAGCGACCATATGGAGCCCCGTTGTCCTAAACGGCGG
>CALZJI010000337.1 GCA_945787615.1 uncultured Chromatiaceae bacterium | reverse complement strand
TTCATTCCATGTCTACGTTGAAACTCCTCGCAATAGTCCGGCTATTACTCGTCATTTCGCCTTGCCACGAAATGAATATGACGCACTCTTAACACCTAAATCTCAAACGCCACGGGTATATATTTGAATTGCAGCGCTTTTTGCCATAAGTATTTTGTTTAACAGCCGGCTTCTAATGAAATAGCGAGTGAGCGGGGGCTTGCGGTGACTAGACAGCCTGCAGATTGGCATAGGACACCACCAACCATTTGCTCCCTACAACTTCGAAGTTAACCTGCACTCGCGCATGGGCGCCACGGCCTTCATGATTTAGAATGATGCCTTCTCCGAATTTCGCATGGGATACTCGTTGTCCTACTCGAAATTCGCCTGCTGGTTCATCGCTAAAACGGCCACTGGCGGTATAGTCAGGTTGTGCGGCGTATCCCCGTGGGCGTATGTTCACTAGCACATCATCGGGGATTTCATCGATAAACCGTGACGGCAGAGGAAAGTTCTCGCTTCCATGCAAGCGACGGCTTTCCGCATGGGTCATGTATAGTTTTTTGCACGCGCGCGTGATACCGACGTAGCAAAGGCGGCGCTCTTCTTCAAGTTGGCCGGGATCGTCGCGGGCAAGCTGGTGCGGGAATAAGCCCTCTTCCATGCCGCACAGGAATACTAACGGGAATTCCAATCCTTTTGCCGCGTGCAAGGTCATGAGTTGTACGCAGTCATCCCAAGCATCCCCTTGCGCCTCACCCGCTTCTAACGCAGCATGCGTCAAGAACGCGGTAAGGGGTGTGAGGCCTTCGTCGAGTTCTTCGGTTTCGAATTCCCGCGCTGCATTGACCAATTCTTCCAGGTTTTCCACTCGTGCCCGACCGCGTTCGCCTTTTTCCTTTTTATAATACTCCACTAAACCGCTTTTCGAAATCACGTAAGCGATCTGTTGATCAAGGTCGATGTCTTGAACGTTGTCGCTGATCTCGTTAATTAAACGGATGAATTGCTCAATGGCATTACTCGCTCGCGCATTTACTAATCCGTTTTTTACAATGGTCTCAGCGGCTTGCCAAAGAGACTGATTGTATTGCTTGGCGTGGAGTCGTATCGTCTCGAGGCTACGGCCGCCGATGCCGCGGGTCGGTGTGTTGATGACACGCTCCAGGGATGCGTCATCGTTGGCGTTGGCCGTTAAGCGAAGATAGGCGAGTGCATCTTTTATTTCAGCGCGCTCGAAAAAGCGCAGCCCGCCATAGACGCGATAGGGCATTCCCGCACGGATGAGTGCTTCCTCGAAGTTGCGCGACTGAGCATTGGAACGATAAAGAATCGCTGCTTCGCGGCGTAGGTTGCCATCGTTTACCCACTTCTTAGTACGATCTACGACGAAACGCGCTTCGTCCATCTCGTTAAAGGCGGCGTATAAATGAATGGGTTCGCCCCGTTCGTCATTGGTCCAAAGGTCTTTCCCCATGCGCCCGGCGTTGTTGGCAATCAGGGTGTTGGCGGCGGATAGGATTGCTCCAGTGGAGCGGTAGTTTTGTTCAAGGCGCACGACCTTGGCGCCGGGAAAGTCTTTGTCGAACCGTTGGATGTTTTCTATGCAGGCTCCCCGCCAGCCATAAATGGATTGATCATCGTCACCCACTACAAACAGGTTGCTATGGTTAGCCGCAAGCATACGCAGCCACGCGTATTGGATTGCATTAGTGTCTTGGAACTCGTCAACCAAAATGTGGCGAAAGCGCTGTTGATAATGAGCGAGAATGTCAGGCTTGTCGCGCAACAATTCGTGGGCGCGTAGTAGCAATTCCGCAAAGTCAACGACGCCTGCGACGCGACAGACTTCCTCGTACGCGCGGTAAAGACGAATCATCTGGGTGGAGAAGGGGTCGCCTTGATCGTCGAGATGTTGCGGCCGTAAGCCCTCGTCTTTACGGTTATTAATGTACCATTGGATTTGCTTTGGCACCCACTTGGTTTCATCCAGCTCGAGACTTTTTACGACCCGACGTACGATGCGCAACTGATCGTCCGAGTCTAG
>CALZJI010000336.1 GCA_945787615.1 uncultured Chromatiaceae bacterium | reverse complement strand
CCCCTTACGGGTGCGGCGTCTCCACCGTGACGAGGTCAATGAGGTCCTCGCGCAGTTCCGAAAGTTCGTTCGAAACACGTTTACGCTGAATCGGAGTTAACATTCGGTCGACCGAGATAATGGTTTCCCGGAGAACGTTATGGAAATCAGGAAAAGCCTCGGAACTTCGGGCAAGCAACCAGTCTCGCAGCGGTTGGGCAATGTCTTCTTGCTGACGGGCTCGGAGCACTAGCTGCTCGAATGTCGCTTCACGCCCTCTTTGATACGTGTACCAACGATCAATGGTATCGGGAAACTCGTCTGCCAAGACCTCTAAATCGCGGCGTTGCTCGCGCGCGAGCCGGCCCGTCCAACGCTCGACGATTTTTCGCATCGTTTTTACACGGTGTTCTAACCGTTCTTTAGCCGAGAGCGTTAAATCTTTCGCCAACTCTCGGTTTGATCCTTCTAGTTCAGCATACAAATATTGCATCTGCGCATCGTCTATCGAAACCAAAAAGGCCGTTGTATCCTCGAGTAAAGCGTCCACAAGATGCGTCCTAAAGCGATAAAGCGTATCAAAAAACCAATCTACATCAGCCAACACTAAACCGCGTTCCACGCGTTTCTGCACATCATCGAGGAACACAACGTACTGGTGAAGCTGCTCACGACGATGCCAATTCAAATGATTGCGAATACTTTCCCGTATAAATTGCTTTTGGGTGCGGTGCAGATCAAAATAATCATCGACTTTCCAGGCGATCAGCCTATCCGAATTGTTATAGGCCAACTGCATGAGACAACCGGAGATCAGAATGCCGGCGAGTATTACAATACAAATTGTAGTGACGCGGTTTAACATAAAGGTGCGAAAGACACGGAAGATGGGTTTTGTCGCAAAACGACGTGTCAACGTAACCAATGATACGTTAAAGCCCCACAGTTATGCCACGTATACGTGAATAACTGGGGTCAGCATCGATTTTCAAACACAGAGCCTACCATTCGAAAATCGATACTGACCCCAGTTATTCCCATTTATTCCGACCCCATTTATTCGTGAAAAATCGATACTGACCCGAATGGCACTTAGTTAAGCCAAAATGTGGGGTGGGTTAGCGTCTTTTTGCGTAACCCACCAAGCGTTACGTAGCAACGCAACCTGATTTTTATGAGTGCCTAACGGCACCACTGGTGGGTTACGGCGCAAAAAGACGCGCCTAACCCACCCTACATCGGGTGTAGAATCGCTTAACTAAGTGCCATTCGATACTGACCCCAGTTATTCGCGCACAGGACATTTAGGCATAGGCACCGCGCTGATCGTCGCTCAGCGCAACAGCAGCTTTATGTCATACCGCGCGCCGAAAAAAGGGCACGGAAAAAACCCCGCACCGAGCGGCGGCGTATAACCATGGACTCAGTAGCGACAGCGCTTTGTTCGCCTTTTAGCCGGCTATGGTCAATAAAGCCAAGTAGTGCGCAGCCGAACGGCGTTTTCCGTAGGCGCAGCGCCTCCTTACACGCCGTTTCCGCGCCCTGTAGGTCGTTCTCTGCAAGCAAGCGAACAGCCTTACGCTCTAAGGCTTCGGCTTCATTCATCAACCGGCGTAACGTACTAAGATCGGCACCGCAACGATAACAATCGGGGCGTTCTTCCTTGGTACGCGCGCGACAAACAGGACAGCGCTCCATCACAGCACGCT
>CALZJI010000335.1 GCA_945787615.1 uncultured Chromatiaceae bacterium | reverse complement strand
CAATAGCACGCCCTCTTCATTCCATGGCTGCGTTGAAACTCCTCACAATAGTCCGGCTATTACTCGTCATTTCGCCTTGCCACGAAATGAATATGACGCACTCTTAACACCTAAATCTCAATCGCCACGGGTATATTTCGGACTTCCTTTCACATCTCGCGATTCACCGCACGGTTTCGCCGAAAACACAGAGTCAAGCATTGAACGCGATCGTGTTTCTCTATAAACATGTGCTGCTGACAGAAATTGGCGAACTCCCTTCATACGTCAAACCTAAACAAGCGGAAAGGTTACCATTAGTTTTTAGCCATTAAGGGCCTCGGAAATAAATAATTGTCCAAAAGTTGCGCCGGATTTTGGCTCAGATTCAAGGCGCGGCAAGGGGAACGTACCCGCACAGGTACGATTTGATTTTATCTATTCCGAATAAAACCTCACGGTTAATGACTAAGCACGGAAAACCCGCGACTCACACTAACGGCTAATCTCACCGGCGGCAATGAAGCGCAGCGGAATTGTTGTCCGGTGCAGCGCCTTGTTCGGCAGTATCCTCAAAATACCTCGTGGGCTCAACCGAGGTCTCAATGTCTTATCCAGTCAGGCCCGGCTAGGGCAGAGATTGCTCGCAATTCAGCGGGCGGGTTCAGTTGAAGCCTCATTGTCTTTTCTAAGGAGGCAGCAAGCCATTTCTTCACTTTGGTCGGTTTTCCCAGTAACGCAGATAAGTCCCTATCAATCTGTTGGCTCGACTTCGAGGCGCCACAGAAAACCTTTAGAGTATTGGAAACAATTTCCATCCGGTGGCGAATCGGTACCAGGGAGATGTTCCTGCCACACGCTGCAAATGGCTTCTCCGGATTGAGCCGTCCGCCAATCGCCTCAAGGACAACTCGGAGATTCTCCACAAACCTCCAGTGGCAAGGCATAAGCATATCGATGGCGAGGCCTAACGACAGATCTGCCTCATCGCCATTTTCAGTGTCATGAATGATGGTCCGGACTGTTCTCAGCCAGAAATCTTCATGTTCCTTGTAGTGCTCAGGGCATTCAGTGCGGTAAGCAGATTCATATTCGCCTCCACTTAAGAGAATCCACATGTACTGGGCCGTTGGGTCATCACACGATTGCGGCCAATGGATTGCGTTGCGAATTTTCTCAATCATCCGTTGGACCTGCCATTCTTTCAACGGCGAACGCTCCCCAAGGCAAGCAAGGAGTTGAGACGCCGGTACGGTGTCGATAGCCAAATCGATCTTTGTATTCGGACATCCTGCACACCACGCTGAGAGGGCGGCGCAGGCATTCTGCCAGACGTTTTCAGCGGGGTGCTGCTGACCAGGCGAACGTGTGCCCAACCCCTTCCTCGTCTCTCCTGCTCCGATGGCTTTGATGATATTCCCGACCCATTGCTCGGCCTTGTGATGGCACAACTCAAGACTGGAAATCAGTTCCCGAATCTTCACTGCGTTTGGATCAATAGGAGCTATATGGTCTTCCATCCTATCTATGGCCAGAATCTCCGAATCAGCCTCCAGAGCACAGTTTCGCCACCATGATCGACATGATGTTGTCATGCAATTCGCTCTCCCGGCTTATGTCCTACCGAACGGTGTAGCTGAGTTGCGCGGGGAGCATCACTGAAGTTTAAAGAAACCACGATACTAAGGGCCACGGAAAAAAATAATTGTCCAACCTTGCTTGTCTTTTCACTCAGCGTCTGCGTTACGGCAAGTGTTACATATTTCAATATGCGCCACTTGCCGCGCCTCGAATCCGAGCAAAAATCCGGCGCAATCTTTGGATAATTATTATTTTCCGCGGCCCTTAGTTCTCTTGCAACTATTCAGCTCACCCCTGATTTGCCCGATTATGGCGTCGAAAACGCTCATTTACGCTTGTAAACTGCGCGTTCTTTCCTTGTACCCGATCAAATCAGGAGCAATCGGAACAGTTACGCAGGCGTTTTCTAACTATGCTGAATGTTTGCGTTTTATTTATTTATAACTAGGCAGCATACCTCCCGCTACACAGGTGTCAAGGAGTCGTCTTACGCAAGCGCCGAGACGCCATTGCATTTGGTGCGCTTAACTCCACCGCCAACAGTTTGTTTTATAATGTGGCGTTGCGACGCGTGGAAGATGGTCGGAACCGACGTCGCTGCTCGATGACGGCGATAGGGTGTCGTCCGGGTTAGTGCTGAGTACGGCTCACTGCAAATTCGACCACATCCAGCAAGGCCTGGTCGTCGAATGGTTTTCGAAGATAGCCTGCGGCTCCTCCCTGGCGCGCCTGCTCTCGCATCTGGTCATCGTCAAATGCGGTAATAAATACAACTGGAACGTTTATGCCTAAGCCTGTTAACTGCCTTTGTAATTCCAGGCCTCTCATACCGGGCATTTGAATATCCAAGATGAGGCATTCTGCTTCTGTCGAATGGTATGACCGCAGGAATGCTTCCGCGGAAGAAATTGTTTGCGCGGAAAGTCCCGCCGACTTCATGAGACGCGCCATTGCTTTGCAGATTGACGCATCGTCATCAACGATATAAATCACAGGCAGACCTCGCCAATCAACCGCCGGATAAT
>CALZJI010000334.1 GCA_945787615.1 uncultured Chromatiaceae bacterium | reverse complement strand
TTCATTCCATGTCTGCGTTGAAACTCCTCGCAATAGTCCGGCTATTACTCGTCATTTCGCCTTGCCACGAATTGAATATGACGCACTCTTAACACCTAAATCTCAAACGCCACGGGTATATTTCGTTACAGTTCGCTCCAATTTCCGGTAATGGTCTGTTCCAGACTGCCATCTCCGTCTTCATCGATGTCAATTTGGTAGCTCGTGTTCGATAGTGAGGTGAGAGTGGTTTCGCTGCCACTGGCACCGGTGGCAACCATTACACCGGGAAAGGCGTATGCGTCCGTACCGGTATAGCGAAAGGGCGTGAGTGTGGTAATGTCCACGTAGCCGTGGTCAGGATGGTAAAATCGGCCCTCCATGCTGAGTTCTTCATAAGCAAACGTTTGTATTATAGATAATCTAACGTTTTCAACCCAAAAGACTTGTTGCGTCGTGTTGTCCTTGAGTTTCATGTCCATTGTGGCAACAATAGGATTGTCGTCAAGATTGAGAGACATGCTTCCGTCCATGGTGAATGAGTCGTTGCCAGTCCTGATGGTGAGCGACGTCATCGTCATGGTAACATTGCCAAAACCAACGCTGTTACTATCGATATTTCCGGACATGCTGAGACCACCATTGAGCACGTCATCAAGTTCACAGTAGTTGGAAAACGTAAATCTACCGTTAAAATCGCCAGTGACGTCGTCCACACTAACGGTGTAGCTGGCCGTACCTCCACATTCGCCGCTGAAGGAGTCACTTTCTGATTGAACTGCCCGACGGATCGTCCCAACATCTGCGGGAAGCTGAATCTTGCTAAACGCTCCGGCTAAAGTCGTGACCAGGGAAGATGTTGTCGGGCGGTACTTTTGCGGAATCGGGTCAACGTCAGTCAAGGATGAGAGTACGGTGCCCAGGCCCTGGCCTGAACCGCCATTCTGAAACGCTGCGGTGCTGATTTCTTCGCCGTTGCTGACTGTTAAGCTGGCCTGAGACGTAGTGCCTGTATAAGCAATACCGGCCGTGCTACCTCCACCTCCGCCACCACAGGCGCTAAGTGCTAGAGAAAAAATAGCGTAATAAATATTATTTTTTTGTCGACTGGTTTTGCCTGGCATGTCCACCACCTGAGTATTAAATAGTATTCGATTTTGACATTCAGCGCCCAACGTATAGCGCCACAATCGTTAGCATAAAGTAGGGCGAGTGGACAGATGGAGTGATCCGGGGGAACGATAGGACCCTCACAAAGGTATCATATCCACTGGCTGCGTCACTGCCGATGTTAGTGTCGATTCTTTGCCGAGGAAAGCGCATGAATTGACATAGTCACCCCTGGTTGCAGGCAGGCGCGATCCATGGCGCGTCGTAGTGGAGTATATCGACTCTCACCGCTCGTTCTTTAATACCTGCTCGGAAGGTTGTCAGGTAGGCGATCAATGGACAACAGGTGGCAAATACAGCTTTTGTAGGGTAAGAGATCGTCTGGACGCCAATTTCGGGTCATGTTGAAAACCCGCCATCAACAAAATTCGTGATTGGCGCAATTAAGCTAAGACGCTGGAGTTCATACGCGATTTTACGTGGCTGTAGCGTGTGTCGCGCGCCATTGTGGAACTCGCCGATACCGCAAGCGGTACGCTGGTCCCGCGCGTAGAGGACATGACGCGGCAGGCCATGGAAGAATGTCCCCTTTATTAATTCGAAATTTCGAAGCACGGTTGTAGAATGGTGAATCGAAGCGGGTCGACGGAAAAAGTTTTTAGGACTCTAACGAAAAAACGCATCAGATATTCATTAATCGCAGGTAACTAACGCCCCTCGCCCTTCAACCCCTTTCGTTTATATTATTTATTACCTTGCTCTAAATGGAGAGCGTTGTATTGTTCGTTGGTAAAGCAGGCGATACTTTCATTGTCCGAGGGTAACACCTCGATTATTTGACCATTTCTATTGTTGATATCTGTGACACAATGAATGTTCCATTCTATGAGCCGATAGAGTTCTTCTAACTCGGCGTTGTCGGTGATGGCTTCAAAACGCGTTTCTGTGATCCGAATGCCGATGAGCTCTGTTTCACTCGCTTTACTGCTCTCTGGACAATCCTCTCTCAAAAAATAGAGTCCGGGTTTATCTCTGACAAGAAGAATACGGTCTTGATCGAAGTAAACACGCTCTTGTATGCATATGTTTCTTGACGCGCGATCAACATCTATGCTATCGAGCAGTTGACCAGTCGAACCATCCGCAGAGTCAATGAGATTAAACTTAAAATGGTCGGGACGGACAACCTTTTGAACCTGACTAGGGTAGGCTCGAGTGTAGTAGATAGAATCGGGCAATTCGCCATCAAAAATAACGTGTTCTTGCCATGCTCCATTTTTGAGCAAGGCATGAATAAACTCATCGCTGAAAGACAATGCTAAATTTTCAGAGGAACTTAGAGTGCGCTTGGGACGTACCGGCAAGGCAAACGTGTGTTCTTCATCCAGGTTTGACGACCCTAAATCAAGAATCGATAGTCGGTGAACCTCGGGTGGTGCGGACAACTCCGCTATGGGCTGGTATCCGCTATAGGGAAGCATGAGCCGCTCTAAATCTTCATCGAGATTTACGGTTAGGTCGTCGCCGCGAACACCTGAAGCATAGATTTGATAATCACTCCCGAGAATTAGGCTTTTTACTTCTTGTCCTTCACTGTTGAACCGAGTAATGCTGCCAAAGTAATTTTTATCCAAATCGTTACTTGAAATATACCCATCGCCAATTCCGATCAGTGAATCTTTGATGACGAATAACTGGTCGAGCCCAGTCGGAATACGAATACGGTTCGTTTGAATTGGTTTCAAGGGATTGTCGAGAGACAGGATCTGCATATCACTCCATTGTACGTCTTGGTCAGAACGAGATATGGACTCGCTTACATAGATTCTTTCTATAGTGAAATAGGCTGCTAATTGAGCGCGGCCGTCGGTTTCTCCGAGTAATTTGTGATCGGTATGGATCGCTGAATTACCTTGAATAGTAAAAGTATTCAAGAAACGTTGTTGACCACTGTTTGTGCTGGTGATGCTATAAAGCTCATTCCCTGTAAAGTGAATATGGTCATGCCGTTTAAGCCGGCCAATGATCTGAAAAGGCCGGTCGCCGATCTTGATATTATGATTATCGAGTGTCGCCAGGGTATCATCGAGATTAATAAACTGCCCATCTTGAAATCGAAACACATGAAACTGTGTGTAGTCATCCCTCTGATAGACCGGTACCTCGTATCTTTCATATTGCCCTTTCTCACAAAAGTACTTGGTTCTGACACTATCGAAGCATGTCTCACCATCCGGGATATGGATATACCGATTGACTGTCGGCCCTTTACTGTGAATACAACTTAAAAGGTCACCTTCACAGTTGATTACACCTGAAGTTACTGGTGGTTCATAATCAGGATTCTCAATACGTTTCCAGTTAACGCTGCAATACCGGTACGGCTCTTCTTTCGCATCCCACTCTAAACAACGGTAAGAGTTCCTTGTTTCATAGTGGCTAACGTAAGAGTGCGTTTTAGTCTCACTGACCACCAGATACTCACCACTCGCGCTGAGGAAGTGATTTAGTTGAGATGACCATGAATCGCTCTCCTCACCTGGCTTGTTCTCCTCGCCGATTTCTAAGAAAACTTGATTGTTTATTAGCTTAAGCGAGGGTTGTGTCTGTATGATCTTAAGCTGGTGACTGAGTACGGGGGTAGTTGGTAGTGCTAGTAGATCCGAAGTGGCGGATTGAGTTACGGCATTCGAATCTTGCAACTCAGTCAAATCTTGTGAGGGCAACTCTTTTGTATATAGGGCCAAGGTATGATTGAATAAACGTGCATCTAAAATTTGCTCGTTTTCGAAAAACAACGCATCAAGAAATTCTAACTTCTCCGGTGTTTCTTGGTCATCATCATTGATTTTAAACCGTATCATGCCGCTATGCGGTCCATTGATAGCTTCGCTCAAGACAATAAGAGTATCTTCGAATGTCACGAAATTAATGGGTATGCCAGGTAACGGAAGCCCGCAAGATACTTCAATGGCGGTATCTTGCTCTCTCGACAAGTCTACTACGACTAAACCGTAAATATCAGACAGATAAAATGCCAGCTTGTCGCTTTGACCGAGAATGTTGGGGCGCTGTATATTAACCGGAGATGTCGAATTGCTAAACTCATCTGTAACTGCACCAACGGGTTCAATTCCGTTCAGTAGACGCGGAGCGCTTGCATCTGTTTCTATCGAGATACGTGAATTTTTTCTAAACCCGCCAAGACGATCGGCAATTTCGATAAAACCTTGCTGTTGTGGTTGATCACAGTACAGTTCTGGATGAGGCACTAACTCCTTCAACTGCCGAATTCCAGCCGCTGAAAATTCTTGGCCATAAGCTTCTAGGAATTTTTGATGTTCATTTTTAGGTATATTGATGGGTACTGAAAAACGTATGTCTTGTTGGCTTTGATCTGAAATGGGAGAAGTGAAAGAGGCGGATACGGATCGGTGGTTGCCATCGGAAAGCACTAGTTCTAACGTATCCGATAAAGGATCATCTACACCCTTCTCGTCGTTTGACGACCCCCCACAACCCGTCACAGCAAAACACATCAGCAAGACTGTTATGACCCTCAGCCACAGCATATAACTCGGTACATTGACTATCTTCATCATTCTTTTTTTCGTGTTAAAATCGTTTTTCATCTCGGTTAGATGCTCATGAGGTGGGCCACTCTCCCACCCATTAATGCAATTCTTTTACCAGCAACTTTAAAACGTCTAATTTTAGTCACTTACTATGCCTAACGCCATATCTCAATCTCATCCTGTAAACTTATCCGACAGACCACAAAGCTTAACGGACAAGAAAGTTGGCTATATCGCGAAAGGACGAGGTCACTGAGATAAGGGCCACCGAAAAAAATAATTATCCAACCTTGCTTGTCTTTTCACTAAGGACTCGCGTCAAAATTAATTCACATTTTGGACGTCGAACCCTCTCGCCTGGCTGCGTTGCCTACATGGACGTAGGTAAGGGGCGAGAGCACGACTGCACGGACGACGCACATGGATGTGCTAGTGTCACGAGAGGGCAGGAGCCCGAAGTGACCGCAGGAGGTAGAATTGCGTCGGGAACGGCAATCGAGGACGCGGTAGCTTTGCAAAAACTTGAAAGATTC
>CALZJI010000333.1 GCA_945787615.1 uncultured Chromatiaceae bacterium | reverse complement strand
TTGGGGTGATCCATGGTGGAAGTGAAGACGATGCGCCGGTTGTTAGGGAAGAAGTAGGAACATGCGTCGTGTCCCTTGTCGTTGAGCCGCTGGAGATCGCTGCCATCGATATTTACGGTGTGAACGTGAAAAGCGTCCGAATCGGCTGATTTCGCATAAAATATCAATCGCTTACTATCAGGTGAGAAATAGGCCTCGGCAGCCCGGCCTACGGAGCGCAGCGGCTGGATGGGTAACGTTTCGCGGATATCCAGCGAGGCTTCAAACGCCGTGGCAGTCACGCGGAGCAAGCCAGCCTCATCGTGTGTCCATCCGACGTCTCCGCACACTACCGCCAAGACTATCAGTGACCACAAACAAAGTCTCTGCGTAACGCAAGCGTTATTTTTTACCGGTAGTCTACTCATCATCCTTGCTCCGTCGGTTGTTGTAGTCGGTTGGTCGCGTTCGCGATGCTTGGATGAACCGGCGGATGCAAGAACTGTGCGCGCGACGTAAACCGCGCGGAACGGAAATGGACGGAATTGGAGCCCTTTCCCGTACGACGGCCTTGGTCTCGTGTGCATCCTAAGGTAACCTTCAAACGTAAAATTGCCTATCTTGCTACGGGAAATCCGTTGGTTATGGGGATGGGTCGGCTCCAACTCTTAACTTACTGAACGATTAACACGGATTAAGGACCGCATCATGGAACCGCCAACGAGCGCGCCGATCGACCGCAAAACCACGCTCGCTAAGCGACGGAGGCCGGGAACTTGGTTGCTCCTAATAATCGTTCTGGTCCACTTACTCTTTAGTAACGCGGTCCAAGCCGAGGACGTACCTCCCACGGCCAACGATCGAGATCGACCTAAAGTAGGTCTTGTTCTAAGTGGAGGCGGTGCACGCGGCGCGGCTCAGATCGGCGTATTAAAGGTTCTCGAGGAACTGCGCGTGCCCATCGACTATATCGCGGGAACCAGTATGGGCGCGATAATTGGAGGCCTTTACGCATCGGGCATGAGCGTTAAGGAAATTGAATTTGCACTGCTTAACATCGATTGGGAAGACACCTTCGACGACGTGCCGCCGCGGGCGGAGTTGTCATTTCGGCGAAAAAGGGATGATGACCTGAACCTTTTAAAGAAAAGGCCCGGTCTCAAAGGGGGAGAATTGCAAATTGGCACGGGCCTTATTCTCGGGCAGAAATTCGATATTGTGTTGACGCGGCTCACATTACCGGTGGCCGAGGTCCGTGATTTCAACGACTTGAGTACCCCGTTTCGAGCCGTGGCGACGGATATCACGACGGGGCGCGAGGTCATTTTGGACCGTGGCAACCTGGCTCGGGCTATCCGCGCCAGTATGTCGGTGCCCGGCGCCTTTGCGGCGGTCGAGATTGATGGGAGGTTGTTGGTTGACGGTGGCGTGAGCAATAACCTGCCCATCGATGTGGTACGCGACATGGGCGCCGACGTACTCATTGTCGTTGATATCAGCACCCCTTTATACGATCGCCACGAGCTCAATTCTGCGACGGCTATTTTAGACCAGTTAACGGGCATCCTCTCGCAGCGTAACGCGGCGCGACAGATTGCGACCTTAAGTGAGGCCGATATTCTGATTGTTCCGGCTTTAAGCGATATCAGCGCGAGCGATTTTACTCGTGTTGGCGACGCGATACCAACGGGTATTGCGGCGGCCGAGCGGGTGAGAAAGCGAATCGCGGAATTGTCGCTAACGACACAACGCTACGCCCAATATCTCGTTAACCGCAATAACCGAAAGCCCGGTTCACCCATTGTCCAGTTTGTCCGTCTCGTTAATCAGTCGCGACTGAGTGACGACTTCCTGATGGCGCGTATACGACTCGAAGTTGGACGGCCACTGGATATGGCCCAGATGGAGGTTGATATCGACCAACTTTACGGACTCGACGTTTTTGAAAGCATTCGCTATGAAATCGTTCGCGAACACGAGAAAACGGGCGTCGTTATCTACGCGAAAGAGAAAAGCTGGGGGCCCAACTATATACAGCTAGGTTTCGCGCTATCGGGCGATTTTGAAGGGGAAAGCACCTTTAACATCTCACTTGCGCACACCCGCACGACGATCAATACGCTAAACGGTGAATGGCGCACACTCTTACAAGGCGGCAAAGAACCCAAAATCATGACAGAGCTTTATCAACCCCTCGATGTGGATTCCCGCTATTATTTTACGCCGAAACTTCTTTTGCTTGACAAAGAGAATCTAAATATCTTCGAAGGCGAGCGCATCGTTTCGGAGTACCGCCTGAGCCGTTATGGGCTTGTTCTGGCAGCTGGCAGGGAACTTGGGGCGTGGGGGGATCTACGGCTGGGGTGGCGACGGTATAGTGGCGATGCCGATGTACGGGTCGGTGATCCGTCGTTGCAGGGCTTCGAGTTCGAGGAGGGTGCGCTGTTTGTTCGGTTTTCAGTGGACAAGCTCGACAACCTCCGTTTTCCGGGTTCAGGCGTCTACAGTAACCTTGCTTGGATCGCCTCACGAGAACGTTTCGGGGCCGATGATTCCTTTGATCAAATCTTATTTGATACCGTCGCTACGAAACGGTGGGGTCGGCAGAACCTGATCGCGGGTATGCGAGTGTTTACCACGCTGGATGATAATGCGCCAATACAGAATCTCTTCCGTGCGGGCGGTTTTCAAAATCTTTCGGGGTTTAAAGAAGACGCGCTCAGTGGACAGCACTATACGCTGCTTCGACTTGGGACAACCCGCCGCGTCAATGATATTAGTTGGTTGCCCGTTTATACAGGCGCTTCTTTTGAGTTTGGCAACGTATGGCAGCGTGCCGAGGATATCGCACTCGATAAATCCTTGGCCGGCCTTAGCGCCTTTGTGGGTGCCGACACCGCCATTGGCCCATTTTACCTCGCCTATGGCTATGCGGAAGGCGGTCATCATAGCTTTTATGTTTTTCTGGGAAAGCGCTTTCGACGTAAAGGCGAGCTATTGTTCGAGGGGCTTTAGGGCCGCGGTAAATAATAATTATCCAAAATTGCGCCGGATTTTTACTCAGTTTCAAGGCGCGGCAAGTGGCGCATATTGAAATATGTAAAACGTGCCGTAACGCAGAAGCTGAGTGAAAAGACAAGCAAGGTTGGATATTTATTTTTTTCCGTGGCCCTTAGGACTCGCGAAAAAATAACTTACGATTTTCGCATCCCATCTTCGGGCCATCTTTGAACAATCCTCAATCGCAAAAACCTCGAATTAGCTGGGCTAGTCCTGCGGTTTTGCTCAATCGGATTGTCCAAATCTGACCCAAATCTGGGCGCGAAAAATACGAAGTTATATTTTCACGAGCCCTTAGCCCGCATTCTCATCCTGGCGGCGGGCGCTTTTTTAACTTACGTTGCAGCGTGCGTCGATGCATATTTAACCTTCTCGCCGCCTCGGAAATATTCCCGTTGCAGTCATTGAGTACTTTCTGCAAGTGTTCCCATTCCAACCGGTTCACGGGCATGGGCTGGTTCTCTATCGCGACGGAGTCGTCACCTTTGTCTCGGTGGAGCGCGCTAATTATCTCATCAGCATCGGCGGGTTTTGACAGATAGTGCGTCGCACCCAGTTTCATGGCTTCGACAGCGGTCGCGATACTGGCATAGCCCGTCAATACAACGATACGGGTATTGGGATCTAACGCGTGTAAGCGACTCACGAGAACCAGGCCAGACTCTCCGGGTATTTTAAGGTCGATGACGGCATACTCCGGCGGATTAGATTCGGCCGTACACAAGCCTTCCTTGACGTTTTCCGCAGTGCTGACGTCAAATCCTCGTTTCACGAGCGCGGTCGCGAGTACATCGACGAAAGTTACATCATCATCGACCAACAGTAGACTAGGGCGCGATTCACCACCATCGCTGGTATTTATTATCATCGCTAGCGGGTCTCGTCGGCGAGCTGCAAGAAAGGTAAGTTGATTATGATTTGCGTACCGTGCGATTGCCGCTGGTTAATGGTCATGTTTCCCCCGAATTTCTCAACCACTGCGTTTGTTAGAAAGAGACCCAGACCGAGTCCCTCTCCAGCCGCTTTTGTAGATACGACGTCCTTGCCCGCAAGTTTGGCAACTTCCGGGGAGAATCCGTCGCCTCGGTCGCAGACGCTTATAATGCAATGCCTTTCGCTCCACCAGAATTCCAGTAGCACATCGTCGGGTGATGCATCCGCGGCATTGTCGAGCACATTTGAGACGGCTTGAAATAATACGCGTTCGGCAACGATGAATGGGCTGTTGTCTGTCCCGTTTCGAGCGTTAATCCGTAGCGTTACGTTAGGTCGCCGACTCGCCCACTCTTTGACTAAGTCGTTTATGAAGCGGTCCAACGTGATCCTATATCCCGACTCGGCGCGCAACGCCCCAGCGCTCACAGATAGATTGGACAGAGCCGCCTTGCAGCGTTCGACTTGTTTCATTAATACGCCGGTGCGGGTTTCAACCTCCTTTATATGGGAATAGTCGTTGTGTAATTCCTTGCTGACAATGGCGATAGTGCCCAAAGGGGTACCCAATTCGTGAGCAGTGCTTGCCGCTAACGTACCGAGCGTAACCAATTGTTCGTCACGTAATGCCTTTTCCCGCGCTAATGCGAGAAGGCGGTCACGCTCACGTAAATTCTTTCCCATATTAACGACGAAATACGCAACTAGTCCGGCGCTGAACATAAAGCCAACCCACATTCCCATTACGTGGAGGTCGAACATGCCTGTCTGATGTTCAGTGGAAAAAACCAAAGGCTTTTGGAACACCATGAGGAGCGTATAACACCCGATAGTCGTTACCGCCATAACCCAGGTGTAGACACCGGGTAGTGCTGCAGCCACTAATGTTAACGGTAAGAGCAACAAAAATGCAAAAGGGTTAGCTGATCCGCCGGTGAAATAGAGCAGGGCGGTGAGGGCCATGACATCCGCCACCATCTGTATGAAGAGTTCGGGCTCGCTAATCGGTGTCGTTGAACGCAAACGGAACCACGTTATCACATTAAGCAATGCGTGGAAGGCAATGACTACCGAGAGCAAATACACAGGGAGGGCAATCGAAATAAACTTTGTGGCGACAACGATAACCAGAACTTGCGCCGATAGCACAATAATTCGCAGTAAAAACAGACGACGTAAATTTTCCTTCATGAGCAAACCTTTTCGCTATGCGACATTTTGTCGCATGCTCGTCCAACTTCTATCGAAGCGTAGCCGGGTTATCACCCATCGGCGGCTAAATATACCCGTGGCGTTTGAGATTTAGGTGTCAATAGCACGCCCTCTTCATTCCATGTCTGCGTTGAAACTCCTCGCAATAGTCCGGCTATTACTCGTCATTTCGCCTTGCCACGAAATGA
>CALZJI010000332.1 GCA_945787615.1 uncultured Chromatiaceae bacterium | reverse complement strand
TCGCGTCGTACGGCGGCTATTCTCGCATCGTTAGAAAGCCTGCTTAGTCGTTTGCCTCGTCCCCGACCGCGCGTGGCATTCGTCCAACCGCCGGTCAAAATCCTTCTCGACGTCGATCGCGAGTATCGAGACAAAGCAGAAGCGGGCCAATTGCCCACTATTGCACCCAAACGTTTTAGGGCTCGCGAAGAAATAACTTCGTATTTCTCGCGCCCAGATTTGGGTCAGATTTTGACAATCCGATTGAGCAAAACCGCAGGACTAGCCGGGCTAATTCGAGGATTTTGGGATTGAGGATTGTTCAAAGATGGCCCGAAGATGGGATGCGAAAATCGTAAGTTATTTTTTCGCGAGCCCTTAATCCCGATGCCAAGGCGTGGTTACCCGTGTTGCATTCCGCTCGTGGTTCATGGCATTTCACGGTGTTGTATTCCAATACAGCGCGTGCGCATGAGCTCGGCAAAAGCCGCGATTGGACCGTCCTTTATTTTTATGACGGCCACCACGAAGAAGGCCAATGTACTGTGGTTACGGCGGTGTTGTTACAACTCGACGGTGTAACGGTTCTTACCGACCCGCAGTTCTCCAACCGGGCGTCACCGACTCAATGGGCTGGGCCCAAGCGTGTTACGCCGGTCGAATCCATTCTATTTATGCTGATAATTACCCCTTATGTTCTACTCGGGCCGTTGGGTGACGGGGATATCACGATTTTGCCGACTGACGCGATATGGGATACACTCGGTCTTGGCCAAACTTCGCATCAATAGTGCCTATACCTCGCAAGGAGAACGATCTCATTTTGATGACAAGGAGCCGTTTAAAATGAAAAAACTAAAACCAGTAACGCTACTGTCTTTTGTAGGGCTATTTTTTTCTTCTTGTTTTACCGTTCATGCCGCAACGATTGCAGTCAATTGTGACGCCAACGAGTCGTTAGGCGGAGCGGTTGCGACTGCGGCGCCAGGTGATACTATTTCCGTATCGGGAATCTGCCGCGAGTTCGTTCTCATAACGACCAATGATCTTACCTTGGTAGGTGACGACACAGGATCTAAAGCGATCATTTCCGGCGAGGGCGTCTTTCCTCCCGGTAATCCACTGACCGTTGACGGCGCTGTGAGAGTTGTGATCCGTGGTTTTATCACTGAGAACGGCATATTCGGCATATCCGCCCGAAATAATGCAAGCGTATCTATGGCAAACGTGGAATCGCGCAATAATATTTTTGGCGTCCATATCGCCACAAATAGCCATGCCAAACTAAGCAATATTGATATTGCGAATTCCCAAGCAATCGGGCTTGAAATTGAGAACGGCGGCGTCGTCGAGATATCGGATACTCTGAACGTGTCCGGTAGCAACGTCTTTGGTTTAGAAGCCGTGACGGGGTCGAGTCTGAAAGTTCATGAGAACGCGGTGGTCAATAGCTTCGGTAATTTACTCGGGGGTCAAATATCCGTCGGAGCGTCGTTATTTGTAGATCGAGGCGCAGCGATTAATGTTACTGACAATGCGACCATCGGGTTATCGATTAATACGGGCGCTTCCGCAATACTGTTTAATTCCGAGTTAAACGCGATGAACAACGGGAGAGATGGTTTAGATGTGGTTTCGGCAGCGAGTCTCGACGTAGATGGCGACTCAATTGTAACGTCTAATGATAACGGACGTGAAGGAATCAGTATCGATAACAGTATAGTTAATTTGTTCGGCTTCTTTTCGCAAGAAGAGGAACTCCCAAAGATTGTCGCAAACGGTAATGTGCAAAACGGTGTACTGGTTGAAAACACGAGCAAACTCGATATCGGTCGGAACAGTTCAATCGAAGCTTTCGGCAACGGCGCCGCAGGTGTGATGCTCGATGATGGCAGTAGCGCTGTGTTGCAGAGCAGTGAACTCGTGGACAATAACGGCAAGCTAAGAGAGCGCGATCCACGGAGCGCCGATGTTGTTGCAACATTTGGTTCTCGTGTCACATTTTTACAGAACAATAACGTAGGGCTCGCGCTCTGTGACAGAACTTCATTATCACGCGGCGACGTCCGGTGTAGGCCTTAGATTCTGCCCGGGTTATGCCAGGCAAATTAGTAGCTAAGGGC
>CALZJI010000331.1 GCA_945787615.1 uncultured Chromatiaceae bacterium | reverse complement strand
TCATGGAAGCGCAACAGGGCATGGAGCATGGCGGCAGCCATAATTTTATGGTCAAAGTGGAAAAGGGGGGCAAAGTACTGGACAACGTTGTGATTAACTCCAAAGTTATCCACCCCAATGGCCAGTCGGAAACCAAGCCGCTCATGAAAATGGGTGAATGGTACATGAACGGCTACGACCTTGGCCACGATGGTAAGCATCAACTGATGATTTTATTCAAGACCGCGGATGGCACGAAGCACAAGGGCGGGGTGCATTACGCCGCCAAATAGTTACCAGCGCGGAGATTGGTCGATTTCATTGATGGTCCGTGGCTCCCGAGACTCGATTGAGCCGTTATAGAACCGGTTAGTTAACCTGAGGGCCGCGGAAGCAAATAATCATCCAATTTTGCTTGTCTTGTGGCCCAGCTTCTGTGTTGCGGCAAGGGTTACATAAAGGGATTATGCGCCCCTTGCCGCGCCTTGAATCTGAGCCAAAATCCGGCGCAATCTTTGGACAATTA
>CALZJI010000330.1 GCA_945787615.1 uncultured Chromatiaceae bacterium | reverse complement strand
TGAGGGGCTGTTGCTTTCTTCCGAATCGGGTAAGCATCCGACGAGGGCAAGTATGCTCAGGAATAAGAGCAGGACCGTTAACGCTCGACGTGTATCGATAAGCCGTGTTGAAATTGGTGTATTC
This sequence comes from uncultured Chromatiaceae bacterium, assembly GCA_945787615.1. Classification (GTDB taxonomy): domain Bacteria; phylum Pseudomonadota; class Gammaproteobacteria; order JAADHS01; family JAADHS01; genus CALZJI01. The sequence goes on along the minus strand of CALZJI010000330.1, from coordinate 1,980 downwards.
ATAACAGTACAGTTGCTCGTTGTAACGATAAAGTCACTCAGCTATCAATGTCGTACTTAAAATTCTCTTCGGTATCCCGCGGTGATCGTAAACTGGTCATAGTCATCCAGTAGCTGAAGCGTTTCGAGTTGAACGAAACTCGCTGCGCCTCCTTCGTATGTCATGGCCGCACCAACGGCAATCGTGATGTAGTTGCCGTCACGGTCCGGAGTACGATAGGCAAACCTTGCGCCCGCTGGGTCGCTAACAAAGCTAGCGGCCACGTCTTGCCCATCGTTTTCCAATTCGTTGATAAGGCTAATGGTGGCCTGGGGGGTAATCACGCTACGGGCGAGACTGAAGGACTTTTGCAGCTGGGCAGATAAGGATAACGCTAAGCTATCGATCGTCTGTCCCTCTACTCTTAGATTTAAACCTCCGGCATTGGACTCGGTATAGCCGTCGATGTCCGAACTTGAATAATTGAGAAGACCGAGAAATTCCATGCTCATGCCGTTCTTGAGCAAATACTCGTAGCTTGCGCTCACTGATAGGCCTGTTTGATCGCTGTCCGTCGAACTCTTTGCCGTTTCGTCCGTGGCCGTGTTGTTCACCGTGTAGTTAATTCTTCGAACAAGGTCATAATTGCCGCTTCCCAGGTAGGCTGTGGCGTCGATAAACCAGTTCTGTGCCGGTGAATAGGATCCGTAGAACGTCAAGCTCAAGCCGTCCCCATCAACTGCGCCTCCGTTATCGGCGAGATCGACGTCATTATTGACAAACCCTATGGCGACTCCGGCAAAGCTCCGGTCATTGAAACGATAATCAGCGCCGGCAACGAGCGATATGGCATCGGCGTCAAAGCCAGCGATTGTGCTGGTCTCGGTTTGTTCTGCGAAGGTCAAGTTGCCGCTAATGAAGCCACTGAGTTGACCTGAGTCCTCCAATCCGAGCACGTCGCCCGCGCCGCCACCCCGTTGCCGGTCACTCAAGGCATCGCTAAAAAGCGTTGCTGGCAATTCTTCGCCAGCGATGTTGAAAGATAGCCTCGACAATGAGAAGCCTGTCATGCCTTGCCTTAGCGCTGATATCCGCTGCTTGACCGCATCATTCCCATGTTGGCCGAAGGGGATTCGTGTTGTTAATACATTGGAGGCCGTTGATGCTTTAGCGGAGACAGCTTCCAATCCCGCCAGTCGTTCCTCGAAATCCAGATCGGGATCCGTAAGAGAGGTACAGGTATTGAGTAGTTGCTGTTGGTTGTCATCGAGATCTGGTTGCCCCGTAAGACGAGTGCATATATCGGACAGTGCCACGCCAACGGCGGCTTCTGGTGTGTTCGTCGTGGTACTTAGGTCAACCGTAAGGTCTATGTTTTGTCCGTGGGCCGCACCGCATACTGCCAGGACGCCTATCGCGGCAATACGTTTAGCGTAATCGTTTATAAACGAACGTTCGTTCAATTCGTAGCGTTTCTGATTGCGTCTTCGAAACAACGTCTTTGAGCCGCAAACTTGCTGCATAATTCGTTTCCCTCTGAGGCTCGCTCTCTTTCATTATTATTTAACTTATGGCTCAGAAAAGATGTCAGGCTCCGCGGTAACATCTTGTCAGGAATTTCCTACATTTAACGTTCTGCCGAGGGTGTGTAACACCATAAATCGTAGCGCGTAGAAAACACCCTCTAAACGAGTATGCTTACGATATGGACGTTATCTGTAGTTTTTAACTCGTTAACAGTGGGCTTACATTATTTAAGACGACATTCCGTGTATGTCTCTCAGCTTTTGATTTTCATTAGCCCCGGCACTCATTATCCGCTTTCTTTTGTCGACGTGCAATTGGGATGGGGTTTACACCCAGAAAATCGACCAAGAGAGTAAAGTTTCGCTGTTTGGCTCATCTATTATCGAACGCCTTCAACGGGTTAGCACATAAATTCGTAGGGCTCATTACTGTGACTTTACGGACCGGCTGTCGTAGATTTAAGATCGAGAACAG
>CALZJI010000329.1 GCA_945787615.1 uncultured Chromatiaceae bacterium | reverse complement strand
GTCGTTGTAGTCAAGGCGTGAAAACGCGGGAATAATAGAAGTCTTTCAAGCTTTCACGACGCCACCACGGGATGAGGAGGGCGCGCAATTTCCCGGCGAAGCTGTTCGCGACGAGTATAGTACCAGAAGTTCACGCATCATGCCTCAAACGATTCCTGATAAACAAAAATGTCGTTGCTCCGAGGTAGCACTACGGTTGCAAGGAGTGTAGCGCCTAAAGCAGAGTCGAAAGACGCTGGCCTAGGGCCGCGGAAAATATTAGTTATCCAAAGATTGCGCCGGATTTTTGCTCAGATTCAAGGCGCGGCAAGTGGCGCATATTGGAATATGCAACGCTTGCCGTAACGCAGAAGCTGAGCAAAAAGACAAGCAAGATTGGATGATTATTTTTTTCCGTGGCCCCTAGCCCGCGATTTAACACTACAAACGACGGGAGGGCAGGAGCCCGAAGTGACCGCAGCATAGTAACGGAGAACGCAGTTTCCAACGAAGATCGTTCTCTAAATCGAGGATCAAGAAGATCGCCTGGCCCTGAGAAAAATGCGAGCTAGCTGCCGCGAAAATTTCGAGTTGATGTCTTCCCGCAAATAATTTAGAATGAGTCTAATTTCTATTTACTATTTAGCAATGATTATTGATAAAAGGAGCGTTAAATGGGTGTATTAGTAGGCCGTGAAGCCCCGGATTTTACCGCCCCCGCCGTCCTCGGCAATGGCGAAATCGTTGAAGACTACAACTTCAAAAACAGCACCGAGGGCAAATATGCTGTGGTGTTCTTTTACCCACTGGACTTTACCTTTGTTTGCCCGTCTGAGTTAATCGCCTTCGACCACCGCCTGCAAGAGTTCAAAAAACGTAACGTTGAGGTCATCGGGATTTCTATTGACTCGCACTTCACCCACAACGCCTGGCGCAACACGCCTATCAATGAAGGCGGGATCGGCCAGGTTGGCTATACGTTAGTGGCCGATATGACGCACGCCATCTGCAAAGGCTTCGATGTGGAAACGCCCGACGGTGCGGTGGCGTTCCGTGGCTCTTTCCTAATAGACAAGGACGGCATCGTTCGGCATCAGGTCGTGAATGACCTGCCACTCGGCCGCAACGTAGATGAAATGCTTCGTATGGTTGATGCCCTCCAGTTCACTGAGGAACATGGAGAAGTCTGCCCTGCCGGCTGGAAAGAAGGCGATAAAGGCATGACTGCCACACCTGATGGCGTTGCCACCTATCTAGGTGAAGAAGCCGATAAGCTGTAAGCATTAACAAAGAGCGCCAGTAAAAAATCCCGCGACTGTCAATTCGATAGCGCGGGATTTTTTTTTGGCCACCGAGGTGCCTCGCAACGATAACCGGTGAAAAACGCGGGCTAGCATACGCGCTATAGAAGCAGCGAAGCGGTCTTGGACCTTATTTTGATGCAATGTTAGGATTTACCTGCCTTCATCATTCCGCGTCTTACTTTGAAGAACTGAGTGAGCAACGCGCCACATTCGCTCGCGAGCACCCCTTCCACACAGGTGATGACGTGGTTGAACTCACCAATTTCCGGGAGCTTGATTACGGAGTACACGGCGCCAGACTTGGGGTCCGCTGCGCCGAAGACCAAACGTTCTATTCGCGCGTGAACCATGGCGCCAAAGCACATTGCGCAGGGTTCGAGGGTAACGTATAGCGTCGTTCCCGGTAATCGATAATTCCCTGCACGGTGACTGGCGTCTCGAATTGCCACCACTTCAGCGTGAGCCGTGGGATCATGAGTCGCGATGGGTTGATTCCATCCCTCGCCCAATACCATTGCGTCTCTTACAACCACCGCACCCACGGGCACTTCATTTTGCGCGGCAGCGTGACGCGCTAAACCAAGGGCATGGTTCATCCAAATCAAATCATCGGTAACGCTCATGCATTTATCTGATAAGACGTCTGTTTAGACGAATAGAGTAACTCGCTATTCCCACTCAATGGTCGCCGGCGGTTTACTCGAGATATCGTAGGTTACACGGGATATCCCTTTAATTTCGTTGATAATTCGATTGGAGACGACTTCCAAAAATTCCGCTGGTAAATGGGCCCAACGTGCCGTCATGAAATCTACCGTTTCAACGGCGCGCAATGCAATGACGTAATCATACTGCCGGGCATCCCCCATTACGCCAACGGAGCGTACCGGCAAAAACACGGCAAACGCCTGGCTTACCTTATCGTATAAATCATGTCGTCTCAGTTCTTCGATGAAAATACCGTCGGCACGTCGTAACAATTCGGCGTATTCTTTGTTGACGTCTCCCAGAATTCGCACACCTAGACCTGGACCGGGAAATGGATGACGGTAGACCATATCGTAAGGCAGCCCCAGCTCGACACCCAACCGCCTGACTTCATCTTTGAACAGCTCTCTTAAGGGTTCAACGAGCTTGAGGTTCATCTCTTCGGGCAAACCACCCACATTATGGTGCGATTTTATAACATGTGCCTTGCCCGATATCGCCGCCGCTGACTCGATGACATCAGGATAAATGGTCCCTTGGGCAAGCCACTTGGCCGTCGTTAACTTTTCCGCTTCTTCTTCGAAGACCTCGATAAAAAGGTTGCCGATGACTTTTCGCTTTTGTTCCGGATCTTTGACGCCTTTTAGGGCCTTGAGAAAACGATCTTCGGCATCGACACGTATGACTTTAACACCCATGTGCTCCGCGAAGGTCGCCATCACCTGGTCGCCTTCGTTCAAGCGCAGCAATCCGTTGTCAACGAAAACGCAGTTGAGCTTATCGCCGATAGCGCGATGCAATAACGCCGCGACGACCGAGGAGTCAACACCGCCTGACAAACCGAGGAGCACTTCATCCCCTTCTACATCGGCACGTATCCGGGCGATACTGTCTTCAATGATGTTCTCGGCCGTCCACAACTTGGCACAGCCACAAATCTCCAATACAAAACGCTGCAAGATGCGAAAACCTTGGTGGGTATGAGTCACCTCGGGGTGAAACTGTAAACCATAGAAACCACGCTCCTCGTCGGCCATACCTGCCAGCGGCGCATTACTCGTACTGGCGATCATTTTGAAGCCTTCCGGGAGATCTGTGACGCGGTCGCCGTGGCTCATCCACACATCCAACAAGCCGTAGCCTTCTGGGGTGACATGGTCTTCGATGTCCCGCAGCAATCGGGAATGACCCCGCGCCCGCACTTGTGAATAACCGAATTCGCGATGACTGGACGACTCCACGCTCCCGCCCAGTTGCGCCGCCATGGTTTGCATGCCATAACAAATCCCAAGCACCGGCACACCAGATTCGAATACCAGCTGATGCGCCCGCGGCGTTTCCTTGATCATCACCGATTCCGGACCTCCGGAGAGAATGACGCCTTTCGGCTTGAATTGCCGAATGCGCGCATCGTCCCAATCATAGGGATGTATCTCGCAGTAGACACCGGCTTCTCGCACCCGTCTGGCGATGAGTTGCGTGTATTGAGAACCGAAATCAAGAATGAGTATTCGTTGACTGTGAATATCCTGCATAACTTAGGCTTCTTCTGGTCCGATGAGTCGGGAGTAAACTACATTTTTGCGTTCAATTCGATGCAAACTTGTTTAACAGGAACACCAATCGAGAACAGGCAAGCATTCCTCGTGATGCGCCGGGCTCGTACGACTGGCCGCCAGGATCGCGCCGTTACCAGCATACAGTGGGCCCGCATCGTCTGAGAGCCACCCACGTTCCCACTTCGGTGAGCTACAAACACCTACGGCATCGCTACGGATGCGTTTGTCGGCGCGTTACAATCGAAAGATTGCCTACGCGTGATAGCGCTGTATGCTCAGTCGACACGATAGTTAGGTGCTTCACGGGTAATGGAGACGTCATGGACGTGACTTTCGCGCATTCCCGCTGCAGTAACACGAACAAACTGCGGTTTCGTGCGCATCTCTTTCATGTTGGAACAGCCGGTATAACCCATGCTTGCCCTTACACCGCCGATAAGTTGATGGACGATGGCCACCAAGCTGCCTTTGTACGGAACCCGCCCTTCAATGCCTTCAGGTACGAGCTTTTCTATTTCTGCCGTTTCCTCTTGGAAATACCGGTCGCTTGAACCTCGCTCCATGGCGCCAAGCGAGCCCATGCCACGATAGGACTTGTAAGAGCGGCCCTGGTAGAGCTCCACATCACCGGGCGATTCTTCGGTACCTGCGAACATGCTTCCTATCATTACCGAATACGCGCCGGCCGCTAAGGCTTTGGCAACGTCACCGGAGTAACGAATACCGCCATCTGCGATCAACGGCACACCCTTACCCTTCAAGGCCTCCGCAACGTTTGTGATCGCGCTAATCTGCGGTACACCAACGCCCGTAACTATTCGAGTGGTACAAATAGAACCGGGCCCGATACCCACTTTTACCGCATCTGCCCCGGCTTCCACTAGGGCAAGCGCCCCTTCTCCTGTGGCGACATTACCACCGATGACTTGGACATCCGGATACTG
>CALZJI010000328.1 GCA_945787615.1 uncultured Chromatiaceae bacterium | reverse complement strand
AGCTTTGCCAGGCAGGCGCCTCAACGCTTAAGAATGTAAACTTATTTTTGAGCGAGCCCTAAGATGACTTGTGACCAACCCATTTGTACTATAATAGTGTTTTTTATTACATAAAGCGCGCCACTAGAAGCAGCGCTTTTTTTCTTAACAATTCCAGTGAGTTACCAGTTAACGGCTCGGCTAGGCGGGTTGGATCTACATACGACTTACGGAATACGAGCGGATGCGACTCTCTACGAGGGGCGTGGTGCTGGGCTTGTCGTCTGGTGTTTAGTGCAGGGGTGGTAATGGAGTGGATTAGCGAAAGAAGCGTTAGGCGTGGGTGTCGCCTCGCCTTAGTTTTCTCATTACTGGGTGTCGTGTTAGTCAACTCCGGTTGCGGCGGCGGGAGTAGTGAATTGCCGCCGACGCGGCCAAGCGGCAACGTATCAGGTGTCGCGTTTGACGGCACAATCATGAACGGCACCGTGTCCATCTACGATTTTAAGGACGCGGTAAAAGGCGAACTCCTCGCCCCAAGCGGGGTGACTAACGAAGCGGGCCGTTACAGTATCAATCTCGCGTCGCCGGATCGGCCAGTACTTATCGAAATAACCGGGGGGCTCTACGTCGAAGAAGCCAGCGGCACGCTGGTTTCACTGGCGCCGGGCCAGGCTTTAAGAGCGGCAGATAACTACGTATCGGGTCGGAATCTCGTTGTATCGGTGACTTACTTCACTAATCTGGCTGCGGGACTCAGTCAGTTTTTTGTTTCCACGGGTCAAACTGTTCCGGATGCAATAAGCCAAGCCAATGCTGCGATATCCGCAATGGCGGGAGTGAACATCAGGACAACCTCGCCCATCGACATTACGGTGCCCAGCAATGGAGTGGTCGAGCTGAGTGACGGTTACCGTTATGGGTTTTTGACTGCCGCCGTTTCGCAGTGGACCAAATGGGTGAGTGAGCAGCATCAACAACCCCCGCATTCTCTGCATTCCAGTATCTCTTTCGCGCAGCGCGCCTATGACGATATCCGAGCAGATGGCCGGTTGGACGGACAAGGCGCAGACGGAATACTATCAATCGGTAGTATCCCGCTTACGCCCGAGGTCTATCGTAACGACATCGCGTTAAATGTATTGCTAATGGCAAACTCAGCGCGTAACGCGACTGGAATTGGTCCAACAGAACTTATCGGCGTTGCAGAGGGCTATAATGGCGCCGACCTAGAGGTCGATATTTTTTCCGGCGCTCCTGCGATGCCGTTCAGTAGCGCTGTGCCGGTTATAGGCGGTTTATCCTACGATGACAACGATCGCGTGGCAGGGACCATCACGTTCGCGGCAGATGTCATTGATCCCATCGGCCTGAACAGCGTTTCCTTCGAAGTGGACGGTAAGGAAGTGGCCGTCTCCGCCGACAACGCCAATCCCTTCGTGCAAATAGATACAACTGTTCTTGAGGATGGCCCGCATGACTTCAAGATTGTGGCGGTAAATCTATTGAACCACTCCGCCTCGACGGAAGTGTCTCTTGTCGTTAGTAATCGAGAAACGTTTATAGGCAGTGTAACACCGCAAGACGGTTCTTACGTGAGAGGCATTTTTATGATGTCCGCGTCGGCGGGTGATCCCATTGGACTCTCTTCGGTGTCATTTGCCATCGACGACGGTATTGGCATTCCGGCTGATGATATCAACAATCCAATGGTTGAGATCAACAGTGCCGATATCGCAGACGGTGAACATAAGTTCTCGGTTTTTGCCACGAACACCGTCGGCAGTACGCACAGTCACACTGTGAACTACGTCGTGGATAATTCACCACCGGTCGCGACATTGACCGATATTTCCGATGGTGCGTTTGTCCATGGATCTCTACCCGTAACGGGCGCTGTACAAGACGCGAACGGGATCGCCAGCGCTAGACTATTTTTTGATGGCGCGCTATACACCCAGTTTGACGATCTCTCCGAGATTGTTGCAAATATCGATACAACGGCGGTGGCAGACGGTGTAAAGCCAATTTCCCTGGTCGCTACCGACGTAGCAGGTAACACGAGCACGGCTTCGGTAGAAGCAGTGGTCGATAATACTGCTCCGGTGGTGCTGATCGAAGCGATGGATACACTGGTTGCGAAAACGATTACAGTTACAGGCGAGGTGGAGGATATCAACGGGATCGTTTCGGCAAAACTGTTTCTTAATGATGTTGTACAGGCCGACTTTGTGTCTCCCGTAGAGATCAATACGACCATAGACACACAATCCTTCGATGATGGAGATGCCATAATTAAGTTGGAAGCCGAAGACGTTGCGGGCAATATGAACAGCGCGACGCGAGACATTACGATTGATAATACTCGACCTACGGTCACGCTTGACATACCCGACGGTGCTTTCGCCATGCGTGAGGTCGTGGTGAGCGGCACGGTTACCGATGCCAACGGAATATCCAATGCAATCCTAAACGTAGATGACAAACTACATACTACATTTGAAAATTTCGAAAATATTAACACTTCCATCGATACCACAACCTTAGGCGATGGTCCAATCGCGGTGTCACTTTTTGCACGCGACAAAGTAGGGAATGGGCGGACAAAGAACGTCAACCTCATCGTGGATAATACAAATCCTCATGTGGCGTTTAGTAATATTGAAGACGGGCAATACGTGTTCGACAACGTAACGGTTAACGGCACGGCAAATGACGCCAATGGTATCGTGAAGACCGAGCTCTTTTTCGCGGGCGTGTCGCAGCCGGCCCTTGATGATTTTGAGCAAATCAGTGCAAACATTGACACAAACGCTGTTCCCGATGGCGAAACGACGTTGGCGTTGTTGGCAACAGACAGTGCCGGCAACCAGAGCGCTCAGGCGAGGCGAGTCGTCATCGACAACACCGCGCCAAGCGTCACCATGGATGAAATAGGTGAACACGTGTCAGGCACCATTTCCGTTTCCGGTGAAGTAGACGACACTATCGGTATTGCCAGCGCTGGGCTTTTCGTCGACGGTAAAGAACACGCAAACTTCAGCGAATTTTCCAGTATTTTGCATCCCTTCGACACGCAGACACTGAGCGACGGCGAGCATGAGTTTGCTCTTAGAGCACAGGATCAAGCAGGGCATTCCACCGTGACGGCTCAGCGAGCGGTTGTTGATAACAATCCACCTGTCGTACAGATTATTACGCCTTTGTCTAACAGCTACGTAAACGATGATTTTAATGTTACAGCCGATGTGGCCGACACCGTGGGCGTGACTAAAGTGGAAGTGTCGGTTGGTGACGGCGAGCCGCTGTCAGTGTCGCTAACCGAGAACCCAATACGGCATCCAGTGGAAGTGAGTGAAATCGGTGAGGGACCGCACGTTTTTACGGTAACCGCATTTGACGCCATAGGCAACCGTAGTTCTTCGATTGCATCCAACGTTTTCGTCGACACGGTAAATCCAATCTTGACTGTCGCCGATACCTACCGCGTGAGTGCCCTAGTAAGAGGCTGCGACGTGGCAGTAACCCTTAGCGACAGTGGGTCCGGGCTTGAGTCCGTTGTTATCGACGGAGAGGATCGCGCCCCGATTACGGGCACATTTTTGGTGCCATTGAAAATTCGATTAAATACCAGCGCTATTTTTGACTTCACTGCGATGGATAAGGCCGGCAATATAGCGTCTTTCCCGCGCTGCATCCGTTACTCTAATGACATCCTTCGCCAGCAGAGGTGCGCGCCCTGTTAACAAAGCGACGAGGCGATATGGCGTATCGATAAGACAATCTCTACCCGCAGTGATTCAAGCAACGCGTGCCGCCGGTTTACCTATGTAAAAGCCTTGCGCGTAGTTGACATTGTAGCTCTTGAGTAGAGTCAGTGTTTCGGCATCTTCGACGGCCTCGGCAATGGTCTGTTTGCCGAACCAGCGCGCAACATCGTTCATCGATTTTACCAACATCTGATCATCGCGATTGCGCGCTAAGTGCCGAATGAACGAGCCATCTATTTTGACGTAGTCAACCGGTAGTTCCCTGAGATAGAAAAATGATGAGAAACCGACGCCGAAGTCGTCGAGCGCAAAATGGCAGCCCATTTTCTTTATGGTGTCGATTAAGGTGCATGCGGCGGAAAAGTCTGCGAGGGCCGCTGTTTCCGTAATCTCGAAGATAAAATTCTTCGTTGGAACTGGTGTGGTCGTCAGCAGTTTCTCCAAGAGGGGAAGCAGATCGGGGTCCGACAGCGAATGGGCCGATAGATTGATTGTGAATTTCACATCATGGCCATTATGGTGAGCCGTTTCCATGGCTGCAGTGGCTTTATGTAACACCATATGATCGATGTCATGAATGAGGCCGCACCGTTCAGCCACCTCGATAAACTCGCTGGGTAACAGCGGCTGGTCTGAATCATCCAGCATGCGTAGTAACACCTCGTAATGGGAGATGGCGTTATGCGTGAGGCTAATTATGGGTTGAAAATATAAGACAAAACGTTCTTGCGTCAACGCCTGCTTTATTTGTTGGCGCCAACGCTCTTCGGTCTCCATGCGCTCTCGGGCTTGTTCTTCAACGGAAAAAACGTGCCAACTGCCGCGGCGTTTTTGCTTTACTTGGTACATCGCTAGATCGGCGTTGGCGAGCACTTCGTCAACCGTCAGTCCGTGATACGGGAACAGGGCAATACCTACGCTAATTGAAACCTTATGATGGTGGCCGCGTATTGGGAATGTAAGCTGGTTGAGTTGATCGTTGATTTTTTGAGCCACGTCCGTCGCGTTATCGGTTTTCACCTCGGGCATGAGGATCGCGAACTCATCACCGCCAAACCGGGCGACTACATCCGAGTCCCTCACAATATCTGTGAGCTCTGCGGAAATTCTTTTGATTAATATATCGCCGGCATGGTGCCCGTATGTGTCGTTGATGTATTTAAAATTATCAAGATCAAGAAATAACAATGCACCGGAATAATCGTAACGTTGCGCTAGCCGGATGGATTTCTCGACCTCTCCCTGAAAACGTCGGCGATTAAATAGACCGGTTAGCGGATCATGATCCGCTAACCAGGCGATGCGTTCTTCGGCCTGTTTGCGTGCCGTGATATCCAAGCCGACGGAGAGAATAACGGGCTCGCTTTGGTCGGTTGCAAGTAGATGGGAGTGTAGCCAGGCGACGGTAATGGAGTTTCCCCGTTTACAGGCGACGCTAGCTTCGTGCTGGAATGCATTTTGTTCTCCTAGTGCGACCTTGTGTAATTTCGATTGTAGAGAACTTATATCTCTATCAGCGGGGCTGATTACATCTATAAATTTCTTGTTTCGTAGTTCGCTTAGTAAATACCCTGTTGTAACTTCTCCATAGTTATTGATCAGTAGAATATTTCCGTCGCCGTCTTGAGTAATAATGATGACTTGGGCGGTGTCGAGTAGCTCCCTTATAAAGTCTCGTTCGCGTGTCAGTTCTTTCATTTTATCAGCGAGGTCCGACGCACGCGCTGTCACTTCTTGTTCAAGAACCTCTAGCTGATTGGAAAGTGTTAGTGCGCTACGATCGAGTTGATCGATTTCATCTTGGTGTGATCGCCTTTCGTTGGTTGCCGCGAACGTTTGTCGAGCAGTCTTATAGTCGCTTTTAGCCAGTAACGGCAGTGCGGCGGCGGTGCGGCGAAGCCTCGACAGCGGTGTCCATAAAATAAACAAGAGTAGGCACTCTGAAATGATTAGCCCCATAACACCGGTTAGCATGGTGTCCCGTTTGGCGTTTGTTATGTCACGTGTAGCATTCGTGATATCTTCAATCGTGACGAGATATCCGCCTGCGGCACGAGCGAGGTTATCTAGTCCAATGACGCGAACGTCATAGTGATGAGTACTAACGTTGATCGTCGTTCGACTGTTTAAGACCTGTTCAAAACGGTAGTCGCTGGCAAGGTCTCTTAATACGTCCAGCATGAAGGCGGCATTTGTTAGCGCCGTGATGCGACTGCCCCATGCTTCAAGCCACCTCTCGTCTTCAGATTGTCTGTGGTCGGATATGAGTAGGCCCATATCGGTGGATGAGAGTAAGCTAAAGCTCACGATAATGCCGGCTAGGGATTTTCCGAGCACGATGACCCCAGCTCTTTTCCCTTCCGCCAACACCGGTACGACCGTATACTGTAGGCAGGTGCGGGTGCAATCGACAATTGTCTCCGGGATTTCAGCTTTGTTGGCGCGTACTATGGATCGATGTAACGCATTGTCGTTGTCGCCGATGGCGTCGTTGGCGCCCCAAAGCGCTAAGAGATTGTTAGTTTGGCCATAGAAAGCGACCATATCGACACCGGTTTCGAGAAAAAGAAGTGGCCAATGTTGGTCAAAGGTGCGTGAGATCGAATCCGTATTCTGTCGCGCGAGCGGGCCACGCATGCCCGCTAAGGAGGGAATGATATACGCAGTTTGCTGGAGACGCTGGGAAGACTCCTGCAATAAGCCCGTTACCGCGGCGATGTTGCGTTGATGGATAGCATTACGATCGTTTTCGAATTCCCGATCCAAGTTGATAGCGTTCAGGGTATGAAAAGAACCATTAATGGCGATGAGGACTAAACTCAAGAGCAGTAACGCTTTCCACTTTAGGCTTATGAAAATACGCCTTTTTCGTGTTGGTTTTTGCCTAATCAAGCCTAAGCGCATGGTTAACTTTACAATTTACTCAAACCGACGAACCCCGTTCGACCATCCAGCTCAAAACCGGAAAGATACGAGGAACGTGAACAGTCGCCACCTCTGTACGGTGGCCAGCGGATCTGGATTATCCCTCTGGGGTAGCCAAGCCGTTCCATCGACCCAATGATGCTCCATGGCAAACATCCACGCGGGTGTTATGTCCCAACGGATCCCGACCGTCCAGTCTTTGGCGAACTGGCTGTGGGCGGGGGCTCCTGTACGTTTTTCGAACTTACGGCCGTTTCTGTCATCCTTATTTTGATAAATTACGTCATAACGAAGGAATGTTTCCCAGCTCGGTGTGAGCCGGTAAGTACCATGTAAGTAATAGCTTTCTCCCGTCACTTCCGTGAACGGGATGTAAGCGGACAGATCGTTGAATCGAAATTCACGGCGGGCGATTTCAGAAGTCAGTGTCCATTTTTCACTATTGTACTGGAACGATAGAATCTTAGGTAAGAATTGGATGGAACCCGGGCCGCTAGGGTCGATACTACCCGGTTTATAGTCGATATTGACGCGAAGATCGCTGTAGGCAACCCGAAAGCGCCCACCGTCGCGTTCGTACATGAGTCTGGCCAGATAGGAAACATCGTCTTCGAGCGAGCCCGTCCTATCTGCCCCGAGCAGCGCAAGTTCCGTGTCTAAATCATCGACTCTGGGCGCAGCAACTTCGAATATGAAATCAAAAATCCCCGTGTGCGTTCGGTACTCTCCGTATATTTGTCCACCGTCGGCTGATAGCGCGACGTTGCGTGCGCGGTCAAAATATATAGACTGAGGCAATATAATACTTGGTCGAGTGAATGCTACATCCCGCGTGTCATTATAGAATCCCATGGGGTTTTTTACGCGGCCAAGCCGAATACCCCATTGGTTGGTTTCACGGCTGTGAACCAAGTAATCCAAAAAGGCGTAATCAAGCTCGATGTCGTCGTCACTGCTGGCGCCCGCCCGCCGCGATAATAGCTGTAGTGAAGTAAGTAGCCGGGGCGATGCTCGGAAAGAACCGTTTAGGCCGAGTTCCCGAAAGTCCCAGCTACCGCCGTCGTCACTGCTCTTTCCGTAAAAGTTGTTATCGGAGGTGAGAACGAAACCTTGGCTCGCAAAACCGTGAATCTGAAGCGGGTTCGGAACACCAGCAGTCCATGCAAAGCAAGGAAGGAGAAGTCCTGCGACCAGGGCGAGGCGGGAGGCGCTTTTTGCCCTTCTAGCGCACTTCAAGCTTATATAAGGTGTCATCGACATCGTCCTGAGGTAAGTAGCCTATGGCGCCTGGGGTCATTGCGACGCGTTCGCGCATTTCGTTCAATGAAGATACTTCTCGAGGTGCTTGGCCGGTACCGGAGAAAACGAGGCGGTCCCAGGCACGTCGTAGCTGGTGGGGAAAGACACCAAGTACGTTCTTACAGAAATCGGCATGCAACGGATCGGATGTTTTCAGTACATACACCGTTATGGGTGTGTCGTCCGGCCATGTCCGCATCCGCATTCCAAAAATTGCCTGTACTGCAGTTTTGGATATTGCAGTCGGTGGGACAGTAGTGTTAACAACGATGGTTTGGGCGTTAGCGGAGAACGTTAGGAAGAGGCTCAACAACAATACACCCAACACGCCGGCGCGCGCATTGGTGCCGCGTGGGCGTTTTCGCTCGGTGTTTGTAACGTAAATGGCCATTTGGCCGTCCATTCTTAGAATGCCGCTTGGTTCGTCTGAGCTGAAAAGGACAATTTCCTTCTATTTTAGAGTAGTAGGTAATACTACGTAAATCCAGTGCAATATCGTGTTTTTCTTGGGTTCCACTCGATCCCGCTAGCCGGTAGCTTTAAGAATGGCGGTGAAATGCCGGAAATCGGCGATGCGCAGGGCGAGTCCTCAACAGCGTCGGCAAGAACCAAAGATCCGAGTATTTGGATGGGGCTTCGCGCTGGGGCATGCTAGTGTAGTTATGATCTATTGGCTTGCTTTGGAGTGATCGTGCTATATTCGAATCTTAGCTGATTCGCCGCCGAAGACTAAGAAACTTATAACGCTCTGGATATAAATTCGTGGACGAAAATGTAACGTTTTACTCGCTTTTAGCGCGTTTCAATGTTAATTTTAGGCGGCTAAATAGGCCACCGGTACGAGACCATGGACTCGATAATACGTGATTTCGAGAATTATTTTGAAATTAAGCTGGCGACGGATCCAGCGGCCATTTTAGAGAGCCAGCGCCTGCGTTATCAGGTTTATTGTGTCGAGCATCCGTTTCTCGATCGAACGCGGTATTCAACCGGATTGGAGTGGGACGAGTTTGATAGGCGTTCTGTTCACTCAATTCTTATTCACCGCCCGTCAGGATGTGTTTCTGCAACTGTTCGAATCATCGTCGCTGATCCCTATGACAGTACAGCGATTTTTCCTCTTGAGGAGTTCGAGGCGCTCAGGCGACACGAACGTGACAACGTTTGGCGGGTGTCTCGTAATACGCTGGGCGAAATATCGCGGTTTGCGGTGTCTAAACAGTTCCGAAGGCGGGCACGCGAAGCCGATCTAAGCCATGGGATAGTGTTAGAAGAACAGCGTGAGCTTATAGAGTCAGGACGACGTCTGATTCCGCACATCACGCTTGGTTTGTTTAAAGCGATTGTTCAGATGAGTGTTGCCAATAACGTAGGTTATTGGTATGCGGTGATGGAGCCCACATTGATTCGCTTACTAGAGCGATTCGGTATCCATTTTACAGCCATCGGGCCGCTCGTCGATTACCACGGCTTGCGACAACCGTGCGTGTCAGCAGCGAGCCAGGTGTTGGCAGGCATCCATCATCGTCAACCCGAAATTTGGGAATTTATAACGGACGGGGGAACGTTGTCCGTTCCCGATACGGCCAATGTGGCCTAGCCGCGCATCCCAGGCAATAACGTTTCCCCATTAAATTAAGCATAAATATTGAGCAATTTAGCGTCACGTGACACTGGCGAGTCCCTTTAGGACCAAGTCGGTCAAGCTTACCACGCCCACGACTTCACCCTCGTTAACTACCGGTGCGCGAGATAGGTGAAAGCGATCAAGCAATCTGGCGCAATAACGGATATCCATGTTTGGGTCTACGTAGATTACGGGCTTGGCCATGACCTCGTAGACATTGACCCGGTCAGGAGCACGATCTTTCGCCAAGACCTTCCGCGCAATATCTGATATAAGCAGGATACCGTATTCGTCATCCTGATGGCGTTTATCAACGATTAGGCACTTCGTGTCAACATGTTTCATTTTAGAAAGCGCGTCTCGTATTGTATCCATGCCGTCAGCCATGTCGAAATGAGATTTCATCACCTCACTAACGCGGATGAGTTTTTTTACCGTCATAGCTCCTCCTCCACAACGGTTGTTAGACGTTTAACTTGGGAGGCTACCCCTACAGCATCTTCCACATCTATCTGGAACGCGATGCCGGCACCGGGTGTCGTGTCCAGTTTCGCGACGGCAGCGATTCGTTCTAAGATTTTACGGGCGAGATGTTCTTCAACCAAAAGAAGCAACATGTCGCGCTGTGTTTCGAGGGACAGCCCTAGGAACGTTTTCGCTGTTTCCAGTCCTTCACCTCGCGCTTGATTAACGAGGGTAGCACCTGTCGCCCCTTCTTTCCGCGCCGCTTCCATGACCGCATCGGTCTTATCGTCTTCGATAAGGGCGATAATCAATTTGAAGTGCATCGTTAATCTCCTTGTTCCGATCTGTGTCGTTTTGATTTTCGATTTCGCCATTCGGCAACTTGGGCAAAACCCATCACCGTCATGATAGGAAACAGACTAGCAAAAGCAACTAAACCAAAGCCATCGACTAACGGGCTGCGGCCCGGGACGGTGCTAGCCAAACCCAATCCTAGGGCAGCGACGAGGGGAACGGTCACTGTAGATGTCGTTACACCCCCCGAGTCGTAAGCCAGCGCAACAATAAGTCGCGGTGCATAGAAAGTTTGAAAAACGACGACGACATAGCCAACGATTATATAATAGTGTAAAGGTGTTCCCGTGACGATACGGAACGCCCCTAGCGCAATGCCGAATGCAACGCCTAGTCCTACGGCCACGCGTAATCCCCATACGCCGATGGCTCCGCCGGAAACCGAGTGTGCTTTCATGGCCACGGCGATCAACGAGGGTTCCGCGATGGTCGTCGCGAAGCCGATCGTAAAGGCAAAAAGATATACCCACTTATAGTCATGCCATTGTATTAATTTTGTGCTTTGAGTGATACCTGTCTGAATAAACTCTGGGTGTGTTAGCTGTTGCGCCATGAGCTTTCCGATCGGAAAAAGCGCTTCTTCAAGGCCCACAAGAAACAGCGCCAATCCAATCAATACATAGCAAAAACCAATTAATGTTTTCTTAATGTTCGGAATCGGTCGGCGAATGACAAGCAGCTGGAAGCCGAAAATAATCACGGCAATAGGGAGTACGTCTTTTAGGGTGGTTAAACCCGTGTCGAGCAAGTGAAGAAAAAGCTCCATTAAAAAAACATTCCATATGCCATAACGAAAATCATTGGCGTCAGGGAGGCGAACGCAATCAAGCCGAAGCCGTCAACCATTGGATTGCGGCCCTTGATGCTGGAGGCGAGTCCGACCCCTAAGGCGGTGACTAAGGGAACGGTGATTGTCGACGTGGTTACGCCGCCGGAATCGTAAGCGATTCCAATAATTTCTTTAGGCGCAAACGCCGTCATGGTAACGATCCCAACATAGCCCCCAATGATAAGGTAGTGAATAGGCCAACCTTTTAGAATTCGCCATACTCCTGCGACGATAGCGATTCCTACGGAGACGGCGACAGTGATGCGTAAACCAAGCGCGTATGAGCTTCTGGATTCATCGTTATCGGTAATCACGCCGGCTTCGGCTGCGACTTTTGCAGCTTCTCCCGCAACCGCGATAAGCGCCGGCTCAGCAATGGTCGTGCCGAATCCTAATGCAAAGGCAAAAGCGATTAACCAAGCGAGATTTCCTTTTCTAGCGAACGCATACGCCATCGATTCCCCAATAGGAAAAAGCCCCGTTTCTAGACCACGGATAAACAATGCAAGTCCTACGGCGACAAAAAGCGTGCCGATGAGTAGCCTTCCTAGATCGGGAATGGATTGCTGTAAAACGAAAATTTGAAAGAAGGCGATGACGAGAATGATAGGTGCGAGATCACGAATGCTACTAAGCAACGGCGAAAAAAGGCTGAATACACGGCTCTTCACGTGGTGTGCTATTCCTTGAAAAACTGTAACACTTGCGATAGAAATAGATACCTTACGCGCTTTGTAGAGATCGCGCTTAAGTTTACCGAGATATCGCGAAAACTCAAACACTGATTCTCAGCTAAGGAATTTATGCCGCGAAAAAAATCGCGGGGCGTTTTGACGGCGGCGAATGAAAATCGGGTTAGCTCTTTGGCGATGACAGGCTCTGTTGCTCCCTGTAGCGCGAAGGCTCGGACGTCGTTGGGACATGTGCATTTAACCAAGGGAGGATCGCTGCATGGGAGAACCGTGCGGGCGTAATCGGCAGTACCACAATACGCTGACGTGGTAACATGGAAATGTTATGAACACGGATCACGTACAGCGTTTCGTCTTTGAAGGCCTACCCGTGAGAGGTGAGCTGGTTCATTTAGACGCGGCGTGGCGGGCGATCTCGGATCGCCAAGACTACCCGGAGCCCGTGCGCCAATTGCTGGGCGAAACTATGGTGGCTACCCTATTGCTGTCTTCGACGCTAAAGTACAAAGGCTCTCTTATCATACAGTTAACGGGCGAGGGCCCGGTAACGATGTTGGTTATGGAATGCACCAGTGAAAGGACAATGCGTGGTTTGGCGCATTGGGCCGGTGATGTGACGCGGGGTTCGCTGCAGGCTATCACGGGCAATGGCAAGCTTATTATTACCATTGACTCTTCTGAAGGTATGAAGCGCTACCAAAGTATCGTTGCCTTGGAAGGCGGCAGTATTACCGAAGTATTGGAGAATTATTTGTCACAATCGGAACAAATCGACACGCGCCTATGGATTGCCACCAATTCGGAGATTGCCGCGGGAATGTTATTGCAAAAGCTGCCCGGCGGGTGTAACGACTCAGATATCTGGGATCGCGCGGTGCACATCGGCGAAACGGTTGAAGAAGATGAATTATTAAGCCTATCAACGCTTGATCTATTACACCGTCTCTACCACGAAGAAGATATCCGGCTGTTTGATGCGGAGCCGGTTAGTTTTCGCTGCAAGTGTTCCAGAGAACGTGTTCGGAGTATGCTTAGGGCGTTGGGATCGGAAGAAGTTAACGATATTTTAAGTAAAGAAGGAAAAGTTGCTGTTCGTTGTGAGTTCTGTAACCAGTATTTTGAATTCGATCGCGTTGACGCCACGCTGCTGTTCGTCTCTGAGCTTAACCCTGATCTACCCCCTACGAAGCATTGACGGTAGTCTTCGAGCGCTTGATTTTTGTTGTGGCGAGCACAAAATCTTTTCGAACCGGATTCCGGTGCACGCCATTGACGCGTCAGCAGCGTGTCTTTCGCGAGCCCTAATTACGGTAAGCTAACGATGTTGAAGTCTTTGGGAGATGGACGACTATCGTGACACGGCGGTTATTCGTTCTTCCCTCTTCTGAGGTATTGTTATCGCGGGGACGTGTATTGGCGTAGCCAATAGCACGAAGTCTGGTTTCATCAATTCCGTTTTCTATCAGATAGCGCGTTACATTGGTCGCGCGAGCTGAGGACAGTTCCCAGTTGGAAGGGTATTGGCGCGTCGAGATGGGAACATTGTCCGTATGCCCCTCTACGGAAACAGTATGGTTGTTGGTGTCGAGAAATGCTGTTAACTCGTCCAAGACCTCGTACCCTGCCGATTGAAGTTTAGCGCTACCCCTTTCAAACAGAAGATTATTGCTAATTTGTAAGTTGAGCATGTTCTTGTTAAGGGAAAACTGTACGTCTTTGTCGAAACCGACGGAGCGCAATGCGATCGCAAATCCCTCAAGCTCTAAATCCTTTAGGACCAGATCTGTTTCTGTTGGCTCGTCTAGTGTTATTTGGGCGGTAAGTGGAAGCAGACTATTGCCTTGTGAGCGGGATTCTTGTGCGTTAAACGGGGCTCCTGTCATCTCATCCTTTATTCCGGGTGACGCTACACTCAACCCGCGCTGGGACGATGAATCCGCCGTTGGTGCGAGCGCGTTATTGTTCGTTTCCAGCGTCGCCACTGCGGTGGTATCTTCTAGGGCGTGATTGTCATTGGGGGTGGTACTGGTTGACACGTTAGAAAACGAAAGTAGAAGTACAAACAGTGTCAGGAGCAACGTCAGCACATCGATATAGCTGACGATCCAGGACTCTTTATCATTGTTTCCGTCGTCTGGCGTGTTTTCCCAAACAGCGGTACCGAACTCACTCGGGTGAGGGAGCTTTTGTATAGGTGTGTGGGGCCTAGGCCGTAATGAGGACCTGTAATGGCGATTCATGGTATGAGAATCTCGGTGCTCGCGTATTGAGCGTTACCGTAAAAACTTATGATGCCTCTAGTAAGGCAGGTTTACCCATGGGCCCCGCTTGATGTTGTTGATGCGTTAGGAAAGCATCCAGGGTTTCTTTAATTATGACTGGGTGTTGTCGGTTGTAGAGCAACAGTATGCCCTCATGTGAAATGGCCATTTTTATCAACTGTTGCTCGATTCGGCGCTCCTTTTTTATGGCCAATGGCTTGAGAAAAAGGTTGGCCGCTACGATGCCATACAATGTTGTGATCATGGCAAATCCCATCGCGCTGCCGATTTGCCCAAGACCGCTCTCGCCAAGACCGTGTAGCATATGGACTAAACCGAATAGCGTACCGAGCATGCCGAAAGCGGGCGCGAAAGTGGCCATGGTTCGCAAGATTTGTGCGTCGGAACGTTCGCGCGTGCGGGTGCCATCGATGTGCCATTGTAGTACTTTACTAATGTCATGTGGGGGGGCGCCGTCGAGAACGAGCTGGATGCCTGAGGAAAGAAATGGGTCTTTAATGAGAGCCAATTCTTGTTCCGCAGCCCGAATATTCCCGTAGCGGTAGCATTCCGCAACGCTGAGCAACTGGTCTATGTCATGATTATCGATCGGCCTTTCGTCGGACATCAATTCTGGAATGGAGCGGAGTACGCGCCGCACATCCGCCGCGGGGCGGCAAACGAGGGTCGCCGCGAGTGTCCCACCCAGCACCACGAGCAGCCCCGGACCGTTGAGAAAGGCGCCAATGTTTTCAGGCGCCAATAGGATCATGCCGCCGAGTATTGCCACACCGCCGAGTAATCCGATGACGGTAGATTGTTTAAGGCTATGCTGTTTTTTAGCCATTCCGTTATCCCGTGTCTTGTGGTTGATGTTTGTAGACGTTTTTATAAAAGCAATTTTCGCGCCTGGTTGCTGGAGATTAAGGGGGAATGTAACTCGTTGTTTTAGTGAAAATAGATTCATTCGTGTGTTGCTGAGGTTATCATCCGATTTGGTGATGTGTGGGTTGCGGCAAGCGGTTGCCGCAACGGTAGCCCGAGGATTGCCGTGGTGGGCGGAAAGATTTTACACCATGGAATAGTTAATGAATGCCGGCTCCGGTGGTTTGGATCAATTTGCGCGCTTCGTTAACTGCGACGCTTAGAAGTGCTAGATCGTTGCTGTCACTGCTCTTAAATTCTGCGAGGCGTTGTAGGTAACGGCTGACCGTAACTTCACTGGCGTTTAGCCATCGTGTGAGCGCGTCGTTGTGAGCCGCCTCAGGGGGGGAGAGTAGCAACGCCTCGCGAGTGATGGTCCTATGAAGGCGAAATAGGTCATCGCGTAACGCGGCGCGTGCCAACCGCGGCCAGCGTCCTTCATCGGGTAATACGGCGATTTGATCCCGGAGCCAATGTAGATCAAGTTTTGCGCCGAGTGCAAAATACAGCTTTGCAACGGGTATGACGTCGCGCTCCAACGCTGTCGACACTTCCGTGATGTCGAGTGCACAGTACAGCTGCGGCAGGGATGCTATCTTGATCGCTAGCGATTCGGGTACATTGAATTCCAAGTGACCGTGAGCGCGGCCCTTTAAGTCGACTTGTTCGGTAGGGTCGAGCAATTCAGGCAGCCTGTTACCTAATGCGGTTACGCCATTACGAAACGCTTCAACGGTGGAAGCGATAACCAACGGCTGTCTGCAATTGCGTAGGAACCAAAGTGTCGCGCGATTTACAAGCTTTCGCGTTGTGTCGAGCATATCCATTTGTCGGTTGGCCGCCACTTGGTTGTCTAGCTTTTCTATTGCGTGCCAAATCGCTGGAAGCTCGAAAACGTTACGAGCGGTGACGTATGCCCGGGCGACGTCGGCCGCGGTGGCCCCTGTATGTTCGGCGACCCGAAATGGGAAGGTGATGCCCATGCGATTGACCATGTTATTGGAGATAAATGTCGCGATTATTTCGCGTCGCAGCCGGTGGTGAATGAGGTCATCTTCGAAATGTTTATGAATGGGCGCGGGAAAGTATTCTCGAAGTTCGTTGGCAAGGTAATCGTCTTCGCAAATATCGGAATTGAGTAGTTCATTAAACAAATTAATCTTGCTATAGGAGAGCAAAACAGCGAGCTCGGGGCGACTCAGCCCCTGGTTAAGGCTGCGCCGTCTGGACAATTCTTCGTCATTGGGAAGGTTCCACGTTTCACGTTCCAACCGACCGGATTTTTCTAAGACACCCATAAGGCGCGCATGTTCGTCGAGAAGCTGCGGGGCTTGTCTTTCAGACAATGATAACGCTTGCGTTTGTTGGTAATTGTTGGTCAGCACCAACCCGGCGACTTCTTCGGTCATGCCCGAGAGCAAATTATTACGTTGTTTTTCGTTGAGGTCGCCTGTCTTGACGACTTCGTCGAGCAATATCTTAATGTTGACTTCATGATCGGAACAATCGACGCCGCCCGAATTGTCTATGAAGTCCGTATTGATGCGCCCGCCGTTACGTGCATACTCAATGCGACCATTGGCGGTAAGGCCTAGATTTCCCCCTTCACCAAATGCTTGGCAGCGCAATTCCAAAGCATTAATTCTTATCGCGTCGTTAGCGCGGTCGCCGACGCTGGTATGATCTTCAAACTCCGCTTTAACGAATGTCCCGATTCCGCCGTTCCAGATAAGATCCACAGGGGCTTTCAATAAGGCGCGTATCAATCCATTAGGCGTTAACGATTCAGCTTCGATCTTAAGCACATCTCGCATCTGGGACGACAAAGGAATAGACTTGGCGCTGCGATAATACACCCCTCCACCTTCCGATATTAAGGATTTATCATAGTCTGCCCACGTCGAACGCGGAAGGGAAAACAAGCGTTGGCGCTCCGCGTAACTACTTGCAGCATCAGGGTAAGGATCTACGAAGATATGTTTGTGACTAAACGCGCCGATGAGTTTAAGGTGCCGTGACAACAACATCCCATTCCCGAAGACATCGCCGTTCATGCTACCTATTCCGATAACGCTAAACTCCTCGGATTGGATATCGATACCCAGCTCGCGGAAGTGGCGCTTTACGGATTCCCATGCACCGCGTGCCGTAATCCCCATTTTTTTATGGTCGTAACCGGCCGATCCTCCCGAAGCAAATGCATCACCAAGCCAAAAGTCATATTCATGGGCGATGGCGTTTGCCGTGTCAGAAAACGTCGCCGTTCCTTTGTCGGCGGCGACGACCAAGTACGGATCGTCATGGTCGTAGCGGACCACGCGTGGAGGAGGTCGCGTCTTGCCGCCAGATAGGTTGTCGGTTAAATCTAAAAGGCCGCGAATAAACGTTTTGTAACAGTACGCGACTTCGTTGGAAAGGCCGTCTGAATCGTGTTCTGCCGGCGGTTGCTTGACGACAAATCCGCCTTTTGCACCGACCGGAACGATGACCGCATTCTTCACCATTTGGGTTTTCATTAAGTCGAAAATCTCCGTGCGGAAATCCTCAAGTCGATCCGACCAACGAATGCCGCCGCGCGCGACGTTACCACCGCGAAGGTGTACCCCCTCGGTGCGTGGCGAATAGACGAATATCTCGTAGGTTGGCTTAGGTTCGGGCAAATCCGGTATCTGTGTTGGGTCCAATTTGAAGGAGAAAAATTCCTTAAATCCGCTTTCCTGCGCCCCTTGAAAAAAATTGGTACGTAACATGGACTGGATGACCGTGAAGAAACGGCGTTGGATTCGGTCTTCATCTAGGTTGGGGACGGCGTCTAACGATTGTTCGATGGCATCAATGAGGCTTTCCGTACGTTTAATGGCTTGCTCCTGCAAATCGGGATTAAACCGTGCCATAAAAAGGTCGACGAGCAAGCAAGCGATTTGCGGGTGGTTCGTCAATGCTTGCGCCATGTAGTGTTGACTGAAGGGAAAACCGGTTTGTCGTATATATTTACAACAACCACGCAATACCAACACGCTTCGCCAAGGAAGCTGTGCCATTAGCACTAAACGATTGAATCCGTCATTTTCTATAGTGCCTCGCCACACTTGTGCAAACGCATCTTGGAATAGGTGGCGCAAATGTTCTGAGTCGAGTTGTTCTTTATGCTCATACGCCATGCCAAGGTCATGTACCCAAATGCTTTCGGAGTTGGCGGGCTTCACATGGTGAGGGCGTTCGTCGATGACGCGAACGCCCATATTTTCGAGCATAGGCAGTACCGTTGAGAGATGAACGGGATTCCCTATTCTGAATAACTTAAACCTGACGATGTCTTCAGGCATTTCCAGTGGTCGGTATATGGTCATCCCGAGATCATCGGTAGACGTTAAGGCCTCCATCTTCTGTATGTCAGCGACCGCAACGGGAGGTGGATAATCTTCGCGATAGGAAGCAGGAAAAGCGTATCGATAGCGTGTGAACAAGCGGTTGCCCTGTTCTTCTCCGAGTTCCTGGAGTAAGCTGGCGAGACACTCATCTTCCCACGAACGAGTGACGTCGAGTATCTGTTGTTCGATATCATCGACATCGTACTTCGGCAACGAACCCGGTTCGGTGTGGGCGATAAAATAGATACGCGCCAGGACCGATTCCGACAGTGCTACCGTGAATTCGATGCTGATGGCGTTAAATGTTTCTTTGAGAATCTGCTGTATATGGGTGCGGACTTCCGTATTAAAGCGCTCGCGCGGTATATACACAAGACACGACATAAAACGCCCGTACGGATCTTGGCGTACCAATAGCCGTACCCGTTGCCGTTCCTGTAGATGCAAAATAGCAGTCGCCGCAGCATGTAATTCATCTTCAGAACTTTGAAATAACTCATCGCGGGGTAAGGTCTCTAGGATGTTAATGAGCGCTTTGGCGGAATGGCTGTGGGCGCGGAACCCCGATTTCTTCATTATATTTTGTTGTTTACGTCTAAGCAGAGGAATATCCTTGGGTCTGGACATATAGGCTGCCGACGTATAGAGCCCCAAAAAACGCCATTCGCCAACGACGGTTCCCGATTCATCAAAGCGCTTAATGCCCAAGTAATCGAGGTAGCCTGGGCGATGTACGGTTGCTCGCGAGCTGCTCTTTGTAATGACGAGCAATCCCGGCTTGCGTGCGAGTTTGCGAATATTAGCGGGCAAATGAGCGAAACTCTGCGACGTTGCTTCTTGGGCGTGCGACTGTAAAATACCTAGACCGGAGCCCGGCACGATTCGAAGTATATCTTCTTCCCCTTCAGGCCCCAAACTATATTCTCGAAAGCCTAAGAATGTAAAATGATCGCGGCCGACCCAGTCGAGGAAAGCGAGGTCCTCTTCTAAATCCCCGGGATCAAGGGGCGGTGGTTGATTTCGTATTTCGCCAATAATAAAACGAAGTCGTTCGCACATTTTAGGCCAGTCAGCAACCGCCGCGCGTACATCGTCAAGAACACGCGTCAAGCGATCTTCTAACGTCTGGAGCATGGTGTCGCTGGCTTGGCGATCCACCTCAATGTGTAAGATGGCTTCATGACTGGCATCCTCGGTTTTCACTCCATGGTCGAGGATTGACGTAATGGTACACTGTTCGTTCCTCTTGACCCTTATCACAGGATGAATGACCAAATGAACTGTTAAGCCCAATCGGTTTAGCTCCATGCTCGTTGAGTCGACCAAAAAAGGCATATCATCATGAACAATTTCAATGATAGTGTGCGTCGATTGCCAACCATGTTCCTCCATGCGTGGGTTGTAGATGTGTAGAATCCGTTCTCCTGGGGTGCGCCGGTGAAGAAGATTCCAATGCGCTAGTGCCGCGCCATAGAGGTCCAGGACGCTGCGTTCGGCCAGATCTTCTGGCGCGACTTGCTGGTAATATTGGCGCGTGAATATTTCGATTCGGCGCGCTTGCTCGGATGGAAATTTACCGATTACACGTTCGATAGCCTTGTCGACGAGGTGGTGGTTGCTTTTATGTATGGTCGCCATTTGTATACGCCTGGTGCAAAATTGCTAATCCATGGAGCTGATCTGTAACCGTTCGCGACAAAGAGTTGCTGTGAAAACAAGCCCGTCGCGCGACCAGCCGTATCAACGCCACTAACCTTTCATCGGTTTCAACAATAATGATCGCCCTTGCATTAAGTCAGGCACCTTCAATCCCATCAGGTGAAGGATAGTGGGTGCGATATTGGAGAGACCGGCGCCCGTACTGAGTTGCCAAGGCGTTTCATCGATAATTAGGCATGGAACTGGATATACCGTATGTTGAGTATTTGGTTGCCCGGTGACAGGGTCGACCATTTCGTCACAGTTGCCGTGATCGGCTGTTAGGATTACGGAATATTCCTTTTCAATGGCGCAGTCCAAAACCCGGCCGACTTCCTTGTCAAGTGTTTCGACGGCTTTGACTATGGCGTCGGGAACCGCGGTGTGCCCCACCAAGTCACCGTTAGCGAAATTGACAACGATAAACGCATAGTGCTCGCTTGTTAATGCCTCGATAACGGCGTCGGCAACGGCCTGGGCGCTCATTTCCGGTTGCACGTCATAGGTGGCGACTTGAGGCGAAGGAATTATCACACGATCCTCACCGGCGAACGCCTCCCCATGGCCACCATTAAAAAAATAAGTTACATGGGGGTATTTCTCTGTCTCAGCGCAATGGAACTGGCGTAAACCCGCCTTTGACACGAGTTCAGCCACTGTGGTTAGGGGTCGGTCTTGTTCGAAGGCATACGGCAAGCCGAACCAGTCGTCGAAGGGTGTGAAGCAGGTAACAGAGATCGGAGAGTAGTCTCCGCGATTGAATTCTTTGAAGTCGGGTTTGAATAGTGCCGCGGTCAATTGCCGCGGGCGATCCTTTCTGAAGTTGAAGAATATCGCGTTATCTCCACGTTGGATCAACGGCGCATTTTCTAACACCGTGGGACGTATGAATTCGTCGCCTTCATCTTGGGCATAAGCATACTTGATAGCGGCGCGAGCGTCTTCCGCCTGACGGCCTTCGCCATAGACCATGGCTTGCCATGCTGTTTCCGTGCGTTCCCAGCGGGTGTCCCTATCCATGGCGTAGTAACGACCACAGACGGTAGCGATACAACCTCCCGCTCTATGAAGGGCCGTTTCCACGGAGGGTAAATACTCGAGTATCGACCGAGGTGGCGTATCTCGACCGTCGCTGATCATGTGTAATATGGGTCGCGTTCCGCGTCTCTGGCAAAGCTCTATTAACGCTAATAGGTGGCGCACATGACTGTGGACGCCACCGTCGGACACTAATCCAATGAGATGTACGGGTCGATCGTTTTCCCGTGCTTGATCAGCGGCGGCTCTCAACGCGTGGTTCTCGAAAAAAGACCCGTCTGTAATCGACTCGTCGATATGAACTAAGTCCTGCCTAATGATACTGCCGCTGCCCAGTGTGAGGTGGCCGACTTCTGAATTACCCATTTGACCGTCCGGCAATCCGACCGCCCAACCGGATGCCTGTAGAGTGGTGTGGGGAAAGCGCGCAAAGTAGTCGTCCAATCGAGGTGTGTCGGCTTGCGCGATGCCGTTGTTAATTCGACTTGGATTGGTGCCAAATCCGTCAAGAATAATCAGTAGAACGGGGCGTCTTGGACTTCCGTCAACATTTCTCATGGCAGCCTCGCGTATAAACTGGTATTGAGTTATCAGTATAGTCTAACCGTACGGATGAATGGTTAGTGTAAGCCGTCTAGAAACTTGTTAGCGGCGAAGGCGACTCAATAGTGAAGTGTAGGCGTTAATCCTCAATATAAATACAGTGTTTGTTTTCAATAGCGATGGTTACTTCGGTGCAATTCGCCCGCATTCATTACGGGATCCAGGCGGTCTCGCTTGAACCTTGATTTCGAAAACGATCGTCTTCGGTAACTGCGTCGTGCTTTGCCTACGTCCTTGTAGGCAAAGCTTGGCGACGACCTGGCCCATGACCATGCGTCTTTTCACGGCACTCGTTTTATTTTTGCTTGTCGCGGCGGGCGAGGTTGACGCCGCGCCGGTGGATACCGGGGACTATGATGCCATCACGCAAGGGTTTGAACGGTTTTTTACCACATCCAACGGCGCGGTTGACGCCATCCTCGCGGCGGACGACTACGAGACCTTTGTCGAGATCTTGTATGTGGTGTTTGCACTCATCCTCATTTTCTTCGCCGTGACCCACTATATCCACGGCCAACTGGGGGTGCCCGAGGTACTGTCAACTTGTCCGTGGCGAATTACTAATTCTCGCTTAAAAACAGTCCCTTTGCCAGTCTTGTAATTATCACGGACGCGCGTAATATCTAGACCTATGAGAACCGTGATATTACTCATTGTGCATCTGTTTACCACCCTCGCAAAACTAGTGGGGTCGGGTGGCGCCCGGGCGGTGATCGCGGAGTCTCTGCTTATTAAGCATCAACTTATCGTGATCAATCGGCCCCGTCGGCGAGCACCTAATCTCGGCGCGCTGGATCGATTCCTATTTGGGTTTTGGTCGCTGTTTATGAAACCAGCGCGGTTATTAAAAAGTAACGTCATCCTCAAGACATCTACGCTTTTGCACTTTCATAAGATCCTGGTTAAGCGAAAGTATCGTCTGTTGTTTACATCGCAAAGAAAAGCCAAACTTGGGCCAAAAGGGCCGTCCAAGGAACTGATTCGCGCGATTGTTGAGCTCAAGCAACGTAATCCAGGCTACGGTTGTCCACGCATCGCGCAGTTGATTTCAACGGTGTTTGGTATTGAAATCGATAAAGATGTTGTCCGACGTGTACTTGCCAAGCACTATAGTCCGAATTCTGGTGGTAACGGACCATCATGGCTCACCTTTATCGGCCACGCCAAGGACAGCCTTTGGTCGGTGGATTTATTCCGTTGTGAATCGATCCTTTTGAAATCACATTGGGTGATGGTCGTCATGGATCAATACACGCGACGGATCATTGGTTTTGGCATCCAGGCCGGCGCCGTGGATGGACCCAATCTTTGTCGCATGTTTAACACTGCGATATCGAACCTGGGTACGCCGAAATATCTCAGTACCGACGACGACCCCTTATATCTTTACAATCAATGGAAAGCGAATTTGCGCATACTGGAGATCGATGAAATCAAATCGATTCCCTTTACGCCGACATCGCATCCATTCGTCGAACGGCTAATCGGAAGTATACGCCGCGAGTATCTTGATCAGGTGCTATTTTGGAATGTACTGGATTTAGAAAAGAAGCTCGATGCCTTCAAAGACTACTATAACGGTTACCGCGTTCACGCTGCGCTGGAGGGTGAACCGCCATTAACCCTCAGCGGAAATGATGTGCTTGGCACAGCGGACATCGACTCTTACCAGTGGAAAGCACATTGCCGAGGTCTGTTTCAAACGCCGATGGCAGCGTGAGTGTTAATTCGCCATGGAGACGTGTCCCAACTGCGGCGGCCAGCTCAAGATGATCGCCGCGATCGAAGACCCTCCCGTGATTCGCAAGATTCTTACTCACCTTGGCCTCTCGCCGCACCCGCCGCCGCGAACGCCCGCGCGCTACGACGTGTTTTCGGAAGCCGACATCTACTAACAACGCCGCTCGATCGGTTCACCAACGTGACGCCGAGTGTTCGCCCATTGGCTTGGATGAGCGCGTAATGCGCCCCATCGACGGCAAAAACCGTCTCTGATTCCGCACTCACGAACGTTTCGCCGCCCGGAATCATTTGGGATACACTCGATTTCACGCGAATGTACCGGTTATTTCACCTATCCTTTGAAAGTTTGTCGTATACTTATTGCACATGACTGCGACCCCTTTTGAACATGCCAGCCTGGTGCTTCAGACCAAGCTCTACCGGCCACCTTTGCCGGCTGATCTGGTTACGCGTGGGGGGCTGATCGAGCTTCTCGACAGGGAGAGGAACCGTCCGTTGACGCTGGTATCTGCCCCTGCCGGATACGGAAAAAGCGTGTTGGTAGCCAGTTGGCTGGAACACAGCAACTGGTCATCGACCTGGCTTTCGCTGGATACAGATGACAGCGACCTGCGAAGTTTTCTGATCTATATCGTGGCCGCGTTGCGCAAGCTTCACCCCGGTGTCTGCGAACAGACTCTGAACCTGCTTAATGCCGCAGAATTGCCTTCTCTGGGTACCATGGCGGGCGTCCTCAGCAATGACATCGACACCATAGAAGAACCGTTCATCTTGGTGTTAGATGATTATCATCGCATCAATGCGACTTCCCCTGTCCATGACCTGCTGGAGCGGCTACTTGCCTACCCCCCGATTCCCTTGCACCTGGTCATTGCCACCCGACTCGACCCGCCCCTGTCGCTTGAAAGGCAGCGAGCCCTGGAGCAGGTTACCGACATCCGCTTGCTCGACCTGCGGCTCAGCCAGGCCGAAACCCGGTTGCTCTTGCAGAAGACGGTTATGGTCGAAGCCAGTGAGACGGTGCTGCATAACCTGGATGAGGAACTGGAGGGCTGGGTCGTTGGCTTGAAGCTGGCAGCGCTGGCATTACGCCATTTTCCCGATTCGGACCAACTGCTCTCCCGGTTTCGGGGCGGCACCCGGGAGATGCAGGCTTACCTGGTAGGAGAGGTCCTGGATAGTCTTCCGTCGCAGCTTCGTGACTGCCTGACACGGACAGCCATCCTCGAACGGTTTTGCGCACCACTTTGCGATGCGTTGTGTGCCCCGGGTAAAGGACAGGAGTTTCTGCATTCAGCCTACAATGAAAATCTGTTTATCATCCCCCTGGACAGGCGTAGCGAGTGGTTTCGCTACCATCACCTGTTTCAGGAGTTATTACAGCGAGAGTTGACATCAAGACTGGATGAGGAGGCGATCAGCGATCTCCACCTGACGGCCAGTCAATGGCTTGAAGACCATGACTACATTGATGAGGCGATACGCCATGCGCTCGCTGCTGGCAATGAGTTGGCGGCTGTTGAGGTGGTAGAGCGTCATCAGCGCGCCCAGCTTGATGCTGATAACTGGTACGCAATAGAGCGATGGCTGGAGATGTTGCCGCCGATCAAGGAGCAAAGGCCGGAACTTCTGCTGGCGCGGGCCTGGATTGCCTATGAACGGTTCCAGATTCCGGACCTGCCTGACCTGGTGCAACGAATATTTTCGCTGCTAGATGAGAGTGCAGAAGGAACACCACTGTGGGGAGAGCTTCATTTCCTCAAGGGGGCGGCGCTGTACTGGAGTGGTGATGGAAAAGCCAGTCACGAATGTTTTGCTATTGCCCAGGATTGCCTGCCAGCTGAACACCAGTTATTCCTCGGGCTTACCTGCTTGCTGGATGGTTTGAGCTCGCATATGTGCGGTGATTACCGGGGTGCAGTCGATACGCTCGGCCACCAGTTGCGGCAGGCATCCAGTCAACAGAGCACCTACTACACACGTCTGCTATCAGGTCTCTATTTTGCTCACATGATGGCCGGGGACCTGGCCAGTGCCAGGTCCGAAGCGGTGCGAATCAAGTCCGTGGCGACCAGTGGCAGAATTCAGTACACCATGGCGTGGAGTTCGTACATGCAGGCCTGTACGTATCTTCACCACTGCGACCTGGAACAGGCCGCGAGACATTTTTCAGATGCTGCTGAGCACTGCTTTATCCTGCACCGGATTGCTGCAATCGAGAGCTTTGCCGGCCTGGCGCTGTGTCAGCAACTGCTGGGGCAACAGCAGGCCGCGACCAAAACTCTGCGAAAACTACAAGACTTTGCCCTGGAACTGGCCGACCCTTATTACCTGGACATCGTACGCTCCTGCCAGGCACGTCTGGATGTGCTTCACGGCGACCCGGAAAGCTCAATGGTATGGGCAGGCAGCAACAGCACGCCACCGGAGTTCGCGGAGCAATTCATGTGGATGGAGGTTCCGGCATTGACCCGTGCACGGGTCTGGATCGCGTTGGGAGGTGAGAAAGGCCTGGGCCGTGCCTGTGAATTGCTGGAGAAGATATGCGCCTGTGGCATGAGATGGAACCTGGTCAACCAGATCATCGAGGCCGGCGTCTTGCACAGCCTTGCACTGGAAAAGCTTGGACGGTCTGAAGAATCCATATCCCGACTGCAGGAGGTCCTTCACTCGGCGGCACCAGGCGGCTGGGTGCGACCTTTTGTTGAGCTGGGCCCTGCAATGACTGCACTGATCGAGCGACTCAATAGATCAGGGAAGGAAACGGATTTCAGCCGTCATGTCTTGTCCATATTGAAAGACCAGCCTTCCAGTCCTCAACGCTCACAAGAATGGACCCACCTCTGCTCACCAAAATAGACCCACCAGCAAAGAGCCGTGAAAAAAAACAGCCACCATTTATTTACGTGCCGTTTTTCGGTCAACCATAGAATT
>CALZJI010000327.1 GCA_945787615.1 uncultured Chromatiaceae bacterium | reverse complement strand
GCTTGGTATAGAGCTCTGCCATGACCCAGTTGTGCATCTCACCAATGTACTCAAAAAATTCATCACGGTGTTCTGCATAAGGCCGCGCGGAACCATGCAAATAGATGAAGTCGATACATTGTTGTTGCGTGCAATCAATCGCCGCAATCGGTTCGCTGAGCTCTTCAGGAACCTTGGGAACGCCGGCGCATCCTGAAAGTGTGAGCGCTGTAAAGAACAGCAAAAAAGGCCATACGTGAAGGTGTCGCGGAGTGCTGAGCCACTGTTGTATCGCGGCATCTCTCTTGCATGTCATTTTTATGTTCGCAGGCAGTAATTGAGTGTTAGCTAACCACATCTTAATTGATTTTTTACACGGCGCAAGGGGCCTAAGCCGTGGTGTAAGTTTGCTGAAACGCAGGCACGTTCCCCCATGGGGGTTATAATACAGGTTAATGTACAGAAGCTTGGGCACCGTTACCTCCATCTATAAAGTTAGCACCGTGACACGATAAGATGTTATCTCATGTCGATCTTAACCATACAGCAGCGAACCTACACGCGGCTCGATTCGTGTGCGCTGTACTGATATTCGTCGTTTCTGGTTCTGTTGTTGCAGAAGAAACGCCTCCCGCTCCAGTGGGCAACGAATGCGTCGTATTGCTACATGGCCTGGCCCGCACGGCACGTTCCATGACGAAAATGGAAGAGGCGCTGGTGCAGGAGGGCTATCGCGTTGTAAATGTCGATTATCCATCTCGCGAAAAACGCGTTGAGGAACTCTCAGGCACTGTTATTCCTGACGCTATCGCCGATTGTGGTTTTGAAAAAGTGACTAAGGTTCACTTCGTCACGCACTCCTTGGGAGGGATCCTGGTAAGGCACTATTTTGCCCAAACCACGGTCCCGAAACTTGGCCGGGTCGTTATGTTGAGCCCACCGAATCAAGGCAGCGAAGTTGTCGATGAACTGGGCAACGTGCCGGGATTCGAATTGATCAATGGGCCGGCGGGTCAACAACTTGGGACAGGCGATGCCAGTATTCCGGCGCAGTTACCCCCGGTGGACTACGCAGTGGGTGTGATTACCGGCGATAAAACCATTAACTTCTATCTTTCAACTCTTATCCCTGGGAAAGACGACGGGAAGGTGTCTGTAGAGCGGGCGCAAGTTGCAGGCATGGCGGATTTTCTCGTTGTTCACCATTCGCACCCGTTTATCATGCGGGCTGACGATGTCATCAATCAAACCATTTACTTCCTTGGCAACGGTCATTTTGACCACAGTCAATCCAACATTGAGTAAGGGTCTCCCGAGTAATCTGCTAGCCCGCTTGCCTAACAAGGACGCGTGGCCATCCTGAGTAACGGCTTCTGCCTTACGGCAAGTGTTATATACCCGTGGCGTTTGAGATTTAGGTGTCAATAGCACGCCCTCTTCATTCCATGGCTGCGTTGAAACTCCTCGC
>CALZJI010000326.1 GCA_945787615.1 uncultured Chromatiaceae bacterium | reverse complement strand
GCACGCTGGAGGCTCGAGAGGTTTTGGTCATTATACCATTTTCTTAACGCTTCCAATATGTTATGAATATGCTGGAGGTGATATGAAAGCCGGGAGCATCGATTGTTGTAGGTGCGAATTCATTCGCAGAGCGGCGTGAGTAAGGACAGATGCGCTCGAATTCGTGTGGACCGGTTGGATACAACCGCGTTGGGTTGTGGCCCGGAGGGTCAGGCAAAACCTGTTCCGCAGCGGTACCCCCATAGGGCCCTGCGAATGAATTCGCACCTACAGGGATTGTTGTCTGTCTCTTATATGTTACGACTCCTAACTGTTCTTCGATCCGATTTGCACCTACAACCAGATCGCATCCCAGTGGGGATAGTCGCCGATCTTTGAAACGAGTCCCGCGCGTAAGGGATTGGCAACGATATAACGCGCGATCTCTCGTACGTCTTCGTCGCGGCGCAGTGCGTGATCATAAAACGCTTTCTGCCAAAGGGGAGAACGACGTTGTTTTACCTGGTTAACCGCTTTTGCGGTGCGGCCCTTTAACGCCTTGATCACAGCGCTGAGATTGGCATCGTTTAACTGGAATAGCCAATGAAGGTGATCCGGCATAAGCACCCAGGCCATAGAAATGACCGTTCCTGTCTCGTGCAAACGCCGCAGTTCTCGCACCACAACCCGCGCTGCGAGAAGGTCAGCGAATTCCGGTACCCGGCCATGTACAACGGTCGTGACGAAATAAATATGATGCGGTAATGATATGCGCCCTTTGCGTAAATCGTTATAGGACATTGGTATGCAGCAATTGTAAAAACACACCCACATGGTAAGTCCCGAGACGCAGGTACGGTAAGGGGCATTTGCTGAGAGAAGGCGTAGGGATTCATCGATAATATTGGTAAGAGGCATTCCACAATGACGTTTTCGTTCAAGTGATTTCGGACCTTCCACAGTGGAGTACCCGTTGACCGGCCGGTTACGTTAATTTTTCGCCAATTGTAGGTGCGAATTCATTCGCAGAACGGGGTGAGTAAGGATGAACGCGCTCGCATTCGCGCGGACCGGTTGGATGAAATCGCGGTGGTTTGTGGCTCGGGGGTGTCAGGCGAAAATCTTTTCCGCAGCGGTACCCCATAGGTCCCTGCGAATGAATTCGCACCTACGGGGGATTGTGGTAATGAGCCAAGATATCTGCGTTCCGCGCGTAGGAGAACGCGAACAAGATCAACGGGAGGCTGGAGGCGATATGTGCTGAAAGCACCT
>CALZJI010000325.1 GCA_945787615.1 uncultured Chromatiaceae bacterium | reverse complement strand
TCGCCGTGTGCGTACCGCAGGCGTGCGGCTTTACAAAGACGGATGCCGTCAATGATCGAGGCATGATTTAACGCATCGCTAATCACGGCGTCGTCCGGCCCTAACAGCGTCTCGAACAGGCCGGTGTTTGCGTCGAAACAGGAGGTATATAAGATGGCATCGTCGGTGCGAAGGAACTGCGCTATGGTTCTTTCCAATTGTTTGTGGAGGTCTTGGGTGCCACAGATGAAGCGGACCGATGCCATACCGAAACCGTGGCTTCTAAGTGCCTCGATAGCGGTTTCGACCAACTGAGGATCATTGGCCAAGCCTAAATAGTTGTTTGCGCAAAAATTAAGAACACGGCCGGCCGCTGTCGTTTCGATTTCGACGCCTTGCGGCGTCGTAATTATTCGCTCTTGTTTGTATAAACCGTTCTCTCGTAGGGTCTGTAGTTCGCGCGCATAGAGACCTTGGTTTGCCGTCATCCCTCTCGCTCCTGTTGCGTCTTTTAGCTATTCCACTCAAGAATCACTTTACCGCACTCGCCATGGCGCATGGCCTCAAATCCCTTTTCGAATTCGCGGACGGGGAAGCGATGGGTGATCACAGGGGCGATATCTAGCCCGCTTCTCAGTAATTGAGTCATTTTGTACCAGGTTTCGAACATCTCCCTGCCATAGACACCTTTAAGATGCAGGCCCTTGAAAATAACCTGGTCCCAGCTGATTTCGGTGGTTGGCGGTAGGAAACCGAGTATTGCGATATGTCCCCCGTTGTACATGTGTTTAATCATAGTGTTAAACGCTCCCGGGTTACCTGACATCTCAAGACCAACATCAAAGCCATTGGACATCTTGAGTTCATCCACGGCACGTTCCAGGGAGTCGTTGTTGACATTGACGGTGGTTGACGCCCCGAGTTTTTTTGCCAACGCTAAGCGATAATCGTTGATATCGGTGACGACGACGTGGCGGGCGCCCACAAACCGGCATACCGCGGCCGCCATGATACCAATGGGGCCGGCGCCGGTGATGAGAACGTCCTCAGCGATCAGATCGAAGGACAACGCCGTATGGACAGCGTTGCCGAAGGGGTCAAGAATGGCGGCGAGTTCCGCGGAAATATCA
This sequence comes from uncultured Chromatiaceae bacterium, assembly GCA_945787615.1. Lineage (GTDB taxonomy): Bacteria > Pseudomonadota > Gammaproteobacteria > JAADHS01 > JAADHS01 > CALZJI01. The sequence goes on along the minus strand of CALZJI010000325.1, from coordinate 5,318 downwards.
TCATGGACGGGCCATAGGTTAGCGGCGGGCATGGTGAGATACTGGGCAAATGCGCCGTCCCTTCCTCCGCCGATGCCCACAGCCTGGTGACATAGATGGCGTTTCCCTGCGCGACAGTTGCGGCAGATTCCGCAGGTGATATGGCCTTCGGCGGTGACGCGGTCGCCGTGGCGATAACCGTAGACACCCTCGCCAATGTCAACAATTTCGCCGACAAACTCATGGCCAATAATCCGTGGTGTTTGGATATTGCGTTGCGCCCAGTCGTCCCAATTGTAAATATGCAAATCCGTGCCGCAAATGCCCGTTTTATCTATCTTTATCAGGACTTCGTTGGTCTTAACCTTAGGAATCGGCACGGATTCAAGCCATAGACCGGGCTCAGTTCGCGATTTCACCAGGGCTTCCATCATGGAATGGGCTCCTTTGTTGGCGCACGATGTCCAATTTTAGGGCCATTAGCGCCAATTGTTTTGGCGATGCGGCGTTGCCTACATTATAAACAAGCGACTACGTAATACGAGTTTTTCATGGCCAAGTGCTCAGTGCCGCCAACAGGCCTTGGTATGCGCGAGGCGAGCGCGTAGAATCGGTGAATAATTCAACGGTAGGGAGGCATAAAGATGAGAACCTCGAGATTGAGCGGTATTGTTATCATTTTCATTTTTGGTGTCGGGATTGCGTCATCCGCTTTGGCGCAGCCCGGTGATGCGATGAGGCCCCACGGCATGATGGGCTCGCAAGGTATGATGGGCTCTCGTGGCGGGCACGAACCCGGTCACGCCTCAATGGGTATGCGTGGCGGAGGGCATAGCTCGATCCCTAAGTGGTTCAAGTCACTGGATGATGAGCAAAAGAAGAAAATGGATGCCATTCAGCTCAAAATGAAAAAGGCCTTGAATCTTCTTAATGCGCAAATACAGCTAAAACGCGCGGAACTTCGCGATACATTCGTTCAGGATGCACCGGATACCGATGCCTTGCACGCAAAGGTGAGTGAAGTGGCCGACTTAGAACGACAATTATTGACCGTTCGCTATGATTTGCTATTGGAATTACGAAATATGTTAACGCCCGAGCAACGCATGTCATTTGATCTGGAATTGCTTAAAAAAGGTGTCGCTGGGGGAGGACATCGTGGCAAAGGACACGGTCATCGGAAAGGGCACGGCAAAGGTCGCGGCGACGGGCACATGTTTCCGTGATCGTAGCAAGAAGCGCCCCCGAAAAAGATAATAATAACGAATATACGGTAATGTAGGAGCGAACGTGCCCGCGATCAACGCTCTTCATCGCGGGCACGTTCGCTCCCATGGTGCGTACAGCATTCGGTACTTTTCCGCTCAGAGATTCACCGCGCTCGCCGGGCGAGTTCAGCGTCACTATGATTTGGTAAACCTATGTAGCGTGCGCCTGTCGCGCTGTTCGAGGCTTAGGGCCGCGGAAAAAAATAATTATCCAACCTTGCTTGTCTTTTGACTCAGCTTCTGCGTTACGGCAATTGTTGCATATTCCAATATGCGCCACTTGCCGCGCCTTGAATCTGAGCAAAAATCCGACGCAATTTTTGGATAATTATTATTTTCCGCGGCCCTTATCTCTATTATCGCTTGCCTAGCGCCTCGACCAGCTTCCGTCTAAACGTTTCCATGTCCAGCTCTTCTAACAGCTCGCGTGCCGATAGTCGGCTACCAGGCGGAACGAGACGGACGGATGCAGCCAGCTGTCCAACGATGTGCTCTGGGCTAGCGCCGTGATCGCGCAGAGCGGCGATAGACTCAGCGCCGTCTCGCTTCGATAGACGCTCCCCGGTTTCGTTTGTTAACAAAGGAACATGCCAAAACTGCGGAACGCGGAAGCCAAGGGCGTTGAATAATTCGATTTGCCGCGGCGTGGAGGCCAACAAATCGGCGCCTCTGACAACATCCGTAATGCCCATTAAGGTATCATCAATGACTACGGCGAGTTGATAAGCAAATAAATTATCGGCTCGCCGGACCACGAAGTCCCCCACTTCTTGGTGTAAAACCTGGGAGATTGAGCCGGCAACTTGATCGTCGAACGTTATCACATGGTTGGGGACTCGATAACGCCAAGCGGGGATACGATTCCCTTTTTGTCGACGAATTAACTCAACCTCTTCGGCGTTCGTATTGCGGCATGTGCCCGGATAGAGTGCTTTACTGTCAGGGGCGTGCGGTGCGCTCGCCGCTTGTGCAATGTCCTTGCGGGAGCAAAAGCAAGGAAACAGCCGTCCTTCACGTTTCAGTTCGTAAAGTGCCGCATGGTAAAAATCATTCCTGGAGCCTTGATCATACGGACCGACCGGGCCGCCGAGGTTCGGGCCTTCGTCCCAATCAATGCCTAACCAACGCAACTCGTAAAGAATCCGTTCGGCGCTGCCGATCTTAACTCTTGGTTGGTCCAGGTCTTCCATACGAAGAATAAACTGTCCGGCGGCAAGGCGCGTTTGTAACCACGCCAGTAATGCGGTTCGTATGTTCCCTAAATGTAAAGGTCCCGTAGGGCTCGGAGCATAACGGCCTCGGACGCTCCGAGCCGCAAGGTGGCGGCCATGTTCGAGTTGATTTTCGTACGCTTCGAGGTTCACATTATTTGTTATTTTAATCTTAGGGGAAATACGATCAAAGGTTATCGTTCGTTGGTTTTTTGGAGCGCCATATGCGGTCTCGGATCAACGCAGCGTTGCGTCGTTACGACACCACCAAATGAGGTGTTCCCGCTCGATTTCCGAACCTTTCTCTGTCATGGGGTGCCCAAAAATTGAGTTCTGGCCCCTTCGGTACGATCCGGTGGGGATTGATGGTGTTATGGCTGTAATAGTAATGACGTTTGATATGCTCAATATCGACCGTTTCCGCAACGCCCGGATGCTGAAATAAGTCTCGGACATAATTGGAGAGGTTAGGGTAATCGGCAATTCGGCGTAAATTGCATTTGAAGTGGCTGTAGTAGACCGCATCAAAACGGACTAACGTGGTAAACAGGCGCCAATCCGCTTCCGTCAACTCTTCACCGATTAAAAAGCGCTGGTTTGATAGGCGCGCCTCTACTGTGTCTAGCGTGGCGAATAATTTATCGAAAGCCTCCTCGTAGGGCGCTTGTTTTGTAGCAAATCCACACCGATACACACCGTTATTGATAGTGTCATAAACTCGCCGGTTAATATCGTCTATGTCCGATCGTAGTCGTTCTGGGTAATAATCGTAGTGGTTGTCAGTGAAACAGCTAAACGCGCTATTGAACATGCGAATAATCTCTGACGACTCGTTGTTGACGATGGTATTCTGCGCTTTATCCCATAATACGGGGACGGTAACGCGGCCGCTGTAGGTTGGTTTCGCTTTGGTATAGACCTGGTGTAGATACTGCGTGCCGTTTACCGTATCAGTGGTGCCATCCCCGCGCTTCCCAAACTCCCAGCCGTTCTCTAACATCTTGGGCTCGACAACGGTGACCGATATGACCTCTTCCAGTTTTCTTAGCGTGCGAAAGATCAAAGTGCGGTGTGCCCACGGGCAAGCCAAAGAGACATACAGGTGATAACGCCCTGCTTCCGCGACAAACCCGCCTTCACCGCTAGGCCCTGGTTTGCCCCCCTCAGTCACCCAGTTGCGGAATTGAGACTCAGCCCGGATGAATGCGCCTCCGCTCGTAGTTGTGTCGTACCATTTATCGTGCCATTGGCCCTTGACCAGCAAGCCCATGTTCGACTCCTTTTATCGATTAGTTTTAATTCAAATAGGTGTTAGAACAATGAAAAAGCCGGTGCATCACGTGACGTACCGGCTTTCAGTTCCGTTTAGGCGTTGCTTAGCGTCCCTTGCTTTTCCGCTTCGTGCGTTTCCCGCTTGTTGAATCTATGATCCAAGCTGAGTTCTCCCGCGCCGTAGGCCACGACCATTAACAACCCGCCCGCCATGGCCCAGTTTTTCATGAACAGGATCATTTGCATTTGATCCGCAAAATCGGTATGGAAAATGGCCGCGGCGGCGATGGAAAAACCGGCTAATGCTGCAGCGGCCCAACGGGTTTTCCAGCCAACGATCAACGCCAAAGCGCCTCCGATCTCTAGAATGATTACAAGCGGTAGCAGCTCACCGGGGACGCCCATCGACTCCATGTACCCCTGCGTGCCCTGATAACCGAAGATTTTGTTTACGCCTGCGATGAGAAAGATATGGGCTAAGAATATACGTCCCACGAGATTCAACGATTTTTCCATGACATGCTCCTTTTCGACAATGTGCTTCATCATGGTTATTATGGCTCTCTTTTTTCGATATAAAAGCGTAAAATATCGTCTATAATAATCTGATTATTAGATAGGTTTTGTCATGACATCGCCTCGTGTTGCATTAGATCACTGGCGCGCGCTGCAGGCGGTCGTAGATCACGGCGGTTATGCCCAAGCGGCGGCGCACCTACACCGCAGTCAGTCATCGGTCAGTTACGCTGTCGCCAAGTTGCAGGAGCAATTGGGCATATCCCTACTGCAGGTTGAGGGCCGAAAGGCCCGGCTCACCGAGGCGGGTAAAGTGTTACTGCGCCGTTCACGACGGCTTGTTAGCGATGCCATAGAATTAGAGCAGCTGGCCGCCGGTATTCAGGAAGGCTGGGAGACGGAACTGCAGCTTGCTGTGGACGCGGTATTTCCTACGGATATGCTGATTGCCGCACTAAAGGAATTTGCACCTTTGAGCCGCGGCTGCCGAGTGCAGTTAAAGGAAGTCGTTTTATCGGGCGCGGATGATGCGCTAGTAGACGGCGATGCTGATTTGGTCATTGGCTATCGCGTGCCCGAGGGTTTTCTTGGTGATCCGATCGTCGAAATTGAATTCGCGGCCGTGGCTCACCCGGACCATTCGCTCCACCGGTTGGGCCGACAACTGACATACCACGATCTTATACCGGAGCTGCAAGTGGTGATTCGCGATTCTGGGATACATCAAAAACGCGATGAAGGGTGGCTTGGTTCGGATCATCGATGGACGGTGACGAGTATCGAGACATCGGTGACGACAATTTGTAACGGATTGGGATTTGGCTGGTTACCTCGGCACCGTATCCGCGATAAACTCCAGCAGGGTTTGCTTAAGTTATTACCGTTGCGTGAAGGACGTGTTCGAAAAGGTTATTTGTACATGATGATTGGTAAGTCAGGCAACGCCGGTCCGGCGGCTCATCAACTTGCCGAAATATTCAAGCGAGTGGCCGATTCGGCAAAGGTTTAGCTTGCGTTGATGAGGCAAGTTGGGTCAAATGTCATTATATACCCGTGGCGTTTGAGATTTAGG
>CALZJI010000324.1 GCA_945787615.1 uncultured Chromatiaceae bacterium | reverse complement strand
TAAAGTTTCGCTGTTTGGCTCATCTATTATCGAACGCCTTCAACGGGTTAGCACATAAATTCGTAGGGCTCATTACTGTGACTTTACGGACCGGCTGTCGTAGATTTAAGATCGAGAACAGGTCGGCAAGGGGAAGGCCATGCGATTAGCGCGGATAAATACACCCACTCGTGAGGTGACATGTTAAACGCTTCAAATACATCGAATATAAAGTGTTTGCCGCGTAGATTTCTTCGGGGAATGAAACATTTATCGTCTCAAGCGGTATCGGCGTCGCAGAACTTTGGCGCGACGCTATTGATGCTAGTCGTCACGTTTTCGCTTCCAGGTTGTGGCCCATCCTCAATGCCGTATAGCGTAGACAGTTCGCTAGCACTTTTTCGAGCCAACGGCGTAGTGATCTCGCAAGAGCTCGAAGTCTATTCGCAAAACAAAGCGTTAGAAATTCTAAGCATCGATGATTTTCGCGAGGAAACGGATCACTTACAGAAAAGAATCGAGGAATTAACCCCGCTTTGCGAAAACGTGAAGACTTCGTCAGTTCCCTCGCGTCTCACCAATGCAGACTTGAAAGTAAAAGATAAGGAACGACAAACACACGACTTATCCACGGCTTTACAAGTGGTAGCCCATGCCCGAGATTGGGACGTTGAGGTAAAGCGCGTTCGATTTATGCCTGATTCTATCTGTGAAACGCAGTTCTCTGTACGGCTAAGCGATTCAATGTAGCGGGCTCTTCCCAGATGACGCGATAAAAACCAAGATAGCGCGGTTCCTTGGCAAGAATAACTCGACAATAGCCTCCCTGCCACAACACGTCTTCATTCTCAGGTTCACTCAGTGGACAGTTGTTCATTTAACGTTTCCATCTGCGTTCCACAAAAGCGATATTCTCAGACCATGACAGACAAGACGGGAAAAGAATTTAATGGCGATAATTCTTTTAAAAACAATGTATAATATGGTTTGTTATGGTCGGGGATGGTTTGATAGAATGGTGCCGAGGAGAGGACTTGAACCTCCACGGGGTTACCCCCACTAGCACCTGAAGCTAGCGCGTCTACCAATTCCGCCACCTCGGCAGTGACTCGGGCCGCTATTATGCAGGAGTTACGCGTTGATTTAAAGCGACCGGGAGCGAGCCGCGAACTTTAACGACATTTCGGATTGTTGTCAATTGAAGCGCAGGGTGTGGGTGCGTTAACGGTGCGCAGAAGCCGTGAAACGCGCGGTCCTCGGGATGGGCAACGAGCGCGCCCTAGAATTTTTGGTAGTTTTTTTGAATTAGTGAAAGTAAGAACGACCCCAACCGGACGAGTAGTACTCGAGAGCGCAATGGATGGCATGCCCCGCAAAGCAGTTGTCAACTGGCGTTAGGCTGATTAACCTCCTGGCGCTGCCTTCCCCCTAAAAAGAAATTAATGTAAGAGAAGCTAATTTAATGGTGACATTCCGATATCCAGACGATCCTTATGCGGAGCGTGAAGCGGGAAAATATCAAAATCCGTTACCAAGTCGTGAATATCTCATGCAGGTGCTGGCCGAGCATAGGGCTCCCATGTCCTTGGTGCAGCTCGTATCGTATTTTGGCCTTGATGTGGAAACAGAGCAAGACGCATTGGGTTATCGGCTACGGGCTATGGAGCGAGATGGCCAACTGATCCGTAATCGCCGAGGTGGTTATGGACTGGTAAGTAAAATGGATTTGGTCCGCGGACGCGTCGTCGGCCACCCGGATGGATTCGGATTCCTGGTTCCGGACGAGGGCGGGGAAGACCTCTATCTTTCGGCGAAGCAGATGCGCTCGCTACTTCACGGTGACCGAGCGGTGGTCCGCATGATGGGTGTTGACCGGCGCGGGCGGCGCGAAGGGGCGTTGGTAGAGGTTCTGGAACGTGCTAATCACAACGTGGTCGGACGCTTCGTTGTTAAACGGGGCCTCGGATTCGTGATTCCCAGTAACAAGCGCATTCACCAAGATATCGCGGTGTCGCCAAAGTTGCAGGGGAAAGCGCGGGACGGTCAAATCGTCGTCGTAGAGATTGTCGAACAGCCAAGTTGGCGCTCTCAGCCTATTGGGCGTGTTGTAACCGTTTTGGGCGATCACATGGCCCCCGGTATGGAGATCGATATCTCGATACGTGCCTACGAACTGCCCGTGGAGTGGCCTGCTGCGCTGAAACGAGTGGTTACACGTTTTAAGAAAGAAGTACCGGACAAGGATAAAACGTCACGAGTCGACATACGGGAACTGCCGTTGGTGACCATTGATGGCGAAGACGCGAAAGATTTTGATGACGCCGTTTATTGCGAGCGCCACGGAAAAGGGTGGCGTTTATTGGTCGCTATTGCCGATGTTTCTCATTACGTTAAGCCCAACAGTGCATTGGACAAGGAAGCGTTAGTCCGAGGGAATTCCGTTTACTTTCCAGGGCGGGTCGTGCCCATGTTGCCCGAAGTGCTGTCTAACGGCCTGTGTTCCTTGAATCCTCACGTGGACCGGCTCTGTTTGGTTTGTGAGTTGTTCATTACCGCGAAGGGTAACGTCCGCAAATACAACTTTTTTGAAGGTGTAATGCATTCTCATGCTCGCCTTACCTACACCGCCGTGGCGGAGATGGTCGTTGAGCGGAAGCGCAAAGCTCGCAGTCAATTTAAATCGCTGCTCCCGCATTTGGATGACTTGTACGAGCTCTATAACGCGCTGCGATCGCAAAGAGAAAAGCGCGGAGCCATCGATTTTGAGACCACCGAAACGCAAATCATCTTTGGCAAGGACCGTAAGATTAGCAATATTATTCCGGTTGAACGGCAAGAGTCTCACCGCATGATAGAGGAGTACATGGTTGCCGCAAATGTAGCCGCCGCCGAGTTTCTGCTAGAGCAGAAAATCAACACGCTCTACCGTGTCCATGGCGGCCCGAGTCAGGAAAAATTAACCAACGTAAGGGACTTTCTCTCTGAAGTGGGATTGCGGCTCGGCGGCAAAGGAGAACCTGAGCCGAAGCACTATGCAAAATTATTGTCGGAGGTTAGTGGGCGTCCGGATATGCACTTAATTCAGACGGTTTTGTTGCGCAGTCTAAGCCAAGCCATGTATGTTCCAGATAATACTGGGCATTTCGGCTTAGCCTATCCAGCCTATACGCATTTTACCTCGCCTATTCGGCGGTACCCTGACCTGCTTGTTCATCGGGCGATCCGGCACGTGTTAGCACATCGGTCAGCAGGCGGATTTAGTTATACGCACGAGGACATGGTGGCTCACGGCGAACACTGCTCTATGACCGAACGTCGAGCCGACGAGGCAACTCGTGATGCCGTCGATTGGCTTAAATGCGAGTACGTACAAGATAAAGTGGGTGAAGTGTTTGGCGGCATTATAACCTCCGTTACGACCTTCGGAATTTTTGTAGAGCTTGATGACATTTACGTGGAGGGATTGGTTCACGTTACAGCCTTACAGAATGATTATTATCACTTTGATCCCGCCAAACATCGGTTAATCGGCGAGCGTACCAAAAAGACGTACCGACTTTCGGACAAAGTTCGCGTGCGCGTGATGAGAGTCAATCTCGACGAGAAGAAAATTGATTTTGAGCTGGTGGAAGAAAAGACATCACGTTCTAAACGACGAGGGACGGCGACGCGTCGGAGAAAGAAAGGCGTGGCAAAATAGT
>CALZJI010000323.1 GCA_945787615.1 uncultured Chromatiaceae bacterium | reverse complement strand
TTTCGGGCTGATAACTGTGGGGTTTGCGTCTACGTTTTTATGAATCCGCGCGGTTCAGTTGTCGTGGTTATCTAGATACCGCCGATTATAAATTCCACACCTTTTGGTTTTTCTATTCGGGGAGCGCGCCGCTGTCTTTTTACGACCGGCCTATCAACGAGTTTCGCGACCGTCATAGGATCCTTTGAAAGGTTTCCCTCATCGTCCGGATGGCGTAAGACCGCCGTAAGTTTCCCCGTTTCCTGCGCAAGTATTATTTTTTTCGCGTCACGTGGCGCGACTTGAAGCGTAACGGTGTTATATGTAGTTGGTTTGCTACCGGCTCCCATTTTCTTATCAAGAACAGTTTTGGTGCCGGTTGCGAGAACGACTACGTTTTGAAGCAATGGTATGGTGACTTCTTCTTTGCGAGGCCTATAAGTCAGCAACAAGTCGATTTTGTCCTTGGGTTGCAGAAAACCGGAGATCGCGCTGACTTTGTCAACCGGTACGGTTAGCGCACGCATGCCCTCGGGTACGTTTCCCGAGAAGGTCGGAGTCTCACCGCCTTCTAAATGGGCCCATAACAATGGCTTTCCTTTCTCCGCGGAAAACGCGACCCGTTGGCCAAGCGCGCGTTTATAGGAAGACGCGGTCACGGTCCCGTTATGAGCAAAGTCCACCGGGATTTGACGCGTCGCCAAGTCCGCTGCAATCAAGCGGGTTCCGCGCGGTAAATCCCGTTTAGGTACGACCAGCTCAACCATTTTCTGTTTTCCCTCTAAACGCGATTTATATTCGGCGACTTTAGATTGAATAAGATCGTTTGCTAGGTATACGCCGCCACTCCCCAAACCGACGGCGACGATCAACATTAAGACGTTCTTTTGCGTCCTTGCGCGCCCGGTTTTCTTATCATTAGGCAAACTCATAAGGATTTCTCCACATATTATTATTAGGGTAGCGACAATACAAAGGAGGAAGATGAATGATGCGTCCGGGCAGCTTCCACGAACATGGCCGCAACGGATTTATCTCCGTCTATGGGAACAAACAATGCGATGACGAAAATAGACGTTATCAAGATCCATTCCATCGTTGCGTGACCGGTTTGCTTACCCAACGTTCTCTCCTCCCTATAGTGACGGTTTAGTAACAAGGTTTACGGTGACTAAGGTACCGCCGTTGGTCCCGTTGGTAATGACCACGTGGCACGCTTGGCCTTGCTTTTCGAAGTACATGGTGTATCCCTTATTGCTGACCAGTTGTGCGTCGTCGTTTTGTCGTAGCAACCAGCCATCGACAGGAAGATTGCTGCGGTAGTATGAAGCGTTCGCAAAAGATGACGCTTGATTTTCAAATACCAGCGTCGTAGAACGCTTACCGAGATCATAAGAGACCGTGTTGGTTAATACATCGCTACCCGGCAGCCGTGGAAACGGCGTATCGGTATTTGGAAGAAACTCGCCGTCAAGGGCTGCGGGCAGGGTGCTGACGGCGAGAAAGCCTTCGCTGCCGTTGTCATGGCGTCGCGCTTGAACGGTTAAATAGTGGTCGCCAAGTTGACGGCCGATGATGCGCCATTCGCCTACGGTGTTCTCAACCGGTGTCTTATCGTGATCTCGCCACTGCCCTCGGTAAAAATCGAGAACGCCGTTTACGGAATTTTCGGAATTAAACACCTTCACTTTCAGAGGCACACCGTTGTGAACCATGTCATCTCCCACCCAGGCGACATGGGAACGGGGAGGCGGCTCAATGGTCGGCCATTGGCCTGCAATTCCCGTGATGCTGATGCATCCAAGAGGGAGTGTAAGAATATTACCCATCCAACGTCGCATAGTGGTATAGTCCGCGTACTTAGTCACTCAGCCGGTCCGCGGGTATTTCATCCGGCTCGACATGGCCCGGCTCAAAGCCTTCCCATTCTTGAGTCATTTTATCTATAGCGTCACCTAACAACGGCACGTTTGTTAAGATATCTCTAATGTCTTGTACGAACGACAATACTTCCGCAGGGACGAAAGCTTTGACTCTTCGCTCGACATCTTCGGGTTCAGAGGCATCCCACGTCCCCGCAAGGATTACATTGTGCCGCATAATGCAAGCGTAGGATGCGGCGCTAGAGGCATAGTCACACCCCTTCTGGTCGCTGGCGGATACGTCCGGGTCTATATTAACGCCAACCCGCGCTGTCATTAATCCGTCCGTGGTCAAGTCAAACTCGGCATCATCGTCCAAGGCTGATATTAACCCGCCCAGTTCAGTCATAATCGTGGCCATGGTTCCGGCCATCGCGCCGGGGGTTTCATCGTTTTGCAATGACAGCCGAATATGTTCATCCACCGACTTAACTACGCGGCCCATGCTTGTGGTATTCCAGATCGGATTCTGTTGGTTGCCTTCCGTAGATGCCACTTCGCCCGTAACGATAAATACGTCAGGGTTATTAAAAAATCGTCTTTGAACTTCCATCTGAACATCGGCATCCGATTTTGTATCGCTTCCCGCGACGGTACGTTCCCATGCGCTATAACGGCTCGCTTCAATAGCGGTATGATTGACATCGGCGACTTTGCCAAGCAAGGGAACCAATGCCAGCAACGGAACGAACACGAGCAGTGCGGCGAGCACCTCGGTCGTAGCCTGTCCGTTTTGCCCGAGAGAACACCTATCTCTACCTAATGTACGATTATTCATTACTAGTGAACCTTTGATTGTCCAACCGCCTATTAGATTGAACCGCTGCCACCGGAGAAAAATTCGCCTATACCGCGGATTCCCCAAGAGCGCAGTCGCGCTTTCCACGGATTAGCAAGCCTCACATCCCAATAGGGATTGAATAAACTCGCGTATTCCGTTTTGCCATCGTCACGCATGGTGGGCCGTTTGAAATAGACTTCACCGGAGGATACCGCGGCCATTTCATTAACGGCAAAATCGTCTTCTTGATAAAACATGCTGGGCCCAAACCCCGTGTTAGGGACGTCCCCGTTTTTCGGTGAACCAATACCGTCAATGTTCTCCGTAGTGCGGACTTTGTTTTTGTCAATTTTCACTTCCAAGGAAAGGGAAAGCGTGGGGAATTTGTTTTCTTCACTGATATCCGCCAGCTCTCGGTAACTTTGGATACCGCTATAGCCGTTTGAGATCTGCTTATACTTTTGCCCACGGCTTCCTTCTAGTTCGTAGTCGCTAACGGTCTCGGCCAGGCGGTTTTCGGTCCACTGATTGCATCGGTTAAAGAAGTATCTAAAAATTCCCTTTTCTTCGTCGCAGGCGTCGAAGTCGTTGCGAGTGGTGCTAACGAATGCCGAACCCCAACCGAGAGGAAGTTCATTGACGTCCCATTCATCGTCTCTCACCCAGTCACCGATACTGCGATGATGTTCATAGAAGGAAAGATTATCCTTTGCTTTCCATTCCCATTCGATGCTTTCATCGGTCGTTCGTCCGAATATATCTTCCGTTTTTGTTTCTTTATGAAGTAATCGGGTCTCTCCTTGTCGCTTCATAGTGACCTTGAATATACCGGCGTCAAGAATGCCCATATCCCAGGAGCGGTCGGCGCTAAATTCATCCAAGGACTCTTCAACAACGGCGGCTTTTCTTAGAAGTTGCTGGTTACTGTCATATTTTTCTGTAAAATCGTCCCATGTTTCCAGGGCGTGATAACCTAGCTCACCTATTCCGATCAGAGAAAGTTCGTAGCGAGGATCATTCTTCGATATGACTTTTCGTATCACTTCCTGAGAAGTGATTTTTGTTGCTTCGTGTACGGCGGTCTGTGCCAGGCCTAGACCAGTAATAAGCTTATCCAAGCCGAAAACAGTCGCTCTGCTAAAAAGCACTATTCCTTGATTAACCCTCTCAATAGCCCCATGAATCGTTTTTGTCGAAGCGTTAATGCCCGGAACCCACGACGTGTAAAGAGAAATGTTACGGGCTGTGAGCTCGAAGGCTTCCATCCAAGAGAGTATGCTGACAAGTTGGGCTATGGATACCTGATTTGCCACCATGGCACGATTCATATAGGCCTGAAAATTCAACGCCCGTGCTTCCCACACCAATCCACTGTAAACAGCGGCATCGGCAGTATTGGTCAGCCGCATTTTTTCCGAAGTCAATTGACTGGTATTAAATAGCGTCAGCGTAATCACGGTGGCGAATAGCAGTGCAGCTATTCCTACCGGCAGTGCTTGCCCATATTGGTTAGTACGCATGTCAAAGAATATTAATCGAAGTTATAGACATCTTCGGAGGCATCAGTCTTTCCCGTAACAAGGAAAGACTGAAGTCCCAACAGGTTAACGCCTTCACCACGGTGAATGCGTTATTGCAGGTTACTCGCCGAAGTTATCACTGAAGTTGGCTAAACCAGCATCTTTAATACCTTGGTCTCGTGCCTGGCCGGCTTCTTCTCCGCCAAGATTGGTACCCGCTTGCTCACCGGCGAGTTCGGTCGCCATACCAGCAACCTGCTGACGAGCCACGTCGCCGAACGCAGTAAAAACACCAATTGCAGCAATAGCAATCAAAGCAACGATGATAATGTACTCCGTCATACCTTGACCTAAGACGCGATTATGGGAATGCATTTTGAGCTCCTTTTTCTTGTTTTAGTGACGTATGTCGTTAATGACACTGACTGTGCACGGCCGAAAGTCATTACGTTGGGGCGAAAAAAACCCAACGTATTTCCCTAGCGGCGCCGTGACAAACGGTGTACCACCGACGTTTATTTTTGTAATTGGGTTGTACTTAATGGCGCGGGCGAGGCGTGTTTTGCCTACTGGCTAGATCCGTTAGAAGCGCGGTAATCCGTAGAACCTTCGAAAGTCCATGTGAAAGGAAGTCGTTATTCTAGTGGATTTATATTGCCTGTCAAGAGTACGGATTTAAGTGGAAACCCGTATTCGAAGTGAAATATCTCGTCCCGCCCAAGAAGCGCTTAACGGTGGTGAGGAGAGGCTATACGGGTTTCCAAAACAATCACTTATCCGTGTACTGAGCCATCTAATGGGGAGCCGGAACACTGACCGACGCCCGTTGGGTTAATCGGAAAATCAAGTTTGAATCAAAGTATTCCTACGAAAACTCACGGCACATTCCTACGTAAAGCAAACAGGAGCGGCCGCCGGATCCCTGGTATGCGCAGTGTCCTAAGGGCTATGGGGAGGGGCAAATTAACTAAGAACGAGTCTACTCGGGATCACCATTTAACAACCGGGAGAGCCGCTGCATCGTTTGGCTTACCCAACCACTCGTCGCGTTACGTGCGCTGTGTGCACGATTGCCCAACCCAACGATGCAGAACCTACGAAAGCGCTGCCGTGAAAAGAATGGCCTCCGGCGGAGCGGTAGGTAATATAACAGCGCTTGCTCCTTCGTCG
>CALZJI010000322.1 GCA_945787615.1 uncultured Chromatiaceae bacterium | reverse complement strand
TTTTCCCTGCACCCATGGGACCGATCAAGAATAGGTTACGCGGACGTTTCATTTCACTAGAGATGCTCGCAACGGCGACGATTTCGCCTATTATAACGAGTGTCGCTGCAAAAACGTATGTGAGCGTTGGGATCTTACCAGGCGCCGCCCTCGGCACTACTATACTAATGAATAGCAGAGGTACACCTCAGACGTTCGTCCAAGGCTTAGCGTTGCTTTCCCTAGAAATCAGAACGCCCAGCGAAAACTGGGCGTTTTTTCCTCAACCAAGTATAATTAAACGTTTTTTAATCCGCAACGGCGCAGGACACCGAGGTGCCGTACGGGCTGGTAAAACCGGGCGGCGCTACATTCTCGTCCGAAACGTCATCCGCCGATGGCGGCAACGTAAACGATGAGGTATCCAAAGACTCGGTCCCGCCCACGTTGGTGCGAGCTTCGAGGTCTACCTGAATCCAGTTCGCGTACTGTTGAGCATAGCTCACATTGAACGTGGCGAAGCCATTTTCCCCAGTTGTGACCGTACTTTGGTCCACGGTCACAACGTTTCCTGGTTCCAAAACGCCGTTCACGTTGGTATCTTCGCTACCGTCTAGCTGACCATTTTCGTTGATATCTTCATTGGCGCAACCGCCGGCAATCGTATAAACAGGCGCCCACACGGTACCGAACCATGCATAGCTGCCTTTAAAGTACCGCGTCGGAATCACGCTCAACGATACTTCCGCATTCGCCACCGCGCCGCCCGACGCATCGGTAACGTAAACGGAGTACAGCTTATCGTAGCGCACGATATCGGGCTCTTCAATCTCGTTACCGGTGCCTAATGTAACGAATAATCCCCGCTCGCCCACCGTTAATGTCACGGCGTTGGTCACAGCAGGCGTATCCGCTACCGTCGCGGTGACGCTAACCCCGTCCTTGGCGCTGGTCGCTAGCGCAGAATTGTATACCGTGCTGGCTTGGCCATTGCTGTCAGTGGTGTCCGTGGCGGCGGAAATACTGCCACCTGTAATATCTGTTAACGAAAAGTTGATTTGCTTGTTTTTTACGAGATTGCCGTTGGGATCGCGTACGGTGGCGGTAATCGTCGCCTGTTCACCACCCGGGCCGACGGTTGAAAGACTGGTCTGCACATCTATCGTCGAGGCCGTCGTGGCGACGAACTCAATCTCTCTCGACGCGGAAGGCCCGTCAGTCACTGAGGCCGCAATAACGGAAGGTCCGGCATTGGTCGCGGAAACCGTGACGCTGGCCTCGCCGTTCGCATCGGTAACATCGGTGGCCGCACTTAAGGTACCCCGCGTAGCGGAGAAATTCACTGTTTGACCGGAAACCGGTGAGCCATCTTGTAACCAGCGAACGGTAATGGGTTCGTTATCACCCAAGTTCACTTCCGTACCGTCTGAACTGGGCGCGGTAACTTGGAAATCATCACCGGATACGGTTAACGAGAAGGTTGCGCTGGCGCCCAACGCCGAAGCCGTTATGGTATCAGTACCGGACGAGTCACCGGTTACGGTAACGGAAGCTTGACCGCTCGTATCGGTGGTCAGCGTTGCCACGCTAAGCGTATTGTTTTGAGCAGAACTTACTGTAAGTGTCTCTCCTTCTATACCGTCACCGAACGAATCCTTTAATGTTAGGGTCAACGTAGTTGTATCGTTTAAAACCAGGGAACTTTGGCCACTGATTGTCACCGCGGTACCCGCCAAACTCACGCTCAAGGTCGAGCTAACAGAACCCGACGTCGCCGTAAGCGTAATGGTGCGATTGGACTCGTCACCGCCGCTGGTAAGCGTCGCCAGCGCGGTACCCGAGGAATCCGTGGCGCTTTGCGTTACCGCGAGCGCCCCAGAATCCGACGAAAACGTCACCGTTTTATCTTCCAACAGGTTGTTATTCGCGTCTTTGACAATTGCACTAATGGTAATGCCGCTATCGTCCCCCGACTGTAACTGTGGACTACTAGACAGTAGCTCCACAGTGGCCACGTCAGGATCGGTCG
>CALZJI010000321.1 GCA_945787615.1 uncultured Chromatiaceae bacterium | reverse complement strand
CCCCAGCTTCTGTGTTGCGGCAAGGGTTACATAAAGGGATTATGCGCCCCTTGCCGCGCCTTGAATCTGAGCCAAAATCCGGCGCAATCCTTGGACAATTATTTATTTCCGCGGCCCTAAAGAGGCCGATTCAATGTGGTTAATCGACAAGTTAGCCGAAGGTTATATTAGTGAAGCCATAGAACGCGGTGAACTCAGCGGGTTGCCAGGGGAAGGAAAGCCGCTTAATTTAGACGATGATGCGCTGGTTCCCGAGGAACTCAGGGCCGGCTACCGATTATTGAAAAATGCCGGTTATCTCCCGCCTGAACTGGCGTTACAGCGCGAGATTAGGGAAGTGGAACAACTTCTAAGTCAAATCGACAATCCTGAGACCCGGTTGGCGGTAAGTAAACGCCTGAGTTTCCTGATGACGAAAGCAAGTGTAGCGCGAGGCGAAAAGCGAAACCAACTTTTGGAACGCGAATACTCAGAAAAGATGACCAAACAGATGCGCCGTCGTAGCTAAGGAATGCTCCGCATTGCTCGCTCGCGTTCGACCCGACGTCTCGCGATTCTAAACGCGATGTAATTTGGATTTTCAAGGGCGCTGCAGAAAGCGTCTTAACAGACTAGCCGTCTAGGGTGAAACGAGCACAGCGGTTCCACAGAAGCGAAACTAGGTATGCGTGAGTTAATCCATTTCCGGACGGATAAACGAGAACAACTAATAGATATTACCGATCGCGTAGTTGAAATCGTTAGGCGTAGCAAAATTCGCGACGGTCTTGTTTCAGTCTATGCACAAGGCGCGACCGCCGCCATAATGATCCAGGAAAACTGGGACGAAAGCGTACAGGCGGATGTGATACAACTTTTGCGACAACTAATACCTCGTGGTGTTTGGCAGCACGACGCCCAGGACGGTAATGGCGATGCGCACCTCAAGTCGGGCGT
The DNA here is from genome assembly GCA_945787615.1 of uncultured Chromatiaceae bacterium. Classification (GTDB taxonomy): domain Bacteria; phylum Pseudomonadota; class Gammaproteobacteria; order JAADHS01; family JAADHS01; genus CALZJI01. Next base: position 6,192 of record CALZJI010000321.1, on the reverse strand, counting down.
AGTGGGACCGTCCGAGACGATACCAATAATCGATGGGCTACTCGGATTGTCCCGCTGGCAGAATATTTTCTTCTGCGAGTTTGATGGGCCGAGGGGAGAACGAACCGTCGTTTGCACGTTACTCCAAGACGGAACCGATGGTGGCTGAAAGACATTGGGAAAGGTCGCGGGTGAGATCCCGTGGTAGGTTGTTCGCTTCAGTGAAGCGAGTAACTTCGGTGAGTCGGCTAAATATCTTGCATTTGCCATTTTCTTAACGTTTACGCTAAACGACTGGGACGTCAAAAATACCAGTTCGTTTGCGATTGAGCGGTGTTGTCTTGCCTACTTCCTCTTGTTCACCCCATGCTTAGTTATCTGGGAGGGTGTCGTTTAGCGAGGTTACACGTACCGGTGCGAAAAAACTGGACACCCCGGTCGTTAGGCTATAATACATATAGGGTGACATGGGTTTTCGCCGTCAATTCGATGGCAAAAAGAAGTTGTTTAGCCCGTCTTTCGCAATTCGAATCGCGAAGATAGCGAGGGGATTTGTTTTCTTACGCAATTTTTGGAAGGAGAGTCATAGTTGCGCTGTTTCCGACTGACAAAGAATGTGTAAGGAAACAAAGAACAAGCGAGGGCGCGGAGCGAATTGCGAAAGACGGGCTAGATGCCATAGAGCGAGTACGGCGGCACGTTGCTATTGCGGCAACTACGTAGAGGTTTAGAGCGTCGACCAAATGGGGATTAAACGACTGGGCGTGGCAGAAAACAGGAGCCTGGCCGTCGTATCTATTGGTCCGTTGTTCGAAGAGTGATACGTAACGGATTAAGTTAAACCTGAATCCGTGAGTTTATGACGGCGCATAGCACAAGCTCTTGATTCCACAGCGGTTCAAAAAATACCCACGTAACCGACGGGTGATGCTAAGATTTTTTGATTCCACTGTGAAACCAATATCTTGCACTCTACATCCGCCCTGAACCCACGGATTCAGGTTAGAGTTTTTTACGTAGCGCGGTGTGCCATCAGTTTTTTCCGCGCGTGGAGTGCCGAGAGGCAGCGGTGATCGTATAGGCTAGGGCAAATCGGCTAATAGGTTATGATCGTGTTGTAAATCGAATGCAGTGGATGGGGTGATGCGCAGAACGCTGGTGAGTTCCTGATGAGCGGATCGGGAGCACAGATTTTAAATTGATAGAAGATGGGTATAATTTTTGTAGAACTAGTTGGGAAAATCAATTAAAAACGAACTCTTGTTGAGCGTTAGCCCCGGATAGACGACAAACACGCAATTAGCGACCATGCCCTTTAGGTAAACAACTAAAGAGGGATAAGTGCTATGCAACTGACATTGAGCGATTTTAATGAACATAAGAACGCGCAGAAGCTCATTTTGTGGATAAGCTATGGATTCTACGTATTGTTCTTGACGGCGCCCATAGGCTTTGTGATAAGCCTTCTCAAGAGTCGAGAGTATAAACCGTTACTGTCGAAACCCGAAGGCGAGGAAAGGGAGCTGTTGGAAATCTTAGCCAGTCATCATCAGTGGTTGAGTACAACATTTCTTGTTACATTCGTCTTCGCGATGATTTCCGCTGGCACCTTCTATTACGGCTTTGGGATAGTGCTCGCTGTGGGTACCGCTATATGGTGGATCTATCGAATCGGACGCGGAATCATTGGCTTAGTGGAACATAAATCAATGCCCGTTTGGACCGGTACGGCTTCTGAAGAAAAAGTACCTAGTCAATAGAGGGCCAACCGCCGTTTTAGTATAGCGATCGCGGATAGATTTTCCGAGAAAGACGGCGTTATATTCAATCCGTGGAGAAGCGTCCACTTCATGCTCACGCGCCTTGCCTATGTCCTTGTAGGCAAGGCGTGAAAACTCGGAAATAGTAGACGTTTCTCTTTCTTTCACAACGCCGCCAAGGATGAGCGGGTCCGCATTTCTCACCCACTGAGCAAGGCCCGTTCACCACGTTCAAGTGCCTCGGGTGTTCCGTACAAAACGAGTATATCGCCTTCTCGGAGCTGTGTTTCTGGTAAAGGCTGCGGGGCGCGTACACCGTGTCTTCGCACTGCGGTGACGCTTACGGCGAAATTTTCCAGGCCCAGCTCTTTCAATGTACGCCCCACCCCGTAGGCATCCCTGGGGAGAAAAACGGTATGCAACCGTTCGCGGTTACTTTCTTCATCTTCCAGTACCAATGAGGCCTCGCCGGGGAAAAACTCGCGCAAAATTTGGTAACGATCCGCACGCACGGCACGCATGCGACGTACGATGCGCGCGACAGGAACATCAAGAATCAGTAATAGATGGAACGACAGCATTAGGCTAGCTTCGAGGGTTTCGGGTACCACCTCGGTCGCGCCGGCTTGTTGGAACCTGTCCAACGTCGCATCATCGCTGGTGCGTACAAGCACCGGCATATCCGGTCGAAGCTTTCGCGTGTGTTCAAGAATGCCCAAAGTGACAGCGGGATCATCGGGGCTAACCACTAGCGCGCGGGCGCGTTCAACGCCCGCCGCTAGTAAAATTTCACGATACGTTGCGTCGCCGTAGCTGACGCGAAATCCGGCTTCCCGCGCTTCGCCAACGCGGATCGGGTCAAGATCCAAAGCAAAATACTCAAAGCCCTCCTCGTACAAAAAGCGGCCGATGTTTTGCCCGATACGCCCATAGCCGCAGATAATGACGTGTTGCTCCAGTGTAGATACATCGGTTTCCACTTCCTCTGCGATCTTGGCGCGATTATTGAAGTGGTTTGAAGCGAAGGCTTTTTTGGCAAGCAAACCATTATAACGAATCAACATCGGGCTTAATGCCATACTGAATATTAGCGACGACAACATTATTTGAGCGGCGTGTGATTCCAGTAGTCCGTTTGTAATGGCGAGCGACAAGATTACAAACCCAAACTCGCCGCCATGGGCGAGAATGAGCGCCGTTCGTAACGATACGCCGCGCGGTTGGCGTTGTAGCGAGGCCAACAGCGTGATCAATAACGCTTTGAAAACGATAATGGCCAATGTCAGCGCCAGTACCCACGGCCAGATAACGGGCAAAAGGCCAATATCCAACAACATGCCGATGGTGATAAAGAAGAGTCCCATCAGGACATCGCGAAACGGCCTTATTTCGCTTTCAACCTGGTGTCTAAATTCCGTTTCGCCTATCATCATTCCTGCTAAAAATGCACCGAGAATGGGTGAAAGGCCCGCCAGGTGGGCTGCCCACGCCGCCGTGAGAGAAACCAGTAACACGGTAAGGGTGAAGAGTTCGCTGGACCGGGCCCGCGTCACTTCACGGAAAATCGGCCGGATTACACGCCGACCGACAACCACCATAATATGAACGGCGACCGCGCCTTTGACGATGGCCAACAGCAATGCCAAAGCCACAGACTGTTCTTCCGCACCTGCCAAGGAGGGGATGAGGATAAGAAACGGGATGACCGCCAAGTCTTGCAACAATAAGATGCCGACGGCGAGGCGGCCGTGGCGAGAATTGAGTTCGAGCTGTTCGCTAAGTTGTTTAATTACGATAGCCGTGGAGGACATGGCGACGGCGCCACCCACGACCAGCGCGGCTTCTGAACCTAGGCCAGCGAGCCACGCAGCGCCGGCAGCCAATGCTGTGGTGAGTACTATCTGGAAGGCGCCTATACCCAACACTTCGCCACGCATGGCAAGAAGGTGAGGAAGGGAAAACTCCAAGCCTACAGTAAATAATAACAATATGATCCCGAATTCGGCGATTGCGCTGGCGTAATCGAGATCCATGATCCAGCCGAGGCCGTAAGGACCGACCAAGATTCCTACGAAGAGGTAGCCTATAATGGCGGGTAGCTGTAAACGCCAAAACAGCGCCACGGTAAGCACCGATACGCCCAGTATGGCAATGATCTCCTGAACAAGCCCAAATTGCATAGGTGCTCGCTTGGCCCGCTTTTCTCACCAGATCCGGTTGCCGTCCCTTGGTCTTCACCCCACAAGGGGGTACCGAGGTGTTTCCACAAAGAATTTTCTTCGGTAACTGCGTCCTGCGTTACTCTAGCTCCTGCGGTCACTTCGGGCTCCTGCCCTCTCGTGACACTCGCACGTCCTTGTGCGTCGTCCATGCAGTCGTCTCTCGGAAATACACCTTTTATCGCGTCCGCCATCCATGGCTCCTGCGACATTAGTACGTCCCTGTACGTCATTCCTCTCGTTTAGACCTCGGTACCCCCTTGTGGTAAAAGTCTCTGTGAAAATAAATCCCCACGCGATCATCGCCCGTCCTGGTGAGAAATACGGGCTAGGCCAAGAGAAAAGTCAGAGTTACTTGCAGCGTGACAACAACGGCCGTTGTGCCGCCTGGATTTTCGCAAAATTACGGAGGCACAATAGATGTAATCCTAAATACTACAGCAAAGCGTGTGACACTTTAATTGAGAATACGGGGAAAAGCCATCATGAGGGGTATTCACTCAGTAAAAAGACGAATAAGTAACGGTTAAGCGGGTCCTACGGCCTCTACGGCCCTAAAAGTAAGGTGGATTAAGCATAGAGATTGGGTAACGGAATTGCTGCGCGGTGTTGAGCGGACGCCCACAAAAAACGCTAAGTCTCTTAGTCCGGCATATTTTTTCTTGGTTATGCGTCGTGGCGCGGGTCTTCTACGTTTAAACCTTACAACGTCATGCGCGCCCTCGCGACGGTCGCCGGTGAGAAATGCAGCCTAGAGTTCTGTCAATGGGCTTTGTTCGAAAGCGTCCAGATAATCCCTTAACGCCATGACGAATAATACGTTCATATCGCCTTGCGCGGGATCGAATTCCAAGCCGATGCGGGATGCGTTGTCACCGGGTTCTTGCTCGCACCACTGTATTGTTGCGTCAACGGACATCTGGAGCCCGTCAGTTTCATGAACAAAAGTTAGCTTATCGCCTTTTTCAAACGATCTTCCCCGCAACTGAAGCCCTATCCCAGACGTCGAGACATCGTCCACGTGGGAGATCTCGCATTTTTCGCCGTTATCTTTAACGATAAAAAAAACACCGTTAAAAAGCGTTGAGCGAAACGGCTTCCGGTCACTTTGCCGTCGGTTCGTTGTCATGTCTGTAAAACCCTAGTCCTCATGTTCACCACCCGGTAGCGGTCCATACGCAGGCAACACGCGGTTACTGAAATCGTTTCTCCTGTTTCTGGAGCCCTCCGACGTGGAGGGGCGCCCACAACGAACGCACGGAATGCCTGTGCCCGCTTCCTTTGTAACGGCTAGGTCACGTTTTTCTGTACTTTGGAGGCAAACTTTTAACGCGCCTTAGGTGAACAAACGCCCATTTGTTCTTGCCTAAACGAATGCTACGTTTTTATTAATGTTATCTATCGCAAGATGCCAATAAGTTTTGAGGTGAAGGGTGAAGCCGCTTTCGAGGTAAACCCTCAGAGCGGTGTCGTTTGTTGCTAACCTTAGGGCCACGGAAAAAATAATTATCCAACCTTGCTTGTCTTTTCGCTCAGCTTCTGCGTCACGGCAAGTGTTGCATATTCCAATCTGCGCCACTTTCCGCGCCTTGAATCTGAGCAAAAATCCGGCGCAATCTTTGGATAATTATTATTTTCCGCGGCCCTAAGTTCGAACACATCGCCACAATGGCCATTCCCATTATTCGAGAGACAGGTTTTGTACCAGCGCCGTCGCTTGCTCCCGCGTCAAAAAACGACCGAACTTGACAAAACCTGCGATGACCGTAGCGCGTACCGAGAGGGGGTTCCCCTGAGCATCGCGGCTCACGACTAGCTTTTCGGGAAGCCCGGTGAGCGTGTGAACGGGCGAGAGGGTTCCGTCTGCCTGGCAGGACAAATAAACCTGTCCACCCTCTTGGTCAAAGAACGCGGGAATGAATCGATGCTTATGTATTACCGCGCGAACTGCGGTGGCGTCACCGTGTCCTAAATCATGGTGCTGGGGCGAGCATCGGTTAATACTGTTCGTCATATCGCGCCTGCCTATCGTTCAAAAAATCGCGACCGCTGTCGGGAAATGCCGCGCCGAGTCTCTAACGCGATTAATTCATGAGCTACGGCAACCTTTGTTGTATATACCCGTGGCGTTTGAGATTTAGGTGTCAATAGCACGCCCTCTTCATTCCATGGCTGCGTTGAAACTCCTCGCAATAGTCCGGCTATTACTCGTCATTTCGCCTTGCCACGAAATG
>CALZJI010000320.1 GCA_945787615.1 uncultured Chromatiaceae bacterium | reverse complement strand
CCTACGTCCATGTAGGCAAAGCTACCGCGTCCTCCTCTCGCCCCTTGCCTACGTCCATGTAGGCAACGCAGGCAGGCGAGATGGATCGACGTCCAAAATGTGAAGTAATTTCTACACGGGCCCTTAGTGTCAGCCACGGCCGTGAAATCTTTTATTCCGGATGTCCTGTTACAGTAAGGTTTCCGCCTATCCCGCGACAAAATACCTGTGAGCTTGGAATCCTGCTTGATGTGTAGGCGGTTCAAACACAACGAACGCATTGAAAGGGTCTACGTGTAATTTACCCGATCTTGGAAAGAGATGTTTCTTTTAGCACTTGAAGAAAGATTCATATTAATCTAAATTAATATCACCCATAAATGGAATAAATAATACAGGGACTTTTTCATGCCCGCTCGTGAGTTCAGCTCAACGTATTGCGCTCAAGCGCTGAAAATTCTCGCCGATGAGACACGCTTGGCCGTCATGCGCCAGCTCCTTTATCGTCCCAAACAAGTCAACGAGTTGAATGCCAGCATGGCCGTCAGTCAGAGCTTGCTGTCGCATCATCTAAAGGTGTTGCGGGACGCTCGCCTGGTAATTGCGCGTCGAGTAGGCAAGGCCGTGCTCTACGAATTGTCGCCCGCCATTCGGCGCTCTACCTCGGAGCATGTCATTGATCTTGGTTGTTGCCGGCTGGACTTTGCCAACCAAAGGGGTGAGGTATAAGGCATGGGGCGTGCAGCGATCTGGATGTGGGCGGGATTATGGATATGGCTTGCACTTGGCCTGAGTCTGTCCGGATGCTCCAAAGATCGCCAACCAACGACACAGACGGGCAATAAACTCTCTGGCAAAATCGTTTTAACCGGTTCAAGCACTGTCGCACCGCTGGCCTCCGAAATGGCTAAACGCTTCGAGGCCCTACATCCGGGTGTACGGGTGGATGTACAAACGGGCGGCTCATCACGGGGAATTGCCGATACGCGCCAAGGCCTCGCGGATGTTGGTATGGTGTCTCGATCCCTAAAGCGCAACGAAACCGATTTAATGGCTTTTCCGGTCGCACGCGACGGCATCGGGATCATTGTTCACGAAGACAATGCGCTTTCACAACTGAATGTGGACCAGGTCGCCGCCATCTACACCGGAAAAGTCACCAATTGGGCAACCGTGGGAGGAAGTAACGCCCCTATTACAGTAATCAATAAAGCCGAAGGCCGTTCCACGTTGGAATTGTTCCTCCAACACTTTCGCCTAAAGAATAGCGAAATCCGCGCCCACGTCGTCATCGGCGACAATGAACAGGGAGTAAAAACCGTCGCCGGGAATCCGCATGCCATTGGTTATGTATCGATAGGCACGGCTGAGTCCGACGCCGAGCACGGGGTACCGATCAAGTTACTACCTTTAGACGGCACGGAGGCCACCACCAATACAGTGGCTGACGGAAGTTACCCCTTATCCCGAGTGTTGCATTTCGTAACAAAGGAAGAACCCACCGGTTTATCGAAGGCCTTCATTGAATACGCCCGCTCTTCGGCCGTTCATCCCATCATTGAGGTACAGAGCTTTGTCGCGATGGCGCCGTGACAAGATACTCCTTTGGGCTTTGCGCAGTTGCGCGTGCCTTGCCGGCACCCTGTTATTCTTGATCGTATTGTTTTTGTTTATTGAAGCGGCCCCGGCACTCTCAAACATCGCGTTTACTCACTTCATAACAGACACAGGCTGGCACCCGGTCGAAGGCCTCTACAACCTCTCTCCGATGCTCATGGGAACGTTGTGGGCAACACTCGGTGCATTACTGGTCGCAACACCTCTCGGGGTACTCTCCGCCGTTTTTTGCCACTATTATGCGCCGCCGGCCGTTGCAACACCGTACCGCCGTCTCATTGAGTTATTAGCCGGCATCCCATCGGTGGTTTATGGTTTCTGGGGGCTGGTTATGGTGGTCCCCTTTATCGCTCAGTACCAGCCCCCAGGGGCGAGCCTGCTGGCGGGTATCATTGTCTTGACCCTGATGATTTTACCTACCATTGCGCTCATAGCCGACGCCAGTTTCGCCAACGTCCCTAGCCATTACCTCCATAGCGCCGCCGCGTTAGGGTTATCGCGCTGGACTACGGTGGCGCAAATTATCCTACCCACCGCTAAACCGGGGCTCATCACCGCTATCGTTCTGGCAACGGGACGCGCTATAGGTGAAACCATGGCGGTGTTAATGGTGTGCGGCAACGTCGTCAATGCGCCGCAAAGCGTTTTTGAACCGATACGTACATTGACGGCCAATATCGCGTTAGAAATGGCCTACGCCGTGGGGAACCACCGAGCCGCGCTATTTGTCAGTGGGCTCGCATTGCTCATCATGATCGTGGCCCTCATCATTTTGGCCGAACGCGCCAACGGGCACCGCCAGCATGCGTGACGCCCTAGCCGTCTCTCGCTCTAAGAACCATTTGGCGACCGCGGTTGTGTGGACGGTTGCTATTGTCGTTTCTGCGTCGTTCTTGCTCTTGATCAGTAATATCGTATGGGAAGGTATGGGGCAAATTTCTTGGACGTTCCTCACGGACACACCACGTAACGCCGGGAGAGAAGGGGGCATTGCCCCTATTCTAGTCTCAACACTGCTTATTTTGGCCGTCTGTATTGCAGTGTCCGTACCCATCGGATTGGGTGCGGCGATATTGTTAGCGGAATACAGTTCAGATCAACATCGTTTTGGCCGCTTCATTCGCCGTAGTCTTGATGTATTGGCGGGCATGCCATCGATTATCATCGGCTTGTTTGGCAACGCGTTTTTTTGCATCACCTTAGGTTTAGGCTTTTCAATCCTGTCTGGTGGACTTACCCTAGCATGTATGGTGTTACCGATCTTTATCCGCGCTGCTGAGGAAGGCTTCCGCGCCGTCCCAGACGCTTATCGCCACAACGCCGCCGCCTTGGGATTATCTCAAGTCACGACGCTATACCATGTACTGCTACCCGTGGCCTTACCCGCAGTGGTCGTCGGTCTCATACTCGGAATAGGGCGAGCACTGGCGGAAACGGCCGCGTTGATCTTTACCAGCGGCTATGTGGACCGCATGCCGGGATCGCTGCTCGATTCCGGACGCGCCTTATCGGTCCATATTTTCGATTTATCCATGAATGTACCGGGCGGTGAACGCAATGCCTATGGCGCCGCCCTGGTGCTCTTAATACTATTACTTACGATCAATCTTATGACCCATTGGATCATGCGCCGGTTTTTCCGTAGTAGGTCCGTGTCCCCATGAGGCCGTCTAATTTATTACGAAAAATGGAATCACAGGCGCCTCAGCCTATACCATTAACCGAGCGCGCTCCTCCTTTATTTGTTACGGATCGGTTGGGACTTCACTACGGGTCGCAGGCCGCCCTGGACGCTGTGACCATGACGATACCCGCCGGTAAGATTACGACCTTGATAGGCCCATCCGGCTGCGGAAAAACCAGCTTTCTCTACTGCTTAAGTCGTCTCACCGATCAGTTGGACGATGCCCGCCTAAGCGGCCGGATCTTATTTAAAAACGAGGACTTACACGATCGCGCACTGGACATCATGGCACTGCGGCGGCGCATGGGCATCGTATTTCAGAAGCCAACGCCTTTCCCATTCTCGATACAAAAAAATATTGAGCTTCCCTTACGCGAACACGGCGTTAGAGACAAAACTCAGATCACAGCCATCATTGAACAAAGTTTGCAGGATGTCGGCCTGTGGAATGAAGTCAAAGACCGCTTACATCATTCCGCCCTGTCGTTATCGGGCGGCCAACAGCAACGCTTGTGCATCGCTAGGGCCTTGGCGCTCAATCCCGAGGTGTTATTGATGGATGAACCGTGCAGCGCGCTCGACCCAATTTCTAGCGGTGTGGTTGAGGACTTAATCAAAGACCTCGGAAAACAGTACACCGTTATCATGGTCACCCACAACTTGCCTCAAGCTAAGCGGGTTGCCAATGATGTCGCGTTTTTTTGGATGCGTAACGGCGCTGGGCAACTGATCGAGCACGGGCCTGCCGAGGAGATATTTAGGGACCCCAAGGATCCGTTAACGGCGGAGTACGTGACGGGCGCGAAGGGATAGCTGGCGAAGCGCCCCGGCGGCGCCGGGGCACAGATAGGCGACTTCCACTTCTTTTTCTCTTAACCATTGGTAGTCTCCGATGAGACATGGCCACACCGTTAAGCCACTCGCGATGGCGAAGACGCCGTTAGCCGGATGAGCGACCCCGCCCCCGCGACTGTATTGGTCGAATTCAACAAAATAGTGTCTCTTTCCTTACCTGCTGAACTATGGCTGCAATTCTCTCGCCAATCATGAGGTAACTGCTGGCGTCGCTGCGTTCTAGAACGGCGGTTAACGTGAAATTACCCTCATAGTTAGTACCATTTTATAGGTTCGGGATATTGGTCTATTCCAGAGTTTTTGGGTTAGAATAACAGGACAAGCGGTTGGGCCGGACGACCCTCGATCATAATGCAAGTATTAGTTGTTTTCATACGTCGTATAATACGCTGTGGACCGTGACAAATGACGGGCGTTGAACCTAGAATCAATCTAGGAACCGAAACACCGGCTAAAGGTTTCCACTTTATTAAACAATTAGTTAAACGGGACACGCGGAATGTAGCAGTAGCTAGGCGCACCATTTGACGGTTGATGCCGGCAGGTCAACCACCATTATCAATATTGACAGTGGCATTCGGACAAATGACGCCGTAGCACCGATTCAGCGCGAGGGCGTATTACGACGCTGCGCTATAGTATGTATTACCGAACTCTGAAACCCTTTGAGTGCCGATGTTTAACGGCCGCAGACCTCGCAACAACACGGTGGCGAGTACCAAACCAAGCGGCAAACGCTTACGATCCTCACCTGTGCGAGGCCGTAGTAATGCGTTTTATATCAATTGTTTGTCACATAACTTATTGAAGAGCAACTGTTACCATGGCTAGCAAATGGTATTTTTCAAGGTTCAGGGCGTCATCTAAAGATACGGCGCCCACCCCGCCCCAAGTCGGGTCTGATCCAGTCAGCGCCGAAGGAAGTGCTCAAACCGGTTCCGACGAACAAACACAGCCTCAGGACGTAAGACAAAATCCTGGCGGTGATGAGGTGACAACGGCAACAACGACTGAATCCGATACAAAAAAAACCGAAGCCGCGCGACGCCACAAGCGCGCCAACGAACTGCTGATTTCGTTTGTCAAGGAGTTTCAAACCTCACCCGTTGTTCGCGCTAAACTTCTGGACCCCAACCGACAGCTGCCAGCCGAGCTACCCACGGTTATTCGTCGCCTTGCTGAAGTCGTCAAAGAGGTAAAAGCAAGGGAAGAGCATAGCCTCGAGGGATCGGTCAATATTCATAAGACCACCGAATTCGCTCAGATCGCGGCCCATGTATTACACAGAATATTACATATGCCGGGGTCAAGCGATTACCGCGCACTCGGTTTAAATCCAGCGCCAACCAGTGAGCAGATCTCGACGCATTATCAATATTTACGACAGATCTTTGCCATTGACGATGCGGCGGATCCGATCCACAGCAGTTTACTCCGTGTCACTGAAGCCTACGTTGCGTTGCGTATTCCCACCTTAACCGGCCCCAGCGCTGAGGTGCCGCTTGAACACGCCCAGCAATCATCCTGGGAGAGCGAACATGCGGACGCCGTCGGGACCCGCTCGCTGGGTGAAGAGGGCGAGTCCGGCGGCGATACACCAGAAGCTGGGCTGCCGATGATGACCCCGGGTTACGATCAAACAGCATCCCAGGCAACAAAAATGAGATCGAGGCGTTCAAGTGTTGCGCTCTCACTGATCGGTGCCGTTGCCGTGATAAGTGTCTTGGGTGTGTTGTTTTTTGCTGAAGAATCCCGCGACTCTGATCCAACACCCGTGGCGCGCGGCATACCCGAAATCGAACTTGCGCAACCTTCCACTGAACTCGATGCTGAGAACAGCCGTGAAGCGGAAACGGGTGGGCCTGAACAGAAGCCGGATCCTGGGGCGATAGTCGCGTCACCGATACAAGATCCGGATAACGTATCCGGTAAAACGCTTGCCGATAACGCGGCTGTGACGGAGTTAACCGACACGCTTGCCCAGGATGGCGAATTTAGCCAAACAGGTGTCGGCGACGAACGCATTGAAACGGCTGAACGTTCAACACCGAGCAGCCAGGCTGAAAATGCCGAAACCATTGCCGCCACGGCGGCGGCTATCCCGCCCGCGACGAGTGCAGCTAAAAGGGAGAGCGGCATTGTACCCAGCGAAGCATCACAGCGCGACGCCAAACCACCAACCGCTAACGAGCACGTTGCACTTGACGACACGGCGACGCCGAGCGCCGCACTACAAGCCACCGAAAAGATCGCAATCATCACGGTACCGAGTGCCAATTCCGCGGGCGAACGTGGCCGCGGGAACCAACGCGAAAATTCTGCGTTGAGTCAACGGTCATTAAGCGCGAACGCGACCACCGAACCCGCGCTCACCATCCCAGACAGCCAAACAGACCCGGTGGCGGCCGTGTCTGCGGCCGAAGAAACTGAAGCGATCGAAACTCGCACTCCCGGTTCTGCGCAATCGGACGTGACATCTGCCAGAGTGGGACGAAGCGTTTCCGACGCCGACCAAGCGTTGTCAGAAGGTTCTAGACCGGCAACGCCATCGATTAACGCCGGCATAACGACTATCGTTGCAGCGGCGGGGCCTCAATCGGCTGTACCCGAGACAATCGAACCCGATGCGGCCTCGGAGCAAGCACGGCTTGCGACCAGCTCAACATCGCCCAGCCGCTCAACGGTGTTAGCGGAAAAAGTGCAGCCCCAAAGCGCCGGCCTAGTCGTTATCGGCTCTCCAGCGTTACGAACCAACACGCTCACCCAAACTCAAATCAGCGATATATTTCTCGGCAAGGCGAGCTCACTGCCATCGGGCGAAACGGTGACACCCATCGATCAACAGAGCGGAAACGCGATGAGAGATGAGTTTTACACGCGCGTGCTCGGAAAGTCGTGGTTCGAAGTCAAGGCCTACCGAACCAAGCAGTTGTTTACGCGTAGCATTCGTGCTCCCGCTAGCTTTGCAAGCGATGAAGCCATTAAAAAACAGGTTCTCGGTTCACCGGGCGCGATCGGATACGTGTCCAGTGCGGCTGTCGATGATTCCGTAAAGATCTTGTTCACGCTGGATGAATAGTTATCGTCTTAATATGGAGCAAAAGATGTCACTAAACAATAATAAAAAAAATCTATTGGGTGGTTTAATCTTGGCACTGAGCGTGCCCGCGGTCCAGGCGGTGGAATTTAGCGCATTTGGTGCGGTCAATTATGACACCTCCGACGCAGAGGCCCAACCCGATTCTTTTATTCTCGGTGAGTTCGACTTGTTCGGATCGCAACAGATCAGCGAGAACACCTTTACGGCTGCGGAATTAGTTGTCGAAGTTGACGGTACCGAATTTGAAGTCGAATTGGAACGACTTTGGGTTAGGCGCGACATTTCATCGGCATTTCAAATTGCTGCCGGGCGCTTTCACGTACCACTGGGTTACTGGAACCGGACATTTCACCACGGGGCGTTACTCCAAGACACCATAAGACGGCCTTTCTTTATCGAATTCGAGGGAGAGGAAGGTAACGTGCTCCCTGCTCATGGGATCGGTTTAATGGCCTCGGGCAGCTTTTCTCCCGGTCCGAGTAAATGGGGTTATGAAGCGCTTGTTGGCAACGGTTCGTCGATAAACACTGAAGACTTACCCTCGGCAATCGACGTCAATTCATCTGACGACCCCAGTTCCGAAAAAATGTTCATCTTCAGGCTTAAGTACCAAACACCAAAACTCCCGCTACAACTCGGTGTGTTTGGCATGTACAACAGCTATGCCGAATCCGGTGTGAACAGCCCTATTACGTCGAGAGGCCGTGAGTTGATTGAGCAAACCGTAGCCGGGCTAGACCTCTATTATTCCGGTGATCGATTCGAGGTGCTAGCGGAATATTACAATATCCGAAATGACGACTCCGTCGGGGACGCCGGATCCAATACCGGCCACGCGGCTTATATCCAACTGGGCTATCGGATATCGGCAAAATACAAAGTAGTGTACCGTGGTGAAATCATTAGATTCGAAGAGGATGACCCCTATTTTCAATACTTAGGTACCGTCGAACAAGATCATCAGGTTTTATCGCTGCGCTACGATCTCGACGAGAGTAACGCCTTGAAATTCGAGTATCATGCAACCCGACGAACCCGAGCATTCGATGAAGATGAAAACGAATTGATCCTGCAGTGGGCGTTTTTAATGCTGTAATCTAAGCGCAGCTGCAACGGCAGACCTTCACTCAGTCTGCGGTTACACCGGTTCGCATGTGCTTAAAGATAATTATGAGCCAAACTAAGGGCCGCGGAAAATAATAATTATCCGAAGATTGCTCCGGATTTTTACTCAGAATCAAGGCGCGGCAAGTGGCGCATATTGAAATATGCAACACTTACCGTAACGCAGAAGCTGAGAAAAATCCGGAGCAATCTTCGGATAATTATTATTTTCCGCGGCCCTTAGGCGCCCTCGCGACGATTGGGTATGAGAAATGCGGGCTAGCCCGGATTTCTCACACCCAATCGTCGCGAGGGCGCCTAAGGCATTGAAGGTTCGGCGCGCACGGACTGGAGGGCGACGAAGGTGTACTTGACAGTCCGTTGAGGAGCCCGTAGGGAGTACGCGTCGAAGATTCAGTGTCTTAGGCGGCCGCAGTAGGTTGGGTGTGAGAAATGCGGGCTAGATTCGGTATTCGAAGTTCTCCTTGAACCGATCATCGAACTGTTCTCGGTTAACGATATGGTTTTGAGTGCCATGTTGCTCAACTTTGATAGCACCCATCAACGAAGCAATACGTCCCGTTGCTTCCCAATCCATACCGTTCATTAAGCCGTACAGCAAGCCCGCACGGAATGCGTCTCCGCAGCCCGTGGGGTCTGCGACCATATGGGCTTTCGCAGTGGGTATTTCGATACGTTTTTGTTTAGTGTAGATATGAGACCCCTTAGCGCCGAGAGTAATGACGAGCGCATCAACGTGTTCTGCAATCTCGTGGGGCGACCTACCTGTTCGTTCCCGCAATAGCTCCCCCTCATAATCGTTGACGACAACCCACTGCGCTTGCTCGATGAATTTCATGAGGTCCTCGCCATCGAACATGGGCATACCTTGTCCAGGGTCGAAGATAAATGGTATTCCTAGCTCATGAAACTGTGCGGCGTGCTCAATCATTCCATCACGCCCGTCGGGGGAGACGATACCGATCGTTATACCTGCCTTCTCTGGAATCTTGTGTTCGTGTGCTAACCCCATGGCGCCGGGATGAAACGCGGTAATCTGGTTATCATCGAGATCCGTCGTAATGAATGCTTGGGCGGTGTATGTCCCTTCAATAACATTTATAAAGCGACGACTGATACCGCATTGGTCTATCCAGTCAGCATAGGGTGAAAAATCCGTACCGACCGTCGCCATGGGTAGTGGGTCACCGCCGAGCAGCTTCAGATTGTACGCAATATTTCCGGCGCAACCGCCAAATTCCCGCCGCATCTCCGGAACCAGAAACGAGATGTTTAACACGTGGACTTTGTCGGGAAGGATATGGTTCTTAAACCGATCATGAAACACCATAATGTTGTCATAAGCGTAAGAACCGCAAATCAAGGCGGTCATAGTTTAGTCCTCTTTTTTTACAACGACACTGAAATAAATCTTACTTGCGGTTGGGCAAGTCACCAATACACTTTGCAATAAAGTGCTCACGTAATAACAACCAGCCCCCAAACCACAGCAACGTTCACCAACGATACGAACACCGCCGCAGAAGCAACGTCCTTAGCACGCCCGGAAAGCTCGTTGTGCTCGTGACCAATCCGATCAACGACAGCTTCTATCGCGGAATTCAATAACTCAACGATGAGGACAATAAAAAGACTCCCCAATAGAAGGGCCCACTCGATACCACTGTTTCCAATCCACAGCGCCAGGGGCATTAGCACAATACATAATAGTAACTCCTGGCGAAATGCAGCCTCAGAGTAAAAGGCGGCTTTGAGCCCGGAGTAGGAATAACCCGCCGCAGCAACAATTCGGCTTATCCCCGTTTTACCCCCTTTTGCCATCGACTTACGGTTTTGGCTTCCAAGCGAGATCTAATTCCCGTGCCGCACGAACATCGTCTAGACGCTTCACCGACAACGAATGAGGCGCCGTCTTGACTGTTTGCGCCCTTTCTTGAGACTCGACTTGAATTGCGCTCATAGCCTCGATAAAACCATCCAGGTCCTGCTTCGACTCACTCTCTGTGGGCTCTATCAAGAAACATTCCGGCACCAGTAACGGGAAGTAGGTTGTCGGCGCATGATAGCCGTAATCCAATAGACGCTTGGCGAAATCCATGGCCGTAACCTCAAACTCCTTGGCTTGTTGCTTTAAGCTTATAATAAATTCGTGGGTAGCACGGCGTTGGGGGTAGGCCAGGTGGAAGCCACGTTTTGCCAATTCGACCATCAAGTAGTTGGCGTTGAGCACCGAATATTCGGCGACGCGTTGCATGCCTTCGCGCCCGAGTAAGCGCGCATAAATGAATGCTCTCAATAAAATTCCGATATTGCCACCAAACGCCGACAACCTGCCAATGCTCCGCGGGCATTCATTCTCTGTTAACCAACGATAGGATTCACCGTCCCAGTGCACCATAGGAACGGGCAGATACGGCAGCAACCGCTCACCCACGCCTACCGGGCCCGAACCGGGTCCACCACCACCATGGGGGGTCGAAAATGTCTTGTGCATGTTTAAATGCACGACATCAAAGCCCATGTCGCCCGGTCTCACTTTACCCAGGATGGCATTGAGATTCGCGCCGTCATAGTAAAGCAAACCGCCCGCATCATGAACCATTTTTGCGATATCGAGAATACGGCGCTCAAACACACCCAACGTGGACGGGTTGGTTAACATAATTCCGGCGGTCTGCGGCCCCAATGCGTCTCGCAGTGCGCCGAGGTCGACGTCGCCTTGCGTATCGGTAGGAATCTCTTTAACCCGATAACCACACATGGCCGCTGTCGCAGGATTAGTTCCGTGCGCAGCGTCGGGCACGAGAATTTCGTTACGTGCATTGTCGCCACGGGCCTCGTGGTAAGCGCGAATCATCGCAACGCCTGCGAACTCCCCTTGCGCCCCTGCCATCGGCGCCAATGAGACGCCCTGCATACCTGTTGCGTCTTTGAGCATCTCCTGTAATTCATACAAACACGCTAGCAATCCCTGTCCCGTTGACGCCGGTGCCAACGGATGTCGGTTCGAAAAACCCGGCAACGACGCAAGTGTATTGCACGCCCTCGGATTATATTTCATCGTACAGGAACCGAGCGGATAAAAGTGCGTATCGATGGAGTAGTTTCGCTGTGATAAACGCGTGTAATGGCGCACGACCTGCAATTCCGACACTTCGGGAAGCGCCGCGCCCGTCTTTCGTCGGAACGATTCCGGAATATCGTCGACATCAGCACTAAATGCGGGTGATTGCCCGAAAGCACGCCGGCCAGTGCGGGATTTATCGAAGATCAACATGTTTCTCTACTACGTTTTTCTTTACCGCTATCTCGAGGTTATCGTGAACCAGCGCCTGCACAGGGCAGGCGCTTGACGACCGACACAATCCGGTATGGGCATCCAAAAAACCCGTTTTATAACAGCGCTATGCTAGCGCGGACAAGGCCTTATCATAGTCGGGTTCATCAGCTATCTCGGAGACCAGCTGCCCATAGACCACTTTATCATTCGCATCCAAGACCACGACAGCTCGCGCCGTGATACCTTCAAGCGGACCGTCCGTCAGCAATACGCCATAGTCCTTCGCAAAGTTTCGCGTACGCATCATCGATAGCGGGACAACGTTATCTACGCCCTCCGCCCCGCAAAATCGCCCCATCGCAAAGGGCAAGTCAGCAGAAATAACCAGCATTACGACATCGTCTCTGCCACGTGCCGCGTCATTGAACTTTTTTGTAGACGTTGCACAAACAGGCGTGTCTAAACTTGGAACAATATTCAGTAATTTCTTCTTGCCCTTATAGTCAGCCAATCCGACGTCTTTCAACTCTCCTGTGGTTAGGCGAAATTCTGGCGCTTTAGCGCCGACCTCCGGTAACTCGCCAATCGTATGCAACTTATTTCCCTGTAGTGTGACTGTCGCCATGCTACTCTCCTCCCAGCTTGTCGAGCGAGTATAAACAACGCATCGATGCGGTTGATTCGCTCTCGCTCAGGTTTAAGATACTCTAACATCTACTACGCGCGGCGCAAAAACACCTCATCCCGGCAAGCTGACAACATAGATCACTTGCTTGCGTACTCCTATGACTCTCATAAAAAACGTCACTAATGTACGCGCGCAGCCAGGACACTTTAACACCGCTCCAACGCCTCTTTTAGACCTGCCACATATTCATCCAATTGTGCTTCAGTCTTCGTCTCTGTTACGCAAATCAATAAGTGGTTAATCAGCTCAGGGTATTCCGCACTTAAGTCGTAACCCGCGAGAACATCTCTCTCGGCCATGTATTCCAGCATCGGCAACAACGGCTTATCCAGGCCCACCACGACTTCATGGAAATAGGGTCGATTAAACGCCACAGTCACGCCCGGTAGACAGCTAATCGCGTCGAGCAACCGGCGCATACCGGCGTGGGAGGCCGCCGCGACCCGGGCGAGCCCTTCTTGACCTAATAAAGCCAGATAGATTGTCGCAGCAGTGACCATGAGTCCTTGATTGGTACAAATGTTGGAAGTCGCCTTCGAGCGCCTAATATGTTGTTCGCGCGCTTGCAAAGTAAGCGTAAAACCGGGCTTACCGTCCACGTCAACGGTTCGTCCCGCTATTCGACCTGGCATTTGTCTTACGTAGGCTTGTTTACAGCACATAAACCCAAAGTATGGCCCTCCCGAAGCGAGAGGAATCCCTAACGGTTGCCCTTCACCGCAAGCGATATCAGCACCCCGTACACCCCATTCTCCTGGCGGCTGAAGCAACGCCAGGGCAGTCGGATTTACCACCGCGATGACCAACGCCCCGTGCTGGTGAGCCCAATCGGTAAGTATTCCGGTGTCTTCCAGAACACCAAAAAAGTTTGGCTGCGGGATAACCAACGCTGCGAAATCCCCCGGCGAGTCTGGCAAATCCGTCGCGACGATATGTCCGCCGTCTCGGCTGTAATCCAACTCCTCCAATACAATGCCCTGGTTACGTACGATTGCAGCCACTGTTTTACGATAGGCCGGATGCACACTACGAGGGATCAATACGCGTTTTGACTTGGACTTTCGATTCGCACGCATTGCCATCAACACAGCTTCTGCCAAAGCAGAGGCACCGTCGTAAAGGGAAGCATTGGAAACATCCATAGCGGTTAAACCCGCCATCATGGTTTGGTACTCGTAAAGGAGTTGTAGCGTGCCCTGGCTCGCTTCGGCTTGATACGGGGTGTAGGCGCTGTAGAACTCGCCGCGCGTTGTTATCTCCCAGACTGCGGCGGGTATATGGTGTTCGTACGCGCCTGCACCGATAAAACACTGTTTGGGGGCATCTAAGGCCGCGCGCGATCGAAGTAGCTGCGCCACTTCCATTTCGGTGTTTCGCGAAGGAACGCTCTCCAGGGTCACGCCCCGTAGTGCTTCAGGGATTTCGTCAAAAAGCTCATCGATGCTCCCTACCCCAATGGTATCGAGCATCTCTCTGACGTCGTTATCAGTATGCGGTATGAAAGGCATTGTTGCTCAATTATCTGTGTTTAACCGCCCGAACTACGCTGTGTACGTGAGAAAACATCATCTTAAGGCGAAATATTACCAATCGGGCACCGGACAGACGCGATTACTCGTCAGTGGCCGCGACATCCGAATAAGCATCCGCGTCCAATAAACCTTCAAGCTCTTGGCTGTTCGATGGCTTCAGTCGCATTATCCAACCTTCGGCATAGGGATGCCGATTTACCAATTCGGGTTCGTCGTTAAGCGCTTCGTTTACTTCCACGATCTCGCCGCTTACGGGGCTATACACATCGGAAGCTGCTTTCACCGACTCGACCACAGCGCACTCTTCCTTCGCCACTACCATTCGCCCGATTTCTGGCAATTCAACAAAAACCATATCACCAAGCAACTCTTGCGCATGGTCGGTAATTCCCACCCGAATTGAACCGTCATTCAACACTTCGCTCCACTCGTGCGTCTCCGTATACTTTAGGTTGGCTGGGATATCACTCATTGCACATCTCCCTTCTTCGGACAGTTACTCTAAATTGACACAAAGACTCGCTGTTCTAAATCAACGTCAAGTGTGAACATGGCATGCAATTTACACGATTACGCAGCGTCTTTCTGTGTTGCAGGCAACGCGTGTTCTTACCTTTATTAAAAACTCATATTTAAAAACTAAGATCAATTCGAGAAACACCTATAGAACGCATTAGTCATCGGTATAATAAAACGAAATGTGTCTCTTCCCAACGTTAATCGCCAAGTTCATCTGCGTCGGCTGACGAAACGGTACTTAGGGCTCGCGTCAATATTAATTCACATTTTGGACGTCGATCCATATCGCCTGGCTGCGTTGCAAAAACTTGAAAGATATTTATATTCCGGCGTTTTTACGCCTTGCCAGGCGAGTGCCTCAGCGCCCAAAATGTGAATTAATTTTAACGCGAGCCCT
>CALZJI010000319.1 GCA_945787615.1 uncultured Chromatiaceae bacterium | reverse complement strand
TTTGTTCAGATTCAAGGCGCGGCAATTGGCGCATATTGGAATATGCAACAATTGCCGTAACGCAGAAGCTGAGCAAAAAGACAAGCAAGGTTGGACAATTATTATTTTCCGCGGCCCTTAGTTATGCAACGAATGTTCGCGTAAAGCCCGAAGGGGTAACGTGCGCGACTGCAGGAACGTCGGTACCCCCTTTTGGGGTGAAGGCCAAACAAGGGCGGCCGGATCAGCTGAGAAGTACGAATTAACCGTTCATACGGCGCTCTGACGACGCGCCTGACGGCAAGAGACCAAATAGTCTTCGAACTCTTGCTTCGGTAATGGACGGGCAAAATAATAGCCCTGGAACAAATGACACCCATTATCGATAAGGAAACGGAGTTGATCATTGGTTTCAACGCCTTCGGCGACAACGTTTAGACCGAGATGCCGGGCCATGGAGATGATGGTCTCGACGATAACGGCATCATTTGGATCCGTACTGATATCCCTCACAAAATCCTCGCTGATCTTTAGCTGATCTAGGGGCAATTTTTTTAGATAGGCCAGTGATGAGTAGCCAGTGCCGAAGTCATCTATGGCAATGCGAATTCCCATATCTTTGAGGGCATTCATTTTACTAATGGTATCGTCAATATTTTCGATGACGACTCCCTCGGTAAGTTCTATCATCAGCGCTTTGGGATCGGCGCCTGTTTTCTCGAGTATCGTGATTACGCTTTTTACAAAATTAGTTTGACGAAATTGCCGAGGGCTTATGTTAACGGCCACATGATCAATCGAACAGCTATTTATGAATTCACAGACTTCCGTCAGCACCCATGTACCGATGTCGAGAATTAAACCAGTCTCCTCTGCGATGGGTATGAAGTTCACCGGGGACACTATCCCTTTGCTAGGGTGACACCAACGCACAAGCGCCTCAGCGCCAATAGGGTCTCCGTTATCGTTAACTTGAGACTGAAAAAATGCTTCGAACCTTCTTTCGACGACCGCACTTCTGAGCTCTTTTTCCAGAGACA
>CALZJI010000318.1 GCA_945787615.1 uncultured Chromatiaceae bacterium | reverse complement strand
CTCAATCGCAAAATCCTCGAATTAGCCCGGCTAGTCCTGCGGTTTTGCTCAATCGGATTGCCCAAAACTGACCCAAATCTGGGCGCGAAAAATACGAAGTTATTTTTTCGCGAGCCCTAAGTCCAGAAAATAGCGGAAATATCCGCACCGGCGACGGTTGACGCACCGCGAAGAAACGGAGCGTGATGTCACCTCACTTTAATAGGCTCAAATCCAATCGCTTGTCAGATACGGGGGGGCACCAAAAATACGCGCTGGTAATAGGCCGGGTGAAGCGGAACAGCGCATCTTGTATGCCATCATCCAACCCTACCATCCTGCGCATCTGCGCTTCGAACGCGTCCAGGCTGTTACCGAAAGCGACAAACATCAGGCCTTGTTGACCCCCTTCCGCCCAGGGCATGGAACGGCGCAATACAAAGGCTTCTGGCGTAAAACTTTCCTGAGCGGTGCGTTTAACGTGGGCAGATAACGGCGCGTCGTCCAATTCCTCATTATCGCTGAAACGCCGGCCAATACTGTCGTCTTTTTCGTTTTGAGGCATGGCGTCGAATCGCGCTAAATCATGCACCCATTGCTGCACAGCAACGAAACTGGAAAAGCTGTATCCATCGGCCGGCCCAGTGCTAAGGGCCACCGACGTCGCTTTCCCACCCGTTGGATTTTCGGTACCGTCAATGTAACCGGTGAGATCCCGTCCGCCCGCATACTTAAAACCGTCGACCACCTTCTCCAGCTCAAACGTCTCCGCCAAAATCGCCGTCACAGCGCGGCTACGATGCAACAACTCACCGCGGTCGTCACCACGCAGCCAGCACCAAAGCGCATCTTGGGTGGAGGGTATATCGACAGCGGCACCGGACAGCGCTGGCGCCGCGCGCAATCCCATCACAGATACGTCAAAGACGGCGGCTACGGAATCACCGAGCCCAACAACGATACGCTCATCGATGGTTAAGCCTCGGAGCGAAGCGGATACGGAAGGTTTACTCGTTCCCGGCCTCAGGCGAAAGTGGAGGTATCGTGCAAGCGAAGGCGGCTCAAGAAGGATAGCGGATTGCGCGCTAGGCATAACGGGCTCCTTTAACGTGTTCAACTAAATACCCGAATCGCGGGCATGCCTTGAGTGTCGAAGATGAATTATTCCGGTTTGGAGCGTCACTTGTTTGATTTTTTTATAATTGATACCTGAATTCGTGGGTTCAGCACGGGGTGCGGCGTGCAAGATACTGGTTTCACAGTGGAATCAAAAAATATTCGCTTCATCTATCCGTTAAGCGGGTATTTTTTGAGCCGCTGTAAAATCAATAGATTGTGCTACGCGCCGTCATGAGCTTACGTATTCACGTAGTATTCTATCGCAACTAGAACCTCGCAACAAAGACCGGTTTCTGTGTACGTTAGCGAAATCGGGGAATGACACGTACAACTCGGTCGCCGTTAGTCGTTCAAGACATATAACAGCACAAGGTTGGAAAGCAGTAAGATTACGGAAATGCCTTGCCAGAACCTAACGGGCTCGCGCTCTATTAAAGGCAATGGTTCGGATTTTAAGAACTTTTCATTG
>CALZJI010000317.1 GCA_945787615.1 uncultured Chromatiaceae bacterium | reverse complement strand
TTGCTTGAACATGTAAAAGCGGTCCTCGATAGTGGTGTTCAAGGGATGAGCCCGCCAGCCAGAGCCGATGGCAACGGATAAGAACTTTTCGCCGTCCAAGGTCGCGATAGACACATCCGGCACATAGAAAAAGCGGCGATTTCCGGCAAAGGTGGTGTCGCTGACCCGCGCGATCACCCCGCCTTTCACCAGATCCGCCAGGGCGCCGCCGTTGTTGATATCAAACCGCCACACTTGCCCCCCCATATCCCCGACGTACAGCTGATCGGCGAAACCGTCTACATCCATGTCGATGACGCGAATGTCGGACGGAATGCTGTAGAGCATGTCAACAAACGTCTCGTTGTGGCTGCCGTCCGGGCCGCCGGACCACACCAACGAACCGTCGTTGGGGTCCACCATGAAGATCGCCCGGCCCATGTCGTCCACACTGCGGGTCGAATAGCTGTCTTGGTCCGGGTCGTACCCTCCGGCAAACACCAACACTTCTTGCGGCGTGCTGTTGATTTTCACCTTCGCCAGAATCGGTTTCGACCAGGTTTGGCCCAGTTCCGCAAAGTCGCCCACACCGCCGTTGAGGGTCCATTTCAAGATCGGTGCACTGCGGTTTGTTACGTCCAAGGCATAGAGATTGCGCCCGCCGCGGCGCATGCCCGCGTACAGGCGGACGTGATCGCCCGTCTCGATCTTGCCGGCGATCCCCTCGTCTTTCACCCACGTGGTGATGGGCCCATCAAGCCCGTAGGGGTGTTGCGTGGCGCCACCGTTCTCATAAAAAACGTTGAGATTCGACAGCAGCTCCTGGGGCACGAAGGCGAATTTCTCCGCGCCCGTGGCACCGTCTACGGCATGCAAATAGCCCTCATTGGTGCCGAAGAACACCGTGGTGTCCAGCGAGTCGTAGCTCACGATCACCGGCTGCGAGTGCAGCGGATCGCCCAGTTGCTGGCGCACCTCTGTGGTGTTACTGTCCTTGTCCGCGTCCAGCACGTCTACACCCCGCGCCCATTGCAGCAAGTTGGATTTATTCACCGTGGCATCGATCCCCAACATCGCATCGCTAATGGCCGTGTTGTCTTCACTTAGGGCGTGCGCCCCGTCGCTCAGGCTCACATCCACACCCCCTGAGGCACCCGTATAGGTATAGACCTTGCGGCCCGTTAACGTTAGCTTACCGGCCGCACCGCCCAAGGTGACGTCATTGCCGTCGACGCTGTCGCTCCAGTAGCTTTTGGCCGTGTCTTTGAAGTTCCCGCTGACGGGATTGACCGCGGGAATATCGGCGCTGTCCACAATCGTCCCAGCGCTGCCATCGAGCTTATAGCGTTTCAAGTTACCCGCCCACTTTGGCGCATCGGTGGGCCTAAACAGCGAGAAATAGACCTCGTTGCGATGGCGTAAGCGGTTGCTCAGGTTCACCGTCGCCCCCGGTGAGATAAAGCTTGAGTCCACTTCCGCCACATCCGACAGAATATTTTTGAGTGCATCAACCAGTTCCGTGGCCGTGTTGGCGGACTGGAACGAACCGTCACCGTTGCTCGCCACGTCTTTGAGAAAATTCACCGCCGAGGTATCCACGAGATTGAAGGCAATGGTGTGGGTGGTGATGTTCTGCTCATCGGTAATCGAGGACTGATCGTCATCGGCCAGCCAGGTGGCCAAATCCCGCGCACAGGCCTCATCGGCGCTGTCACCGCTGCAGGTGGTGCCCGTCAAGCCTTTGATTAACGCCGCCGAGTGGTTGTTGTTGGCCCGCCCGTCAGTGAGCAACACAATGTGGTTGCTCTGACACGAGTCCGTGATGGGGCTGGTGTAGACCGGGCTGCCGGTGATGTTCTCGCCGTAACAGGCACTCGTGTTGAGGGCGCTGTCGTCGCAGCCGGCACCGCGTACTAGGGTACCGCCTGCGTAGGACCCTGGGTGACTAAGCCGACCGTAGCGATACTGGTTCCCCCGCGCCTTGCCGTATAGCACCGGTTCACCCCGGAAGTACTGTGCCGCTTCGTAGTAGGTATCCACCAACGGCGTCCAACCGCCGGGCGAGAAGTCATTAACAATCTGCTTGAGCGTCTGGCGCACGGTCTCATCGCTCGATGTCGTTGTGGTCGCACCGCCCACGACGGTGTTACAGCCCGTGGCTGTTGATTTATCGTAGTCCACCCGCAACACGGGTGCGCGCGTGGGGTCGCCGTCATAGCTAATGGCGATACGGTTGTCCGGCGAACCGCTGGTGAACAAAAAGGCCATATCGTTGCCACCGCACCAATTGGTTCGATCCACAATCTCTTGAACAATGTTCTTGAGGTCCGAGGTGCCCCGCGTTTGACTGACATCGTCGGCGTTCCAGGCGCTTGGATTCCAGGTGCTGGAACTGAAGGTCACGGGGCGGCTGGACAGGTCGTTGTTCACGGCCTGGAAGGGCGCCGCATCATCCACCGCTTCGCCCTTAATAGACACGGCCGGCGCGCCGGAGGTGCTGCGGGCCGCTTCGAATTCGATAAAGGCGGCATTAATGGTCGCGCCTTGGGGAATACCCACCTCCTGGAAGCGCAGGCCAACCGTCAACGCCTCGTTAGAAGCGCCCCCGCCGGTCGTGTAGGTGATGTCCAACTCGGCGGCGCGCGTGCTGTTGTTTTCAACGTCATAAAAGTGGCGTTGATTGTTGTCCCCTAGCGGATCCAGGCTAAACACCATGGCCTGATCTTCGGCCCAACCGGCCCTGCCGACAATAGCGTTGACGATGTTCGCGATGTCCGGCGATTCATACGCGGTTCCGGCCCACGTATCACCCACGCTCCAATCCACGGACGTGGCCACTTTCGGCCGGTTAATGAGATTGTTGGCCGTAGCGACGAACGCCGCCGCGTTATCGGCGGCTTCGCCTTCTATTCGTAAGGTGACGGCCGCGCCAGATTCGCTACTCGAGGCGATCAACCGTAACTTGGCGCCGGTAACCGTGGCGCCGGCGGGAACCGATACGTTCGGAAAACGCAGCGCGCCCCGCTTTAGTCTCTGTATTTTTACGTAGCTGCCGCTAAGGTTAAATTCCGGTTTCTCCGGATTATCATAACCGTCGTCATTGCCGGAGGTAATTTTCTCAGTAATGGTGGTGCTACTCCCCGAAGCTTGGTACACAATCTCGAGTCTAGGCGCCACCCCACCTGTCTCTTCAAAAGTGGAGGCTTTCCGCCACGCCCCACTATCGAAGCTAAACAGGAACGCCAAGCTATTACCCGACAACCATCCGGCGCGATTGACTTGTTCCTGTACAATGCTCTTAAGATCGGGGGTCCAATACCATCCCCCCGCAACCCACGGTGCAGGCTCCCAAGGCACGAAAGCCGTTGTGAGTGGACGCGTTGAAAGGTTAGTGGCATCAGCGCTGTTAAAGGTGACGGGATTATCAGACGCCTCACCTTGAATGGTTACGTTAGTCAAATCCGAATACACGTTGTCAGAGCGCAACTGCATGCGCGCTGATATAATGGTAGCGCCTTGCGGAATGGTGACGGCAGGAAAGCGGATACCGCTCATATGATCGGTATTGAAGTAGACGTATTTTGCAGTTGTTTTCACTTGGCTCGTTGTTTCAAAAGCATCATCAGTGCCCTGAGTCACAGTCAAATTCAAGGTGGTGCCGCTCGGCGCACTACCGGGGCCAACAGCAATATCGAGCTCGGTACTGTCGAGTATCACTTCCCCGCTACCGGCGACTTGTTCCGCATCGTCGGCGCTATCGCTGAGCCGAATATTGACATCGGGCAAATCCGTGGTCGTCGTGGCCGTGACTGCATTGTCAATGTAGCTGACAGGATAAAGCACCGGACCACCAGGGTTGTTAAAACGCATCAGGCCCACATTAACGCCGGTAATAGTATCGAGAATATCATTCATGGCCTCTTGCATGGTGGCCATGCGGGATTTACCGGTACCTGAAACTTCATTCCTCATGGAGCCGGAGGTGTCCAGTACAAACATGACGTTGGGGTAAACGCCTGAGCTGGCGCTGCCTCCGCCGAAGTAGATTTCCGTATCGTCGGCAAGAACGGGTGCGCCACTGACTAGGGCGTAACTTAATCCCACCATTAGGGCCTTCAGTTTTGTTAGCGCTTTCTTCATCGTTTACCTCGGCGTGTAGTGCATGCATTATGACGACGGCTTGGTTTATACCAATGAGCCGCTCGACCAACGACCCGTTAAGTCGTTAACAAGAAGGATCCTTCCGGTGATTTAAAGGTTACGTTGACAGGCGATATTAAAGCCCGATCGGGTCGGCCCTTCCCGCGATAGACCTGGGGCCAAAAATGTGAATCCGTTGACATTAAAAAGCTGACGTAGTCTACACTTTAGGCGGATTGAATAAATGAAACTGTGATACGGTTCACAAGATCGCCCGCCACCATCCTAGTTTTTTCTTTCGCCTTGTTCGTGGTTCATCACGATCGGTTCCAGTCATACTAGTTGCTCGACTGAGCGGGAACGATTCGATGAATGCCTTGGGTCACAACGGTTGCGGCGTTTAGGTCGGGGATTTGTCCCGTGCCTTGAATGTCGTAGCGGAAGAGACCCAGTTTCCCAATGCTAGAGCCGTGGGCGTGCCCATATCCACGATAAATGATACCCGCGGAACTGGTGACCGCAGGGTCATTAAGGTTAACGGACTTGGTGACGAGCGTATCTTCGCCCGCGTCGCGGGCCTGGCTTAACACGACTTCGTTGGCGATGACGCCTTCCACCGCGCTCTCGGCAGCACGAAACGTGACACCGTGATTCATAGTATTGGCTGAGATGCGCTCATCCATGGTGGCAATGCGCATAGAGGTGATTCCAATGAGCAACATCACGACCAGCATAATAAGGCCGACAATTAACACCACCCCTTGCTGATTCACTGGACTTTCAACGCGCCCTTGTCGAACATGCCTGGTTTTCATAGCCATCGCTAACCTCGATTACGGAGTCTAATGGTCGTGGAAAAGACACGGCGCATCCGCCGATCTTTGGCGTGGGTTGCCGTTGCACCGGAGCTGCCTACTGGTTCGACCTTGGTACCGGCAAGCGTGTATGTGCGCGTATCATCGCCACTGGCGACCCGCTCTTTGGTCGCTACAAGCAACCCAATATGCACGCTGACCACATTGGTCATATTCAAACTGGCGTTATCCGCCTGCAAGTAACGCAGTGTTCCGTCACCCAGCAGTTCGCCGTAGAGTATTTGCATATTTTCCACCCCCTCAACAAGCTCTGACTCTGCGCCATTGATACTCCGGCGGAATAATCCGAAAATCGCGTCACCTGCGTTGTTGGTACGACCGGTCGACTTTATGTAGTAAGCGTCGGACTGAAATCGCATGACCAGCGCCGTAGTATCGTAAGCCTTATCAAACGCGTTATTATCGTTGTTGGTGGCGTTGTGACTAAGCTGAACGGTAGTAGCACCGTTAGTAACCAAGGTGCGAAAAATTTCAACGCCCGAGCAATCGCCGATCATTAACACTTCGTTATCAATAAAACCTAAAGGATTAGTTAACAACGTGATGTTGTTGATAACGTTGATCATGCCGACGCTTTGTGTCACACGGTCGAGCGAACCGTGTTGTACCATAATGACATCGCTGTTCACCAACACGGTGCTTTGTATCGACGTGACGTCGGCAGGCGTGGGTGGAGACCAACTGCTGGCAGCCACTTCCGCACCGCGTAACGCGGTATCGATCAGGCTATTTGTTGGCGGGTTATTCGCCACGACATTGGCCTCATAAGAGTCGATATCGGCACAGCCCTGATAGGCCGCCATGCGGATGGCCCGACCGAGGACGTCGACGGCAAACTGGCCATTGCTCTGCAAGTTAGATAACGCATCGCTCATCCGCGTGGTCTGTTTACTGGCGAGAAACACCTGCAACAACACCGCGGTGAGGGCCAGACCGACGGTCACTGCAACCATCAACTCCACCAGCGACATACCATACTGGCGGCGGCGATTTCCAAGAGGATTCTTAATCATAATCATGGCCGGAAGTTAATAGACAAATTCGCGCTGGTCTCGCCGTCCGAGCCCATTTCTATCCAATTGACGGTCACGGTAAACACATCACCGCTACGGGTGACGGTACCGGACGCGGAAGGCAGGGCGGGAATGTAGTCCGCATCCGAGTCGACATTAACGAAATTGCGACTCCAATCGCGTACGTCATAATCCGCCAAGTCTGCCGTCGTGCAACCCGCTACGATACACGCCGGGTCATCGGGTAGACTAGCGCTGTCGATATTGTTGTATTCACCGTTGCTGACGCCGACTGGATTTGCGCGCATACGATCGACGATGTCATAGGCCACCACCGCGGCTTGAGTGCGCAAATAGGAATTCTGGTTGTTACGCAGCAACGAGATGTACATGGCCGCCAAACCTAGCAAACCGACAGACAGCACGATGACGGCAACCAACACTTCGAACAACGTAAAACCACGGTTTTTGCGGCGAACCGTATTCGCCGAGCGAACTAAACGCACGATACGTCTCCTAAATGGCCGTTGACTTTTCCGTTGGCGTTATCGTCGGTGGCTATGCGCGGCCGCCCTGTTTGATTCACTACGATAGCCCGCGCATCATAGACTCCGCGTTGATCGCACAGCACAAAGGTGACCCCCGTATTGATTTCCCCACGCGAGCGGAACTGCACCCAAGTCGTCGCGGACCCAACGACTGTCATTGTCACTGTGGACCCTAAACCGTTACCGATGCGCAGAATGGTGTCGGTGCCCGCATCGAGGCTGCCGTTAGCGTTGGCATCGGTGAATACCAACCACCCTTGTTCCCAGTTGTTGGTAGAGACGTTACAACTCGATCCGTTGGAACTGACGCACAGGGTGACGGCGGCGCGCTGCTTTACCGCTTCGCTGCGTGCAAGCGCCAGCACGGCTAGAAAATCGTTGGAATTGGTATATAGGCGATTGTTGTTGACGGCATTCTCGAAGTTAGGCACAACGATGGCCACGACGATAGCGGCGACGGCCAAAGTAACCATGAGTTCAACCAGCGTAAAGCCCGAATTGCGGTGACGTGTTTTCATTGAGGCCGTTAATTTTTGCGTTATAAATAGAAACACCTTCGCCTAGCCGTTCCCCGAGATAGGCGCGCCTTGCGGCGTCAGCACCCGTGTAAACTAAACTCCCTTTAACTCAGTATCGGATGCGAGGAAAATTTTTTGAGGCCTAGGCCACAAAAAGTGCTGGCTTCAAACCTAAAACGCTCTCTAAACGTTCTCTAAATGTTCTAGCAACATCCTTCAACAAGCACCGAATCAGTGGGTTATGTGACCAGGCAAAAAGCAATCGAGACTCACCGTTGCTATGCCCTGCGTCGCGGATACTGCTATAATCGCGACTTTTTTAGGGCGCCTTAAACGTGAGGTGTCTTTATCGAGATGCGTATGGAGGCATAGACGCGGCTGCGATAACCACATAAGCCACTGATATAAATATAAAAAAATAGTATTAATTGCCAGTTTGCGCGACTTCACTAAAGCAGATAACTCGTGTTTTTTACATAGGTGAGAGCAATCGATAAATTGCCCTTTTTTGTGCGCTAACGTAATCTATAACCTGCCTTTCTCGCGAATAGGCAAAAAAAAAACAATGGGCCATTGTCTCTGGGGCGACGACGTAAGGGCTGGGAAAGCGAGCGTAATAAGCCTTTAAATAGAAAAAAACGGATGGGGTAAATCCCTCTTTGACATTATACGCTGTCGACTGAACCCACCCTTGTGCTGCTAGGCCTGGTATATCGATACTAATAATTTCTATGGGGTGCGTTATAAGCGACGTAAAAATCAAACGCTTGGAGCCTAAGGGGATGCGTATAGCGATCCTTCGGATTGGAAGCTAGGATGAGGGCCCCCGCTGTAGTGGTTAAGCTTTCAGAGGCTCCGCAAGGGTCGCTCACGGTACTTTCGAGAACGGAATAAACAACGAAAAACGGGGGTATGGTCAAATCAACCCGGATGCGCGGCAGTCAATACGGTAGGTAATGGGGCGCGCAATAAGCCAAAGAATTTTAACTACGTTTTAGCCTCTGAGGAGTAAATTATGTCTGAAAAACATCCTGTTATCGCGGTCACGGGCTCGTCCGGGGCGGGCACTACGACGGTAAAAAATGCATTCGAGCATCTGTTTCGCCGGGAAAGCATAAAACCGGTTATCGTCGAAGGCGACAGTTTTCATCGCTACGACCGTAAGGAAATGAAAGCTGCTGTCGAGAAAGCGACCCAGGAAGGCCGTACGTTGAGTCATTTTGGCGCTGAGGGCAATCACTTCGACAAGATTGACGAGCTGTTTCGCAGCTACGGTGAATCCGGTACGGGACAAACGCGTAAATACTTACACAATATGGAAGAAGCCGCCCCGTATAATCAGGAGCCGGGCACCTTTACGCCGTGGACGCCCATGGAGCCGGGGTCCGACTTCCTCTTCTACGAAGGTTTACACGGCGGCGTCGTGACCGGCGATGCGGACGTTGCCCGCTGGGTCGACTTGCTGGTCGGCGTGGTACCCATTGTGAATTTGGAATGGATTCAGAAGATTCACCGCGACACCGCGGAGCGGGGTTATTCCGCGGAAGCAGTGACGGATACCATCCTCCGACGCCTACCCGACTACGTCCAGTACATCACGCCACAATTCTCGCGCACCCATATTAATTTTCAACGCGTGCCCATCGTCGACACCTCAAATCCGTTTATCGCGCGCGACATTCCAACGCCCGATGAGAGCTTTGCCGTTATTCGCTTCAGGTATCCAAAGAAACACGATTTTGCTTTTTACCTGCAGATGCTCCACGGCTCATGGATGTCACGGCCCAATACGCTGATCGTCCCCGGCGGCAAAATGGGCATGGCAATGGAAGTCATACTCGAACCCATAGTGCACGAGCTCATGGAGACGAAAAAGAAGGCCGAAATGCGCTAAAGCAAACAAGGTGATCGTGAACGACAACGCGCCCTGAGAGGGCGCGTTTTTTTCGGGGTCGCCACCGGGAGACGATCAATCTTCCTCCCAACAACTCTGCGCCCCTGCCCCGCATCCTCGGCTAACCCCCAATTCTCACAGGGGTACGGGAAAATCGCGATTCAGGCGAGACGCCAGAGAGTCTCATTTTTTAGACATTGGACCCCAAGCACAACAAAAGCTATCATTGAACTTTATTTATCCCCAGCCTACAAAGACATTAGTACAACACTAAAAAAAACGAGGGAGAATAGGGAGTAGCGAATAAAAATGGGGTTGCTTCAGTTTAAAGCGGCATTGCCGATAATCCCAAAAATATACAGCGCAGAGGAATGGAATCTCACGATTTTTACGCTCGTTCAAGCAACAAACGTGTCTGAGGATTAAGAGCCCAAACGGCGCGTGCGAAGAACCGACATCACGTAAACGCTTCCGGTTCCAATCCTAAATAAGCGTTCCCTTCGGGGATTCCCTGCTACAACGCACACTACTGCTCACATAAATTAGCGCACATGAAGGAGTCAATTGCTAGAGAAAACCTGACTACATGGCTGTTTTTGATGCTCAGCCTCTTGGCCATAACGGTACCCGGTAGTCACGCGCAGACCATACCGGCGGAGGAACAGCCCCTACCGGCGTTGCGTATTCTGGACGGTGAGGTCGCAACGCTTAAAAGGAACGCCCTGGAGATCAAGGGCGAACTCATTCTCTTCGAGCAAGAAGCCTTCGCAAGAAGCGGCGAAATGGGACCACTTGTCGCAAGCCGGGAAGTCGAGGAAAACGAGGATATTTTTCAGACGCTTAGCTACGCCCAGTTGGCTATCGCACTTAATCAGCCGAGTAATGATGGAAAAAAACCAACCCATCCTTCCTTGGCATCCCTCTACGTTTCCTACGGCTTACTTAGCGAGGCCGTCGAGGCGCTACGACACGCAGAAGACGACATTCTGCCCGAGCGTGAGCGCGACACCCTATGGCTACAAATCGCTAACGCTTACCTCCGAGAAGGTCTTTACGACGAAACGCTCTCGTCGTTGGCACAGCTGAGCAAAAAGCCCTCTCGAGATTTCCAGAGGCAACGCCTGAGTCTACGCGGCGCCGTGCACCTGGCTCGCCACGAATACTCCAAAGCCAGTGAGGTTTTTAAAGACCTAAGGAATTCGTCGGAATCGGGCACCTATGGGCGATATAACCTGGGGATCGCACTGCTTCGTCTCGGACAAGCTGAAAAGGCGGTTAAAGAGATTAACAAAGTTGGCCGGCGAAACTTTCGCAGCGATGAAATGAAAGCGCTGAAAGATCGCGCCAACGTCGCGCTCGGCTACTTTTTCCTACGTACGCAAAAACCGGAAGACGCCAAAATATATTTAGAGCGTGTCCGCCTCAATGGCACCCATGCCAACCATGCCCTACTGGGAATCGGAATGGCTAATCTCATGTTAAAGCAATACAAGGATGCGCTGGTTCCTTTGCTCGAACTGCACGGCCGCCCTAACACGGATTCAACGGTTGCGGAGGCTTACCTCGCAGTGCCGTATATCTTTAGCCGTGCCGAGTCCGATAACCAAGCACTTAATTTTTATGATGCCGCCATTCACCTCTTGGAAACCGATTTAGAACGAATTGACGTGCTGACCAAACAATTGGAATCAAGCCAGCTGTTCGCTTCATGGCTCAAGGGTGACCTTAACGCGGTGTTAAAAAATTGGCCCGGCGACCCATTGAAACGCGTCTTCGGAGGAATAATATCGCGCAATTGGTTTCATGCGGCGCTGGAAAATTATCGCGATCTTCAGGCACTTGAACCGAACTTGTTGGAACTTGAGACGGTTTTGAACGCGTATCAACGGATGCAAGCCACCCGCCGTACCGGTCGTGGCGAAAAATCCTCCGCGATCAATACCTTGCCGGCGATTACCCAGAACACTATCGACTTAGTCGATCCGAACTCCCTAGAATATATGCATTTCCGCCCGACGTTGCAACTCGAAGTCGACCTCGATACCAGAAAACTCCAAGAACTCCTCCGAGAAACCCACACTTTAAAACGCGAGCTAGAGCGTTTAACGTCAGGTTATGAGGCCTTGCTGCAAGACGCTGTCGTAGCCCGGCTAGATAAAGAAACCCAGCGGATCAACCGTTATTTAAATCAGGCGCGGTTCGGCTCCGCGCAAATTATTGATCGATTAATGACACAGGGAGCGTTTCAATAATGAAACCGCGTTTCGGGCTCGCAGTGGCCGCCATAGTGTTTACAGCGGGTTGCTCTGTAGCACCTAAAGACACCAGCCCAACCTTAAAAAGCCTGGAAAAACGAACGGTTACTATCGACACGACCGCACAAGTCAAACCGGATGCGAGCAAGGCGAAACAAAGCTACGAGGCGCTATTAAAGAATACTGACGATGAAGCTTTGCGGCGGCGTGCGATGCGCCGTCTCGCTGACTTGGAATTGATGGAACAGGAAGAAGAAGCGACGCCAGCGCTGGGGGAAAGCGCGGACATAGATTCGACGGCAACCGTTCCCGCAGAACCTGATTACGCTAAAGCCATCGCCCTATATGAAGGTCTAATTAAGTCGTTTCCCGATAGAGAAGACAATGACCGAATCTACTACCAACTGTCGCGCGCCTATGAACAGGTCGGCGAAATAGAGAAGTCCCTTGATGTATTAACCACGCTAGTCGAAAAATACCCCAATACCAAATACTACGAGGAGGCGCAATTTCGCCGTGGCGAGCTGCTGTTTGTCTTTCAAGAATTTGCCAAGGCCGAACCCGCCTACAAAGAAGCCATACGACTCGGTAAGGAATCACCGTTTTACGAACGCGCCACCTACAAACGGGGTTGGTCACTTTATAAGCAAGAGCGCTATCTAGATGCACTCGAACCCTTTCTAGCCCTTGTCGATCTTAAACTCGCCAACAACCGTCTTGGCGAGAATCTCGATGACTATGCGTTTTTATCTGGTGGTGACAAAGAGGTACTCAACGACGCGTTCCGTGTCATTAGTTTGTGTTTCTCTCATTTAGACGGGACCCAAACCCTGAGTGATTACTTCACCAATCGGGACGGGGCTAACTATGAGTTTTTGCTCTACCGTGGCCTCGGCGACTTTTTCGTCAAACAAGAGCGCTACCTCGAAGCCGCTCAAGCGTACCGGACATTTGGCGGCGTGCGCACACCCCATCCACAGGGAATGCTGCTAACAATCAAAGCCATCGAACT
>CALZJI010000316.1 GCA_945787615.1 uncultured Chromatiaceae bacterium | reverse complement strand
TTACATTGATCGGATGACGCTACTCCTGTAACTGAGTCGTCGATGCATTTTCTTTTATTTTCATCACTTTCTGCAGAGAGCGGAACGCAACGGCATCAAAATCGCGGAACATGAGGCCGACGCCGTCTGCCGTTGAGCGAACAACTTTCGCCCGAATCTTATGCTCTTCTAATGTTGGTGATCCGTTAAGCCGAAAAATTAATTCCACATTTTCCCCGTTTGGAAGCGCTCCGTAAGCGTGCGTCACGTAGGCGCCGCCAAGCCCAATATCGCTCGTCTTACAAACGATATGGCCCTCACCATTGACCGCCAAATCCACGTCAACGGCAAGTTTAGTCCGTGTTGTCCAACGACGTTCCATCACAATCCCCCGCGACTATTTGTTTTAAACAACAATACATGCATAGAAAAAACCAAAAGATAAATGGAAATCAAGTGCTTTCCGAGACCTTTAACCCGTCTGATTGACGATGAGGCGTAGGCCTTTCGTTATAGTTTGACTCCACGCTTACAAGCAATTTCCATACCTCGCCATGGAAATTGAACAATTTTCCTTAAAATACATTAGGTTCCCACATATTTCGCCGCTCCGCCTAGGTATTTATTTTATTCTACCCTAGCGCAGTGTACAGCCAACCGACATGAGGAGCGCCCCCTATTTACGCGCGGCACAGCAGCATAAATTACGCGGTGGGCGTAGTTAAGCCGTCGACCACACCGAGTGATTGAACCCATCCCCCTATGCACGATCGATGGGAAACGCGAGCACCTCGTTTATCGTCTCCGCCTGTGTAAGCCACATCATCAAGCGATCAAGCCCCATCGCGACACCCGCACAGCTAGGAATCCCTGCGTGCAATGACGCGATCAATCGCTCATCCACTGCTACCGGCGCTAAGCCAGCGGCGATCCGCTTCTGATTATCTGCGTCGAAGCGTCGACGTTGCTCGTCCGGATCTGTAAGTTCATGGTAGCCATTCGCTAGTTCCATGCCACTTACGAACACTTCGAAACGCTCGGCAACCGCAGTATGACGACCGCCAATTTTGGCTAAAGCGGCCTGCGTCGCCGGAAAGTCGTAGATAAACGTCGCCTGACCGTGGCCTAACTGGGGACCCACTACGTGACTCAACAGCATATCCAGCCAATAATTACTGTCGTGCGACGGGTCGGGGCTGGCCTCAATTACGCCGTGACTAATGGCGCACTCACGCAGCAACTCACGTTTAGCACCACAGTCAATCCCCGCATAGCGTTGAAACGCTTCACGGTAAGAAAGTCGCTCTACGACCCCAATCCCCGCGACCCGTCCCAACAGCGCCTCAATCTCATCCATCAACTGATGATGGTCAAATCCTGGGCGATACCACTCCAGCATGGTGAATTCCGGGTTGTGAAAACGCCCACATTCCTCGTCACGAAACACCTTAGAGATTTGGAAGATCGCCCCACTTCCCGCCGCCAACAACCGTTTCATCGCAAACTCAGGCGACGTTTGCAGGTGTAAGGTCATGCCCTCTGGAGAGCCGGGACCGGTAAAACGTGTCACAAAGCTATGCAAATGGACATCTGTCACCGTCGCCAACCCCAATACCGGGGTTTCCACCTCAAAAACGTCACGCTCAGTGAAAAACCTACGAATCTCCGCGTAGAGCGCAGCGCGGGCGCGGAGGTTAGCTAATGGCGCCGTAGGCCGCCACTCAACGCCGTCGCCATTCATCGACCAGCAAGGTATGCACACAGAACAATCAACGTCTTCAGATCGGTGCGAAGATGCACGCCCTACTCTTTTGCTCGTGCCACGTACTCCCCAGTACGGGTATCAATCTTCAACAATTCGCCGACGTCGATAAAGAGGGGTACCCTTACAACCGCACCGGTTTCTAGCGTAGCCGGCTTACCTCCACCACCCGAGGTGTCACCACGTACCCCAGGATCGGTGTCTTTAACCTCTAATATAACAAAGTTAGGTGGTATAACGCTCAATGGCTCGCCATTCCACAGGGTTACCGTACACATTTCCTGACCTTTCAGCCACTTAGCCGCCTCTGCCATAGCGGTACTATCGGCCGTGACCTGATCATAGGTCTGCGGATCCATGAGATGCCAAACCTCGCCATCGTTGTATAAGTATTGCATTTCAGTATCAACGACGTCGGCGGCGTCAACTTTTTCCCCGGACCTAAACGTTCTCTCGATAACGCGCCCTGTTTTCAGGTTACGAACTTTAACCCGATTAAACGCCTGGCCTTTACCGGGTTTTACGAACTCATTTTCGACGATGGTGTATGGATCGCCGTCCAGCATGATCTTAAGACCGCCTTTGAACTCGTTGGTACTGTAAGATGCCATAAATTGGATTTCCTCTTAAAACAACAGGTGTAGGACACCCTCTTTAGGTTAGTAGTGACGTAATACCATGTAGTAGTAGGCCTGCAAAAAGCACAATTTACTTGACCATACGCGCGTTCTATCTGGCTGACAAAAACACCATTAATGATAGGACCATGGAGAATATTCCAGGCTTTACAGCACCCGATTAAGACGGTACGCGCGCAATTCCTTGAGACCGCACGCGCCACGGATTTCCAGGTATAATCATCGCCGCATAAAAAACAATCTTTCTCCCGGCAAGAGCGTCACCGATTTTTGCATAATACGTTTCAGCCGCAAACGCTACCTTAATACTTCTAAACAGGCACGTCCTCGGACGAAATCATAGAAATTTAAGACCATTTAACAAACTGACGGCAAATAATACCAATTTTCAAATGTTACAGCGAGCCGAAACAGCGACGTCACAGCCGAGTTGGCGCCGAATCATGGCGGATGCCGTCACCGACGTCGAACAACTCTTCGAACTCCTAGCGCTGCCGCAGGAGCTGTTACCCGCTGCCCGTTCGGCCTCGAGGCTTTTCCCGTTAAGGATACCGAAAGGGTACCTCTCTCGCATGTACAAAGGAGACCCTAACGACCCCTTGCTGCGCCAAGTGTTACCGCTAGAGGCCGAACACGATAAACGTCCAGGCTATAGCGCCGACCCGGTTGGGGACTTAAATGCCATGATGTCACCGGGTGTGCTGCACAAATATCGAGGGCGTGCACTACTGATTGCCACGGGCGCCTGCGCGGTACATTGTCGCTATTGCTTTCGCCGCCACTTCCCTTACGGCCAAGCTAATTCGTCGCGCGACCACTGGAAAAGCACACTCAGGTACGTCGAACAGAACGAAACGATCTCGGAGGTCATCCTAAGCGGCGGCGATCCGTTGTCGTTAAGTGATCAGCGGTTGCGTCACCTGGCCCTCGACCTCGCTCGGTTTCCGCACGTTAGGCGCTTACGCATTCACACTCGATTGCCCATCGTCATCCCCGAGCGTGTGAACGATGAACTGCTGGACTGGCTCAACGGCTCACGACTTAAACCCGTTATGGTGTTACATGTCAATCATGCCCAGGAATTAAATAGCCCAACCTTACGCGGCGCATTGTCGAATCTAAACCATAGCGGCACAACGCTGCTTAACCAATCTGTTCTTTTACGCAACGTCAATGACCGGGTGGAAGACTTGGTCGAGTTGAGCGAGGGCTTGTTTCATCATAACGTAACGCCATACTATCTTCACCTATTGGACAAGGTAGACGGCGCGACGCATTTCGAAGTTAACGAAATGCAGGCACGTGCGCTATATGAGCAACTGCTTGCTCGATTGCCCGGTTATTTGGTGCCGCGCTTGGTGCAGGAAGTCCCAGGCGCCCCAAGTAAGACACCGGTTGGCTCCGTTGGCTTGATAGACGGTTAAACCGCGGTTTCTAACACAGCTCGGCGAACACGCTCGGGTTGTGGATAATTCCGCCCAGCAAACTGTGCGAGAAAACGTCAGGGATTGGGAGCATGAACGGAAAACGAACCTTAGGGCCGCGGGAAAAAATAATTATCCAACCTTGCTGGTCTTTTTACTCAGCTTCCGCGTTACGGCAAGTGTTGCATATTCCAATATGCGCCACGTGCCGCGCCTTGAATCTGAGAAAAATCCGGCGCAATTTTTGGATAATTATTATCTTCCGCGGCCCTTAGGGCTCGCGGAAAAATAACTTCGTATTTTTCGCGCCCATATTTGGGTCAGATTTGGACAATCCGATTGAGCGAAACCGCAGGATTAGCCCGGCTAATTCGAGGATTTTGCGATTGAGGATTGTTCAAAGATAGCCCGAAGATGAGATGCGAAAATCGTAAGTTATTTTTTCGCGAGCCCTTAGCTCGGAAGCAAGAAGGCGGGCACTTGGCCCGCCTCGCGTCAAAAAAACCTTACCATGATACAGCGAGGGGTGACTATGCTCCCCCACGCAAGCTCGCGATGCGCTCGTCCAACGGAGGATGAGTCATGAACAGTTTCTTGATTCCCTCTCCGATTCCGCCAGAAATACCAAACGCCGCCATTTGATCAGGGAGATGAGGTTGACCCGCAGACGCTTTTAAACGTTGCAGCGCGGCAATCATCTTTTCTCGCCCAGCCAATTTTGCCCCGCCTTCATCGGCTCGGAATTCGCGGCGGCGGCTGAACCACATCACGATTATCGACGCCAGGATGCCGAGCACTATCTCGGCTATAATGGCGGTTATCCAAAACGCCGGACCATGGCCACGCTCGGTTTTAAACACCACACGATCGACAAGGTGTCCAATCACGCGAGATAGAAAAATTACGAAGGTATTCACGACGCCCTGAATGAGCGCCAAGGTGATCATATCGCCGTTGGCAACATGGCTCACCTCGTGGCCCAATACCGCTTCGGCCTCGTCTCTGCTCATGCTGCGCATCAGGCCCGTACTTACTGCCACCAGGGCGTTGTTTCGATTCATTCCTGTTGCGAAGGCGTTTACATCTGGAGCATCGTATATAGCCACTTCCGGCATGCCGATACCCGCCATGTTGGCTTGGCGGCGCACCGTATCGACCAGCCAGCGCTCCATTTCGTTGCGCGGTTGTTCGATGACCTGGGCGCCGGTCATTCGTTTCGCCGTCCACTTCGAGATAGCAACGGAGATTAACGATCCGCCCATGCCTAATACTGCCGCGAACACCAGTAATGAGTTGTAGTCCAAACCGACGCCCTGCTCATCAAGAATGCGCTCCACCCCAAGCAACCGCAGGGTAACGCTCAGCACTAGCAAAATGCCAATATTTGTCGCCAAGAACAAAAAAATACGTTTCATACTCTACCTCTCACCTCGATTGACGAAGTTTTTATTTTAAAAACCCTATTTGTCAGCGACTCAAGGTCTCGATCGGACGCCACTTAGCCGCTTGGTCTACCAGTGATATAAATTTGGGCTGAACGACGGAATTTCAATATAAGTCCGATTAAATCCTGCTCAAAATACGACACGCCACATTATAATGGAAATCCGTCGAGATTTTTCATGTTCCCAGACTTGAAACATCTGAAGCTTAACGGATTTTCCGTGTCGTATAACGACGTTCGCGACGCGACCCTACCACGAGCATGGGTATATGCGGATAAGAACCGTCGGTAGTAGCGCTGAGAATCCGTTGTCTGGGTAGGTTGAGTAGCGCCACCAACGCCGTAACTGACCCGATTATTAGTACTGATCCCTAGATGCCAAAGCCGAGCACGATTCCAACAAGCAACACGCCGGCCCTGTTGTGGCCCGGTCGATCATGGTGGTCCAACGTTAACATCAAGAACTTACGTTGCGACGCTATCGCGGCGGCAACAACAGCGATCATCGTGCTTCCCCAAGGCGTAGCCTACGCCATCGTCGCTGGTCTGCCGCCTGAGTACGGACTGTATACCGCCATTGTCCCCGTCATTGTCGCCGCATTATTTGGCTCGTCTCATCACATAGTGTGCGGTCCCACTACACCGCTGGCACTGCTTGTTTTCGCCACTGTTTCACCCTTAGCGGAACCGGGTTCTCTTCACTACGTAACCCTCGTTATAACGTTAACACTCCTAACCGGTATCTATCAGCTAGTGCTCGCCCTTGCCCGTATGGGAACATTGGCGAATTTTATCTCCCATTCGGTGATCGCAGGTTTCACCGCGGGAGCCGCAATTCTCATCATCGTTGGCCAGATAGACACCGCGCTGGGCATTGCGTTACCACAAGGACTGTCATTAATTGACACGTTGCTTGCGTTAGCATCGAAGTTAAATGAGACCAACGTAGCGAGCCTCGTTGTTGCCGCGGCTACGCTCTTCGCGGCGGTCCTATTCAGCCGCTATCTACCTCGTTGGCCAGGATTACTATTGGCCTTATTGATAGGTAGCGCTTTGGCCGCGTTACTGGGTGGCGAACATCGCGGCATAACATTATTGGGATCGCTTCCCTCGATGTTTCCGCCATTATCCTTACCCGATTACGAGTTGGTAAACTGGCCGCCATTACTGTCCGGTGCCCTCGCCATTGCTCTGGTTGGGCTCGTCGAGGCAGTTAGTATTGCACGCTCCGTTGCCTCTCGCAGTCTACAACCGCAGAACCTCAACCAAGAGTTCTTCGGCCAAGGATTATCAAATATTGCCGGCAGTATTTTCTCGAGCTATCCCTCAACGGCTTCGTTTGCGCGATCCAACGTGAATGTTCATGCGGGAGCCAAAACGCCCCTGGCTGCCGTGTTCAGTGGCGCGATTGTCTTGGTCATACTCGTCATCGTCGCACCCTTGGCGGCCTACTTACCCATGTCGGCCGTGGCAGGAATATTGTTGTTAATTAGCTTCAAGTTAATCGACTTTCACGATATAAAGATCATCATTAGAACCAGTCGACAAGAAGCAGCCGTCGTCGTAACCACATTTATGGCGTGCGTCTTTGTGGCATTGGACTTTGGAATATACGTCGGCGTGATCTTATCTCTTGTGCTCCACTTAAACAGGATTTCCCACCCCAAAGTCATCAGCTGCGCACCCAACGCCAGGAGTGCTAATCGACGTTTCTTGAACGTTGCCAAGGATCCAGAGCATAAAACCTGCCCGCAACTCAATATCGTTCGTATCGACGGTTCCCTTTTCTTTGGGTCGATTAGCCATATCGAGGATGCGTTACGCCACATGGATGCCGGCCGAGAGCAACCACGTTCGTTGTTACTTATGTGCTACGGGGTAAACTTTATCGACATTAGCGGCGCTCAGTTCATTGAGCAGGAAGCGCGTCGCCGTAGCACTGTCGGCGCTGCCCTTTATCTTTGCGGTATGAAGAAAGGCGTTTACGAATTCTTAGAACGCAGCGGCACATTGACACAACTCGGTGCCGAGCACGTTTTCCGTTCTAAAAATGAAGCTATCGCCACCATTTTTTCGCAACTGGACTACCAACGCTGCCGCCGATGTGAGGCTCGGATATTTACGGAATGTCAAACCATAGCGCGTGACGAGCCCATCCGTCCTTAAGCGGCCATAGCGTGTTCTCCGGATACCACAACGCTTGAGCGGAATTTCAGCGTATAAAACCCTCAATATTCAACTACTTCTCCCCTACCGTAACGCGCTCCACGCGTTGGAAACCACGGGGAAGTTTATTACCACGACGTCCGCGCTCACCTTCGTAATGATCGAGGTCCGACGGTTTCAAGGTAAAGTGACGTTGCCCAGAGTATATCGTCAGCGCTTCTCCGTCCGGGACCACAGCCACCGCAACCACGAATTCCGTGCGCTCCAAGACTCTCGCAGCCGCTACGCTAATAATTTTATTCCCTTTTCCTTTGGATAAGGCCGGTAACTCGGCAACGGGAAACACCAGCATCCTACCTTCATTACTAATAGCTACAGCGCGATCATTGTCCAGATCGCTGATAGGCGCCGGCGCTAACACCTTGGCCCCTCTGGGGATGGTTAACACCGCTTTGCCCGCTTTTTTTTGCGCCTGCAGCTCCCCTAACTTGGCCACAAAACCGTAACCCGCGTCGCTGGCGAGTAAATATAGATCGTCTTCGCTGCCCATCATAATACCGGCGAAGGTGGCACCGGGCGGTGGTGTCACACGCCCGGTTAGCGGTTCGCCGTGTCCCCGCGCTGAAGGGAATGTATGGCCTGGTAACGCGTAGCACCGTCCCGTCGAATCGATAAACACGGCAAGCTGGTTGGTGCGCCCCTGCGCCGCAGCCAAAAACTCGTCCCCGGATTTATAGGTTAACGTAGCCGGGTCAATTTCATGCCCTTTCGCGGCCCGGACCCAGCCGCTTTTGGATAACACCACAGTGGTGGGCTCCGACGGAACAAGGGCTGTCTGATCCATGGCTTGAGCGGCGGCCCGTTCAACGATCGGCGAACGTCGTTCATCGCCATACGTGTCCGCATCCGCGGTAATTTCTTTCTTAACTAACGTCTTTAACCGTTGCTTGGAACCCAGTGTTTTTTCCAGTGCATCGCGTTCTGCGGATAACTCCGCTTGTTCGCCGCGTATCTTGATCTCTTCCAGCTTAGCCAACTGGCGTAATCGTAAATCCAGGATCGCTTCAGCTTGGGTATCGGTGAGATCAAACCTTGCCATCAGGACGTCTTTCGGTTTGTCTTCATGACGAATAATCGCGATGACCTCATCGATATTCAAAAACGCGATTAATAGGCCGTCAAGGATATGCAGCCGCTTGAGCACTTTGTCCAAGCGAAACTGCAAGCGCCGGCGTACGGTTTCCGTTCGAAATTCCAACCACTCTTTTAATAGGTCGCGAAGATTCTTGACCTTCGGTCGACCGTCAAGGCCGA
This sequence comes from uncultured Chromatiaceae bacterium, assembly GCA_945787615.1. Taxonomy (GTDB): domain Bacteria; phylum Pseudomonadota; class Gammaproteobacteria; order JAADHS01; family JAADHS01; genus CALZJI01. Next base: position 20,519 of record CALZJI010000316.1, on the reverse strand, counting down.
TCATATTGAGATTGACGCGATAGGTCCGCTCTAGATCCGTCGTCGCGAACAGGTGCGTCATTAAGGCGTCCCCGTCGACGCGATTGGTACGCGGCACGATCACCAAACGAGTGGGATTCTCATGGTCGGACTCATCACGCAGGTCTTCAACCATGGGCAACTTCTTTGCCGTCATTTGCGCAGCGATTTGTTCTAAAACTTTACTGCCCGAGACTTGATAGGGAAGCGCTGTAACGACAATATCGCCGTTTTCCACCTCGTAACGGGCACGCAACCGCACCGAACCTGTACCGTTACGATAAATACGCAATAACTCTTCAGCAGGCGTGATTATCTCAGCCTCCGTGGGAAAGTCGGGGCCTTTGACATGCTCACACAATTGCTCGATCGTCGCCTTCGGCTCCTCAAGCAAGCGAATACAGGCTGATGCCACTTCGCGGGCGTTGTGAGGAGGGATGTCCGTGGCCATACCGACAGCGATACCGCTCGCGCCGTTCAGTAAAACGTTAGGAAGCCGCGCCGGCAAGACAAGAGGTTCTTCCAGCGTGCCGTCGAAATTGGGCCCCCAGTCGACGGTCCCTTGACCCAGTTCCGTTAACAAAACTTCGGCATAACGCGCGAGCCGCGCTTCGGTATAACGCATTGCGGCAAATGACTTCGGATCGTCAGGTGATCCCCAGTTACCCTGACCGTCAATCAACGGATAACGATACGAAAACGGTTGCGACATCAGGACCATGGCTTCATAGCAGGCGCTATCGCCGTGGGGGTGGAACTTCCCTAACACGTCGCCAACGGTGCGCGCCGATTTTTTGTACTTGGCCGCTGCGTTGAGTCCGAGCTCGGACATGGCGTAAACGATACGTCGTTGAACCGGTTTTAAACCGTCGCCAATATGGGGGAGCGCCCGATCCAAAATAACGTACATGGAATAGTCCAGGTACGCCTTTTCCGCATAGGTACGTAACGGCGTACGCTCTATGCCATCTTCAGTCAGTTGTTCATCATCGAGCATAGGTGCTTATCCATCCGCGCCGGTAAACTCGTGCTCCGGCGCCATTTAGAATAGTTGTTATACTTCTGCGAGGTCGCCCTTCTGTTCCAGCCAGGCTTTGCGGTCAGGAGCACGTTTTTTTGCAAGCAACATATCCATCAGCCGGTGGGTACCGTCATCGGCATCAACCGTGAGTTGTAGCAACCGTCGCGTATCAGGTGCGACCGTGGTTTCACGCAACTGCAGCGGACTCATCTCGCCAAGACCTTTAAAGCGTTGTACCGAGACCTTACCTTTGACTTTTTCCGCGGCAATGCGATCGAATACGCCCTGTTTCTCCGCATCGTCCAAGGCGTAGTAGACGAGCTTACCGACGTCGACGCGGTATAATGGCGGCATGGCCACGTAGACATGCCCCGCTACCACCAGACTACGGAAGTGGCGCAAGAACAGCGCGCACAGCAACGTTGCGATGTGAGCACCATCTGAATCTGCGTCGGCGAGGATACATACTTTGCCATAGCGCAAACCGGCTAGATTGTCCGACCCGGGCTCGACCCCAATTGCCACGGCAATATCGTGAACCTCCTGCGACGAGAGCACTTCGCTTGATTCAACCTCCCAGGTGTTAAGAATCTTTCCACGTAACGGCATAATCGCTTGAAACTCGCGGTCACGGGCTTGTTTCGCGGAACCGCCCGCGGAGTCTCCTTCCACTAGAAACAATTCCGTACGGCTGACATCTTGAGACGAACAATCGGCAAGTTTACCAGGTAAGGCAGGGCCACTAGTGACTTTCTTGCGAACCACCTTCTTGCCCGCGCGCATACGGCTTTGAGCATTACTGATGGCGAGCATGGCAATGCTTTCGCCTGCCGCCGTGTTGTGATTTAGCCATAGCGCAAAAGCATCTTTCACGACGCCCGACACAAATGCCGCACACTCGCGAGATGACAGCCTTTCCTTTGTTTGGCCGCTAAACTGTGGATCGTGGTGTTTGAGCGAAAGAACATAGCTGCACCGCTCCCAGACATCTTCCGGGGCGATCTTAACACCTCGTGGCAAGAGGTTGCGAAATTCACAGAATTCTCGGATCGCTTCAGTCAAACCGGTACGCAGCCCGTTAACGTGGGTACCGCCTTGCGCCGTGGGTATGAGGTTTACGTAGCTCTCACAAACCGCTTCTCCTTCTTCAGGCAACCAGGCTAACGCCCAGTCTACAGCCTCTTGATTGCCTTCCATACTCCCCACGAACAGCTCATCGGGCAAAGCAACGAGACCCTGTAACGCTTCTTCTAAGTAGGAACGCACGCCGTCTTCGTATTGCCACTGCTCCTTCTCGCCCGATTTTTCATCAAAAAACCTCACCAATAGGCCCGGTGACAGGACCGCCTTGGCCCGCAAAACGTGCTTCAGTCTGCTGATAGAAATCTTAGGTGAGTCAAAATACTTTTTATCCGGCCAAAAACGGACTGTCGTACCCGTGTTTTGCTTCCCAACGTTGCCTACGACCTTCAGATTAGAGGTTTTTTCGCCGCCAGCAAACGCCATATGGTACTCTTTGCCACCGCGCCGCACCCAGACTTCGAGCTTCTTTGACAATGCGTTAACCACCGACACGCCCACGCCATGCAATCCACCGGAAAATTGATAATTCTTATCGGAAAACTTACCTCCAGCATGGAGACGCGTCAGAACGACCTCCACGCCGGATATCTTAAGTTGCGGATGTTTATCGACGGGCATGCCGCGCCCATCATCCTTAACCTCCACCGATCCGTCCTTGTAGAGTGTCACATCCACTCTTCTGGCATAGCCCGCAATCGCCTCATCGATGCCGTTATCGATAACTTCTTGTGCGAGGTGATTGGGTCGAGAAGTATCGGTATACATCCCGGGGCGTTTACGAACGGGCTCAAGCCCGCTCAACACCTCTATCGCTGAAGCATCATAGCCTTTACTCATATCTCTCCCTGCGATGACTTCGCGTCACCGCCTCACAAAGCCAAAAAAGCGGAGCAAATTTACCACGAAACGTCCTCGGGAACCACGCGCAAGATCCACCGACTGCCGGCATGCGACTAAACCGCTTGCCCAATGGATAGCAAAGTAACTTAGAAAAAATTGTCGGCGGAACGCCGACACTTAGCTGCGTAGAAACGGGAATACGATCGTGGTTACTAACAACCGAACCGGTGATCTCGCCCCAGCCTTTAGGGTTCGCGAAAAAATAACTTCGCATTTTTCGCGCCCAGATTTGGGTCAGATTTGGACAATCCGATTGAGCAAAACAGCAGGACTAGCCCGGCTAATTCGAGGTTTTTGCGATTGAGGATTGTTCAAAAATGGCCCGAAGATCGGATGCGAAAAATGTTGAATTAATTATGACGCGAGCCCTTAATCAATCCAAATCCGCGAGTAACGACCCACGAGTCTCTTCGGCTATACGGTCAACCACATGCTGATACTTGTCGTGGTCGATCCCCATCGCGACGGTCGCACCTTGTTTGACCGCGGCCACCATGTCCGCGGTCAGTTCGAACCGTAAAAAATGAACGGAGGACGTTTTTTCGTCGGTAGTTCGCTCCAAATCCTCGTCCGCAACCGCCCAGATACGCTCATAACCGTTAACATGTACCCAAATACGGTCTTCGATACCGCGTAGTCCCGCAAGTGCGGCCTTACGTTCTTGCTCATCGTCATACTCGATCATTAACGTTGCCTTCCAATTGGCACCGTCGGGGATAAGCGGGTTGTAGGCATCCAGTTCCTCTTGAATTCCGGCGGCTTCGAATATGCGCTCTACACGCAACATCTCCTGTATTTGATATTGCATCGTAAGACGGTCTTCGAAATAAAGCGTCGCGTGGGGCCCAATCTGCACTTGGCGATTCCTTTTGTGCGATAACACTTTGGAACGGAAGTCGGGCCTCATTTCCGCGTACTTTTCAAGACCGTACAAATCGTCCCGAGTTAATTTTTGCATAGTGCAACCTTACTTTTCCACACGTTAGTTTAAGCGCTCGCGCCTGAACGCTTATAGTGACTTCGACGAACGCTGCTGATCAACGCGCATTGCTTAACCTACTCTGATCGCGCCCGTGGGATGTTTGTTCCCATTAACGCTCTCTACGGGACACAATTCGCGGCAACATTTAATCACCCGCGTACGCGCGCGAAACCTTCGAAAAGAGCGCGATCTTCAACAGTGACGAACCCTGCGAACTCGCCCGCATGTCTCGCAGGATCCACCCAATCTCTATGCGGCCCTGTGACAAAAGCGGGTTAGGAAAACGAAGAACCGACCTGCGGTACAGCCAATTTCCCATCGCAGTAGCAAACCATGTCCTGTCTTACTTTATGCAGGTCCAAGCGTCGTCGGAAGGCCTCGTGCAGACGCCCGCAAGTTTTATTAAATACCGTATGCATGACGCAGCAGCGTTAGCGGGTGCTCTGGTTCGCGTCCGTCCCGAAGGCCATTTTCAATTTGATGGCCGGCCATAGGGCAGTCGCTGCTATAGTGATCCGCGTTCATTTGCTTCACCCGATTTACGACGGGCTTGGCTATCTTCATGGACGCCTCGTGAAACTCACTTTTTACCGCATAGGTCCCATCGTGACCCGAACAACGTTCAATGGCCTCGACCTCAGTCTCGGGAATCAGTTTCAACAAATCTCGAGTCTTGAGCCCGATATTTTGAACTCGGAGGTGGCAGGCGACGTGATAGGCGACGTTACCCAGCGATTTTTTGAAATCCGTATTTAACTTACCGTCCTTATGCCGCAGCATCAGGTATTCGAATGGATCGTATATCGCCGCTTTTACTTTGTGTACAGCCGGATCATCGGGAAACAGCAACGGGAGCTCCTGCTTGAACATGAGCACGCACGACGGGACAGGGGCAACGATATCCCATCCCCTTTCTATCCATTTGAGCAGTTCAGGCACGTTAACGTTCTTTGCTCGCTCCACGGCCTCCAGATCACCCAACTCCAACTTCGGCATGCCACAACACTGCTCTTTGTCAACCAGGGAAACGGGGATGCCATTGTGCTCGAAAACCGCCACTAAATCCTCCCCGATATGGGGCTCATTGCGGTTGCCATAACAGGTTGCAAACAGAGCCACTTTGCCCCGTGTATTTGCAGTTTGTTGAGCGTCAGCTGCACGTGCCTGATGACCACTAAGCCGTTTTCGCAACGTTTTGCTGTGATACTCGGGTAAAATGGCGTCGGGATGCACCCCCAGCACCTTATCCAGAACCTTGCGTGGCCCACGTGCCTTGTTGGCCGCATTCACCACTTGAGAGACGACCGGAATACCCGCCAATGATCCGACTTTGTCCGTGGCGGTTAAAATCTTATCCCGCACCTTGGTTTGTCCGCTTTTTAATTTTACAGCCTTGGCGCGCAACATGAGGTGGGGGTAATCCACATTCCACTCGTGGGGCGGTACGTAGGGACATTTTGTCATGAAACACAAATCGCAAAGATAGCATTCGTCAACAACTTTCCAGTAATCCTGTTTCGCGACGCCGTCAACCTCCATCGTGTCGGACTCGTCCACGAGATCAAAGAGGCTTGGAAATGAATTACACAAGCTCACGCAGCGACGACACCCGTGACAAATGTCGAACACCCGCTCGAGTTCCGCAAACAACGACGATTCGTCATAAAATGACGGCTGCTTCCACTCCACCGGATGTCGGGTTGGGGCTTCCAGACTGCCTTCTCGCGGTGCTTCACCGATCATGGTCTCTGACATGAGCGCTCCCCCTAATGTCCTTCCCCGAATGAAAAGAAAGGCGCAAAGTAGGTGACCCTACGGTTGCGCCCTTCTCATCTAACCATAAACCTCAACCTTATTTAATCAAGGTTATCCAACGCTTTTTGAAAACGATTTGCGTGAGATCGCTCCGCTTTCGCTAGGGTTTCAAACCAGTCGGCAATTTCATCGAATCCCTCATCCCGTGCCGTCTTGGCCATGCCGGGATACATGTCAGTGTACTCATGAGTTTCGCCGGCAATGGCAGCCTTAAGGTTGTCACCGGTACTGCCGATTGGAAGGCCCGTAGCGGGATCACCAACCGCCTCCAAGTACTCTAAATGACCGTGGGCATGACCCGTTTCGCCCTCTGCGGTCGAACGAAATACGGCAGAGACATCATTGTAGCCTTCGACGTCAGCTTTTTGCGCAAAGTAAAGATAGCGACGATTAGCTTGGGATTCTCCCGCAAACGCGTCTTTCAGATTCTGCTCCGATTTGCTGCCTTTTAGCTCCATGTTGTTCTCCTCCGAGTTTGCCCTTGATTAACAATAAACGCATTTCTCAATATTCCCTATCCGGAATGAAGACGTGTGGTAAACATGCCGGCACAGGTAGGTATTAGACTCAGTCTAATTTATCAAAACTGTAATCCAGCCCGAATGCAGTGTCAAGCCTTAAGCTTGTACCACATTTAGTGTTAAAATTTGTGCGCTTGAACGTTTTCCCCCCTAAGCGAAATTGAAGCGAAATTGAAGCGAAATTCTCATAAGAGCCGCGGAAAATATTAATTATCCAAAGATTGCGCCGGATTTTTACTCAGATTCAAGGCGCGGCAAGTGGCGCATATTGAAATATGTAACACGTGCAGTAACACAGAAGCTAAGTTAAAGAGACGAGCAAGGTTGGATAGTTATTTTTTTCCGTGGCCCTAAAATCAACCTCCTCCCAAATGTAACCGAACGGATGTCGGCATTTTACATCCTGTAAGACCACCAAACGCAACACGGAGCATCATTTTGGTAAAGAAAAAAGCTGTTTTTGAATTTGAGGCCGCGCTCGCGGAATTGGAAAAGGTCGTCGAGCGCATGGAACAAGGCGATGTTCCCCTGGAAGAATCATTACAGCAGTTCGAGCAAGGTATCAATCTTACCCGTTCGTGCCAGCAGGCTTTAAAGGCGGCCGAACAGAAGGTTCAAATTTTATTGGAAAAGTCAGAACACGCTGAACTCAAGCCGTTTGAAAATGAATAGTAGAAACAACGATGAATTGGATAGGCTCATCATTGATTACCAGGGTAGGATTAATCGCGCGCTTGACGCCCGGCTTCCCGCTGCCAAATTGCACCCGGCCAAACTCCACGACGCGATGCGCTACGCTGTGCTTAACGGTGGCAAGCGGGTTCGCCCGATTCTTACTTATGCGACCGCGAGCACGCTCGGGGTCCCGTTGGAAATCGCCGACGCGCCGGCGTGTGCCGTAGAACTTATTCACGCCTATTCATTAGTCCACGACGATTTGCCCGCCATGGACGATGACGACTTGCGCCGCGGTATACCCACCTGCCACCGCGCATTTGACGAAGCAACGGCCATCTTGGCGGGCGACGCCCTCCAGTGCCAAGCCTTTTATATCCTCTCGCACGATCGTCACCTGATCGTTGCTCCCGATACAAGACTGAAGATGATCGAAACGCTCGCACAAGCTGCCGGCTCTAGAGGCATGGCCGGTGGCCAAGCCATCGATCTCGCCGCCGTCGGCCAAGCATTAGATACGGTTGGCTTGGAAGACATGCATATTCATAAGACGGGGGCGCTCATTCGCGCGAGTGTCATCATGGGGGCGTTATGTCACGCCGAGATCGACGATGCGGTTTTAAAAAATCTCGACCACTACGGCAAAACCATCGGGCTCGCATTCCAAATTCGCGATGACATTCTCGATGTCGAAGCCAGCACCTCAACCTTGGGTAAAACACAAGGTTCTGACGCAGCACGAAACAAACCCACTTATCCATCGTTGCTTGGCTTAGCGGGCGCCAAGGAACGGGCCTTGGATTTACACAACGAAGCACTGAACAGCCTGAAAGACCTGGACGAAAAAGCGGATCCATTGCGTTGGTTATCGGAATATATTGTACGACGCGGGCACTGACGCAAGGCAAGTATTATACTGATATTGTTATGGTTTAAGGCGGCACTTTTAATCCACATCGACACACGATAGGCGTGTGTTACGCCCACCAACCCGCCGCTGATTCGGTTCGAGCTAGGCGCGCCATAAATCCAGACCCGGTACTGGGCAGACAAACTAAAGTAGAACTCTCGTAGCGAATTTAGGATAATAGAACGCTTTCCTTCGCACCAGGTATTACGGAACTATGACAAATCCCACGGGCCACTACCCGCTGCTAACCACAATCGATACGCCTGAAGATCTCCGTCGATTGCCCGAAGAACAGCTCGCGCCCCTCACCCACGAGCTGCGTGAGTTTCTAATTCAGGCGGTGAGTGAGACCGGAGGTCATCTGGCCGCCGGCTTGGGCACCGTAGAACTTACTATCGCGTTGCACTACGTGTTCAATACCCCCGAGGATCGAATCGTCTGGGACGTGGGCCATCAAAGTTATCCGCATAAAATCTTGACAGGCCGCCGCGAACGCATGTCGACCCTACGGACAAAAGGCGGATTATGCGGTTTCCCCACGCGAACGGAAAGCCCCTATGACACATTTGGCGTCGGTCATTCGAGCACGTCCATTAGTGCGGCATTGGGGATGGCTATCGCCGCACAACGACAACAACAACTCCGGCGGGCGGTCGCCGTCATCGGTGATGGCGCGATGACGGCAGGCATGGCCTTTGAGGCGTTGAATCACGCGGGCGATCTAGACGCGGACGTATTGGTCATACTTAACGATAACGATATGTCCATTTCCCCTAATGTTGGCGGAATGTCCAACTACCTAGCGCGCGTCTTATCGGGCAAGTTCTATTCGTCCGTACGCGAAGGCAGTAAAAAGGTATTGAGCGCCATGCCCCCGGTCTGGGAGTTGGCGCGCCGCGCGGAGGAGCATGTAAAAGGGATGGTGATCCCTGGCACATTGTTCGAAGAATTAGGTTTCAACTATATCGGGCCCATTGACGGCCACGACCTCGAAACGCTCGTGACCACCCTAAAGAACTTGCGAGATCAGAAAGGCCCCCGGTTCCTGCATATTGTGACCAAAAAGGGTAAAGGCTACTCGCCGGCCGAAGACAATCCTTGCGCTTATCATGGTGTTACGGCCTTCGACCCCACCACAGGTGAAATGTCTAAGAGTAAAAGTAGAGGCCCCACCTATACGCAGGTCTTCAGTCAATGGATCTGCGACATGGCATCGCAAGATGAACGCCTTGTTGGGATCACGCCGGCTATGCGCGAGGGATCGGGATTGGTCGACTTCTCTGAGCAGTTTAGTGATCGTTATTTCGACGTCGGCATCGCAGAGCAGCACAGCGTTACCCTGGCCGCGGGGCTCGCCTGCGAAGGGCTACGGCCAGTTATCGCCATCTATTCCACATTTCTTCAACGCGCCTACGATCAACTGATCCACGATGTCGCCATACAGAACTTGCCCGTACTATTCGCCATTGACCGTGGAGGACTGGTTGGGCCGGACGGCCCCACTCACGCCGGCAGTTTCGACATCAGTTACTTACGTTGTATTCCTAATATAACCATCATGGCTCCCGCCGATGAAAACGAATGCCGTCAGATGCTCTACACGGGTTACCTCCATGACGGGCCTGCCGCTGTGCGGTATCCGCGAGGGGTTGGACCCGGCGTCAGCGTCAATCCCGGTATGTCCGTAATACCCCTAGGTAAAGGGGAAATTCGCAAGCGAGGCGCCCATGTCGCCATATTGGCTTTTGGCGCAACCCTCGAGGCTGCCTTAGAGGCCGCTGACGTGCTCAACGCCACCGTGGCAAACATGCGATTTGTCAAACCGCTCGATCAAGAATTGGTTTCAACACTGGCCTCCGAACACGATCTGTTAATAACAATCGAAGAAAACGTTGTTGCAGGAGGAGCAGGCAGCGCGGTCAATGAATATCTCGCGACACAAAAAAATCTTACACAAACGATCAATATAGGGTTGCCGGATCAATTTGTGGAGCACGGCGGTCGCGATGAATTGCTCAAAGAATGCGGTATTTCCAAAGAAGGATTAATCTCTGCAGTAGAAGAGTTCTATAAAGACAGGGATTGCCAATCAATCTCCCGTCGATTAATATCTTAGCATTTATGTCAGGTATTAAATGACTGCCCGCTATACTTTGAAAGTCATTCTCGATTTCGCGGCCGCCCACAGCCTTCGGGACTACTCTGGCGAGTGTAGTAGGCTGCACGGACATAACTGGAAACTCGAAACGGAAGTGACAGCTAACCAGCTAGATACCGCTGGAATGGGTTTAGATTTCAAAGTCATACGTTCGGCGGCACGGCGATTAGCAGACGAGCTGGATCACCAATACCTTAATGAGTTACCGCCGTTTAATAGCATCAACCCCACTGCCGAGAACATCGCGGCTTATTTTTTTAAGGGGTTATCGGAACAGCTCAATGACGAACGGGTGCGGGTCAGCGCGGTCACAATATGGGAAACAGAACGGGCTTGTGTTCGATACAGCGAGGACTAACAAAAATACCGTTTTCTAAGGGCTCGCGTCATAATTAATTCACATTTTGGGCGTTGAGGCGCTCGCCTGGCAAGGCGCAAAAACGCCGGAATATAAATATCTTTCAAGTTTTTGCAACGCAGCCAGGCGAGATGGACCGATGTCCAAAATGTGAATTAATTTTGACGCAAGCCCTAACCCTCTGTAGTGTCCGAAAAGCCCCGAGGTGGCAGGACACGATTTCTTTTTTTTTATTATTTTATGATGTTATACCCTATAGGCGCGCAAAGAACGCGACCCACGAATGAGAGGCGAGAGGTTCCAACCATGGATCAAAAGGCAATGCTTAGCGAAGCGTACAACTCGATAGCTGACGTCCAAAACAGCGCAGACACCCGACAAATACCTATAAATAAAGTAGGTATAAAAGGTATTCGCCATCCGGTGCGCGTAAAAGACCGCAGTGCTGGCGAACAACACACTATCGCCACGTTCAATATGTACGTGAACTTGCCCCACAATTTTAAAGGAACGCACATGTCCCGCTTCGTGGAGATACTGAATAACCACGAAAGGGAAATTTCCGTAGAGTCTTTCCAAGACATGCTAAGAGAGATGACGGAAGTTTTGGACGCCGAATCCGGGCACATCGAGATGTCTTTCCCGTATTTTGTTAACAAAACCGCTCCCGTTTCGGGCGTACAGAGCCTGTTAGACTATGAAGTGACGATCATAGGAGCAATAACGAAAGGGAAAGCATCGACGACCTTACGCGTTATCGTCCCGGTGACCAGCCTTTGTCCATGCTCAAAGAAAATCTCAAAGCACGGCGCCCATAACCAGCGCTCGCATGTCACCGTTACGGTGACGACAACCGAGTTTATCTGGATCGAAGACCTGATTGATGTTGTTGAAAGCGAAGCCTCTTGTGAAATTTTCGGTTTAGTCAAAAGGCCTGACGAGAAGTGGGTGACGGAACGCGCGTACGAAAATCCAAAATTTGTAGAAGACATGGTACGCGACGTTGCGGTGTATTTCGATGAGGACCCCCGTATCGCAAGTTACACCATCGAATCGGAGAATTTTGAATCCATCCACAATCACTCCGCCTACGCACTCATTGACCGAGATAAACGGTCAAGCGAATAATCAAATACGGATCACGACCACCACACACGCCAACGGCGCATAGTTACAATCGCGTAGCGTCGCCTCACCTGTCCATGACGAATTAACATTAATGCCGCCATGGGCGTTTGTAAAAGACCTCGGCGTTGAAACCAGCTGTGCGATTCGTGGACAGCCGTAACTAACCTGTGTTGCGTTGTTTCAATTCAATCGCGCGAATCAGTTCCTTGGACGGGCCTTTTGGTCCGGGCTTGGCCATTCTTCGCGATGAAAACAGCCAATGATATTTACGGTTAACCAATATTTTGTGAAAGTGAAGAAGCGTGGACGTCTTGAGGATGACGTTACTTTTGAAAAGACGCTTTGGGTTCATGAACAGCGACCAAAAGCCTAACAGGAATCGATCGAGGCCCGTTAGATTAGGCACCCTTTGACGAAATCGGTCGATGACGATGAGTTGAACCAGCAGGCTGTCTGCTACCACGGCCCGTGCACCACCCGGCCCCACCAATTTCGCGAGGGTGACAAGAAAATGAACGACGAGCAATAGCACGGTCCTCATAGATCTCGAGTTTACGGGTGTCCGAGATAATTAAAAAACTAGCGAAAGAGACTGTTTTTGGACGAGAATTAGTAATTCGCCAGGCACGAGGCGCGAGCAGGTTGCCGTAGCGTTACTCTATCTCCTGCGGTCACTTCGGGCTCCTGCCCTCTCGTGACACTTCCACATCCTGGTGAGAAATGCGGATTAGATAAATCCGTTGCTCCACGGCGTATAGCACAAGCTCTTGATTCGCCTGACTATGAAATAAAACCTCATCACCAACAAGGTGAGCACGATTTCTCCCGCTACGTTATCCAAATCAAGACCTTATACTCTGCATCCGCGTCCAACTGAGTTTTCTAGGTTAAACCTCCTCTCAAAATGCCGTTAACCTCTAAAAGCACTCAAAACCAGCGTATCTGCAACTTGCCGGGAAACATGTACACGAGTTACTGCGACAAATTCGGCCTCACGCCGCTTAAACGAACAGACCGCCTCACGATGTTGGATCTAACCCGCGAAGACCTACGCTATGCCCAAACACTCCATGAGGAGGTCATTAAACCAAACGCTGAACTGCTGATGGAAGCGTTTTACTTAAAACTGTTCCAAGACCGGGAAGCAAAAAAAATTCTTGAACAAGGTTTCTCTCTAAAAAAATTGAAAAAGACCCAAAAAGCCTACTTACTGAGTCTCGGGCGTAGCTTCGATCAACTACATTATTTCGAAGAGCGATTGCGAATCGGCCATGTGCATCTGCGAGCGGGGATACGGCCCAGCCTCTACCAATGTGCGTACCGTCTTCTGCAAGAATTGATCATCGACACTATCCCCCCCGATCATGAACATTATCAAGAGCTTATATCGTTTGTATTGAAGATCACGACGTTAGATATGTCATTGGCCATTGAAGCCTACGAAGATGAACTGGCAGAAAGCCTTGAGTACCCTGGCAGTTTCGCCAAATTAAAAAAGAGGAATATCGACCAACTCGCGGCCACTGACTCGTTAACCCATCTTCTCAGTCGCGCGGGGTTTCTTGTCATATTGCGTAAACGCCTAGAGAATGCCAACGGCGAGATACCCATCGCCATCATTATTCTGGACATCAACCAATTTCAACACATCAATGAAACCCACGGGTACGCCGTTGGCGACCAGGTAATCCAGAGGGCGGCGGACCGGATACGCTGTTCAGTGCGGGCCGTCAATGCCGTTGGTCGATTTGGCGGAGAAGAGTTCGCAATCGTGTTACACAATATGCCCTACGACGAGGCGGAACAGGTTGCGACTCGAGTAAAATCCAGGCTCGAGAACAGGCCGCTAAAGGTCGAGAATTTGGTCATTCCTATAACCGTCGGTATTGGGATCGCATGTACCGATGGAATAGAATCGCTGGAAAGCCTAATCGGCCGCGCGCATAAAGCCTTGAAGAAAAGAAAACAGCACCATAACGATCAGTGAACATTCGACAACATCGACGAGATAGGATAGAAAAGATTACCCGATCCAGGTAGTCGAGTTTTCAATTTGCTATCACAAACTGCCCCCAGAAACGAAAGTAGAATTTGAGCCATCTCGTTTTGGTGCGTCCATTTTTGGGATTAGTTTTCCCCGCGCCAGCTCTGCAGTGGTTTCGTCCCACAATATAAGCTCCAGCACATCGTTTGGATTTTGTATTTCCACGATCTTTTCGCGTTCCGTGGTGGGATCGTAGGCAAGAAATATCAAACCATCATTGTCTCGGCCTTTAATAACGGCTACAAAACCTGCCTTAGGTTCGGTATCGCGTGATTGACGGTACTCGATACGGTCGAAGAACAGCGTACCGAGACGCCCATCTACCAATTCGCCGCTGACCAATAATGCTTGAAACCGAATATCGCCGAAGCCGGTACCGATTCGAGCTATTTGCTGGACATGAGTTAAGGGAACGAACTGACGAGCTACGTTGATATGATAATTTTTGGCATTTCCCGGTGCGCCAAACTGACTAATATAATAGAACTGCCCGTCTGCGGTACGTAAGGTACCAATAGGGCTGGCACCCAATTGTCGCGCGGAACATGCCAGAACGATAAACGCTGCAACCCACAGCCGCATAACTTACAAATAAGAACCTATGTCGATCGCGTAATAACCTTGTCTCCTTCGTTAACGACATAATTCGACGGAACCTTGAGGAAGTATGCTTATAACGCGCGAGTCGGCGTCCTAGAAGCTACGTAGCTATGCAATTCGGGCTACTATTTCTTACGCAGCAACAGCGCCCTGTCCTTCCTCTCCATTTCGAGCCGTCCGAGGAAAGACATACCTAACAGGACTTCTTCAGGAAAACGCCCGTCCAACACCAGAGCATGAACGTTACGTAACTCAATGGTCCCGACTTTAACCGCTGCGAGCGTGATCTGGTAGGCGACTTCAACGCCCGAGGCAGTGCTTACCTGAGCCCGTTGCCCCAGATAACGATAGTCGATTCCGAGTCGTTTCGCCTGCTGGCTGTTCATTGCAATTAGCGTGGCACCGGTATCGACCAAAAAATTAACCAAGTGCCCGTTAATACTGCCAGTGGTCGTATACATCCCGCGCGAATCAACCCAAATACGTACCTCGGTGACCGTAGCGGGCGTGTATCCGGTACTAATATGGCTCCCGAGCGAGAAACTTTGTCGCCTTCCATCAACCTCAATAAGAGCACGTTCACTATCGGCCGTTATGAGCCGAACGCCTTCGGGGCTTTCCTCGCCCACTTCCAATACGCGCCGATTTCCGTCAACCTGCAATACTGCTCTGTTTTTAAACAAAGCCAGAACAACAACGTCCTCTACACCAAAAGACGGAGCGACAAAACATCCAACAGAGACTAATACGAGAAGCTGTGAAGCGTATCGGAACATAACGTCTAGTTAATCGGCCAACCAGGTCTTTGGCATTAGGGCAGCGGAAAATAATCATTAAAAAAATTGCGCCGGTTTTTTTTGCTCAGACAGATTCAAGGCGCGGCAAGTGGCGTATATTGAAATATGTAACACTTGCCGTAACGCAGAAGCTGAGTGAAAAGACAAGCAAGGTTGGATAATTATTTTTTTCCGTGGCCCTTAGGAATGGCGGCCGAGATTTTTATTCCGATAAACCGAATACGCGAGTTCCATCGGTGACGGGGCGACGTCAAAAGATGTTATCGTAACAAAGAAATGTCCCGACACACCGTGAGCAGGATATCGACCACGATAGATAAAGTTCAGATGCCCGCCAACGTAGGGCGGAACAGCCGCCTAACCTACCCAAACTGCAATCAGTTGCAAAATTACCCAGGCATAAACCCCTGCAATAACATCATCGAGCATGATACCCAGTCCGCCGCTAACAGCCCGGTCCGCCACACTGATGGGCCACGGCTTCCAGATATCGAACAAACGGAACAACCCAAACCCGACCACGATCCACCAAAAACCAGACGGTGCCGCGGTCATGGTGACGAGATAGCCAACAATTTCATCCCATACGATACCCGGGTGGTCATGAACACCTAAGTCGCGCGCAGTAACCTGACACAGCCAAATACCGAACAGCGCAAGTAGAGCGGTTATCGCGACATATGCAAATAAAGAAACCGGTAGGAGCAACAGATAGAGCGGGACAGCCACGAGAGTACCCACCGTTCCGGGCGCGTTTTTGGCCAACCCGGCACCGAACCCGAACGCCAGAATATGAATCGGGTTAGACCATATACTGGGTGAAATATGCGGCATCAATCCGACCTCCCCTGCTGCACCCTAAAAATGTTGATAACCGCTTGTTGTCACCGCAACCACATCGCCTTGGCTGGTTTTCCCTCGTAATCCCGTTTCCATGTCGATCTCACCCACTAGCGTAACGTCGCAATCAAAACCGCGCACGAGCGCTTCAAACACCGTACGCCTGTCGGGGGGTATGGTGAAACACAGCTCATAGTCATCTCCCGCCGACAGTGCTGTGATCAAATGGGGTGGCCAGAGGCTATCTTGTTGCGACGCCATACGATCCACTTCGGACGCCATACCTGTAAAAGCCTCGGAAAGAGGAATCCGATGCATAGAAAGCGTCGCACCCACCCCACTGGCGTGCAAAACATGGCCGAGATCGGCCGCTAGGCCGTCTGAGATATCGATGGCCGCCGTTGCAAGTCCCCTTAACGCTTGACCTTCTTTCAATCGCGGTTTGGGGCGGTGCAATCTCTCTAGAAAATGGTGACGAATTGACTGGGGCGCTGCAAGTTGATTTTGCTGGATCAACAATCCAAGCCCAGCGTCCCCTACGGTACCCGTAACGTAAATCAGATCTCCAACTTGGGCGCCATGACGACATAGCGCTTGCTCTGGGGGCAACAATCCAAGCATCTGAACCGTCACACTAAGCGGACCGCGGGTCGTGTCGCCACCAACAAGCTGTACCTTGTATTGGTCGGCCAAAGAGAAAAAACCATCGCCGAATGCTTTAACCCACTCTTCATCGCCACGCTGCATAGTTAGCGCCAAGGTGGCCCATGCCGGCTCCGCGCCCATCGCCGCTAAATCGCTGAGGTTAACAGCGAGCGCTTTATAACCTACGTCGCTGGGATGTGCACCTGCTGGAAAATGGACGTCTGCAACGAGAGTGTCGACGGCGGCAACCAATTCCATGCCCTTTGGCACCGTAAGGATTGCGGCATCGTCACCGATCCCTAACGGGACATCCCCACGGTGAATGGTGCGCTGGGAGAAAAACCGCTCGATTAGGTCGAACTCTGAAGGACCCATAAGGCGTTATAAACCGTAAACATACCTGAGTTTCGCGTACTGCTGCTTGCGTTGCAGAACAAAACGCGGCGACTATCCCTAACGCTCAACCTTCCTCACGTCCTTTGATACCTTATCCAGTATACCGTTAACGTAGCGATGGCTTTGCACGGCGCCAAATTTTTTCGCCAACTCTACTGCTTCGTTAATCACAACCCGGTAGGGAACATCTAATCGAAATTTCAATTCGTAAACACCGATACGCAAAATAGCACGCTCAACGTAATCCACTTCGTCGACATTGCGATCGAGGTAGGGTGCTAATAACTCATCGAGTTCATCAACCTTCTGCGGCACTTTGTGCAAGAGCTCTTGGAAATAGGAAACCTCGACACCGGACATGTCCTGCTCTTTTAAGAACTGTGAATCAATCTCGCTGAGATCCTGCCCTGCTTGTTGCCATTGGTATATCGCCTGTAGAGCCCGACGCCGAGCCATGGTCCGTTCCCGACTCAATCCGTTACCCTCCCTCGCTGCGACCAAGCAGCGAACATACTTCTCGTTGGCTGACACACCATTATTGTGCTTTAATCTGTTTAAGTACGTTGACCATTTCAATGGCCGAAAGTGCCGCTTCTACGCCTTTATTGCCTGCTTTGGTCCCTGCGCGCTCGATGGCCTGTTCAATAGTATCAACCGTCAAGACGCCAAAGGCGACGGGTACGTTAAACTCGGCGGCAATGGTTGCGATGCCCTTTGTGCACTCTCCCGCCACATAGTCAAAATGCGGCGTCGCCCCTCGTATAATTGCGCCTAACGCCACAAGGGCATCGTATCGCTTAGTCGCCGCAAGACCTCGAGCGGCCAACGGGATTTCGAACGCCCCCGGTACATAAACAATCTCGATGTTTGCTTTTTTCCCGCCGTGGCGTAACAACGTATCAAGCGCACCATTAAGTAAATGGTCAACGATAAAGCCATTAAAGCGTCCTGCGACAATGGCGAATCGCTCATCGTCGACGCTTAAATCGCCTTGAATGGTTTTGATATCTTGCATTATAACGAATACTCCGTATGTCGCGCCTCATTAAACGTAAGTCGAGCCCGCATTTCTCACAGTATCCACGCGATCTCGTTTGTTTATTTCGTGATGTAGGCCATCCGTGGCCTATCCCCTTCGGGCGTGCTCCGCACGTCCAATTCTATTCCCGATAGAATTGTCCAAAATGAAACTTCTTCGGTAACTGCATACTGTGTTGCCTACACGGACGCAGGTAAGGGGCGGGAGCGGGACGCGGTAGCTTTACTCTACTACCCTACGTGATATACACACGTTCCTGTGAGGAACACGGGCTAGTCACACTCAACGTAGTCCACCACGTCCAAACCAAACCCCCCTAAGCCGTGAAATCGCCGCGGAGCACCGAGCACTCGCATACGCTGTACGCCAAGATCCGCGAGAATCTGCGCGCCTAGTCCATACATCCGTAAGTCGGCACTTGGCGCGGGTTTGGGTAATCGTACACCTTGTTCCTCGAGCGCATAAGCTTTTATTCTACGAATAATTTCATGTGGATCCTGCCCACGGCGAAGGATAATGAGCACCCCGCTATCCTCCTCGGCTATCCGCGCCATCGCCCGTCGTAGCGGCCAACCCAACGCCGCCCATTCAAAACCCACGGTATCACCTAAGGTATCTTGCATATGTACACGAACCAAAGTGGGAGCACTCGGTCGTATTTCGCCCCTAATCAACGCAAAGTGAATATAGGCGCTATGCGATTCCTCGAAAGCACAAAGATGAAATCGTCCCCATTCCGTGTCTACATCACATTCGACAACACGAGATACGCTCTTTTCGTGCTCCATGCGATAACGAATCAAATCGGTGATTGTGCCGATTTTTAAATCATGCTGTTTAGCAAAGGCTTCCAACTGTGGCCGGCGTGCCATGGTGCCGTCTTCGTTCAGTATCTCGACTATAACACTAGCGGCCTCCAGACCCGCTAAACGGGCAATATCGCAGCCTGCCTCGGTATGACCGGCCCGCGTTAATACGCCACCGGGTTGTGCCATCAACGGAAATATGTGCCCTGGCTGCACCAAGTCTGACGGCTTGGCGTCGCGCGCCGCCGCAACACGAATAGTTCGCGCGCGATCGGCCGCAGAAATTCCCGTAGTCACGCCCTGCGCGGCCTCAATAGACACCGTAAAATTGGTTGTGTGCTTGGCGTTAGTGTCGTTAACCATCAACGGTAAACGCAGTTGCTCACACCGTTCTTGGGTTAACGTAAGACAAATTAAGCCACGGCCGTAACGCGCCATGTAGTTGATATCTCCAGGGCGTACCCACGATGCCGCCATGACCAGGTCGCCTTCATTCTCGCGGTCCTCATCATCCATAACGACCACCATCTTACCCTGAGCGACGTCTTCAATTATTTCTTCTATTTTATTTAGCGCCATATCACCGACCACTTCACGGTCTAGAGCAGATTGCCCAATACAAAAGAACCCCTGTTTAACCATCGCAAACAGGTGTCCCCCCGCAAGTGCTACCAAAGGAAGTGCCCATTGTGCACGTACTCCTCATCCGGTGACAACGTTGTAACACGTTGAAAGACCCGGACTGTCCCTGTATTTTCGGGTCTTGCCTTCAAGAACCTAGGCAAGAAGTGTGGGCATGGGGGAATGCTTTACGTCGGAATAAGTATGACGCGCACGTTCTCGGAAAACCTATCGGCGATGGTTGTATAATCAACGAGTTGTGGTCTCATCGAGGCCGCGTCGGCCACCGACAAAAAGGCACGTGCCGCCGCCAACCCTGCCGTCGCAACCAAAGTAACTGGCATCTCTAACTGTCATCGCGTGCATAACCATGCGCGGCCAAAAAATCCGCCGTAATAGTCCGTTTTTTCTTACCTGAATCGTGGTCAGCGGTAAGTAAACGTTCCAAATAGCGTGCCACCACGTCTACCTCGATATTCACGCGACGCCCTTCCTTAAATTCGTGCATCGTCGTTTTTTTCATGGTATGAGGAATAATGTTTACATGGAACTCATCGCCTACAACGCCGTTTACCGTCAAACTTATCCCGTCTACACACACCGACCCTTTCACCGCAATGTACTTCGTTATCTCAACGGGGACGCGAACCCTTACCCGCGTACTGCGCCCATCTTCTCTAAGCGAGGTGATGGACCCGACACCGTCCACATGACCGCTGACTAAATGCCCACCTAAACGCGTGGATGGAGTTACTGCCTGCTCGAGATTTACGTGACCACCTACGCTTAATTCGCCCAAGGTTGTACACGCCAAGGTTTCTGCCGAGACGTCCACCCAAAAGCAGGCGTTATCCAATACGGTAACCGTTAGGCACACCCCACTAACGCAGACACTATCGCCCAATTTCAGTCCAACGAGATCCATCTCACCCCCGCGCACAGACATTCGACAGTCACTTCCCGACTGTTCGACGGCGACGATCTCGCCCACAGATTCCACTATACCCGTAAACATTATGGCTTCGATCACACCTCATTAACGACTTAGGGCTCGCGCAAGAATAAGTTTACATTTTGGGCGTTGAGGCGCCCGCCTGGCAAGGCGCGAAAACGCAGGAATATGCGCATATTTCAAGTTTTCGCAACGCAGCCAGGCGGGATG
>CALZJI010000315.1 GCA_945787615.1 uncultured Chromatiaceae bacterium | reverse complement strand
TTGAGTGCCACCACACGTTTTGTTTTAGCCATTTTCCTCTGATAATACCGTTGAGCATGCTCGCTATGCTGAATCGCAAAATTAGCGGCTTCTACATAGGCCCAGGAGAGATATTTGTTCCCGTTCTTCGCATTGCCTTTTTCTTTCTTTTAAATTAACGGCTTAGACTTAACTAAGTGCCATTCGGCTCTGTCCCCTTTTACCCTATCGGGTTTAGGAGGTCAGAATGTGCATAGCGCTAGCTGCGAATGAATTCGCACCTACAATAATCAATGGCCGGTGAAGTAAAGTAACTCAGTTCACCGAAACAGCCACCGCAGACCAACGTTATCCACATATCCACAGACCAAAATTGCAACAAATCTTTTATTATCTATCCTTAGAATTGGATGGTAGACCCCATACTCTCTTTTTATATTTACTTCTTTCGCAATTGACTGTTGAGGTCGGGGGCCTCCGATCGCAATACGATCGAACGTCCGCTTACAGTATGGGGGAGTCATTTAACCGAAGCTCCCGGTGGGCAAGTACGCAGCGATAGCCACCTATCACATCACGTTCGCGCTAGCCGCAAATGCTTCCTGTTACTCGGACGAACCCGATCAGATTTGGTGGCTTTTCGGTGATATCACCCCTCAGTCGAAATTTCGCGAGCAATATTTCATATTTCATTATCGGCTCTAAATTCAAGTAGAATATACCCCAGCGTTTTAAAATCGGCGAGGCGGTTTATTCAGCAGAGGAATCCAACTGAGTTAAAAACATGCATACGTTGCATTTTTTACATCAAATACGTTATTTTCTTAACTTCACTAAAAGTGACTTTTAGAAATACACGGGCTTATGCTCATTAACCTTTATATGTAGCATATTCGGCTTTTTTCGGTAAAAATTTTGAAACTATAGGGTATAGAATTGATTCTGTGCGCTGTATTTCGACAAGGAACGTGATAACAATGAATGCGCTAACGAACCTTAAGAGATTCTACTGGCTAGTCAGGTCCCCACCGAAACATCGAATCATCCGCAAACGGGTCGTTACGCAACTAAGAAATTTTACCGCCTACCTCTGGCGCCGACTATTATTCCGGACAACTTTTATCGCCATTTCAGGAAGCGTAGGAAAGACGACGACGAAGGAGTTTCTAGCAGAGGTGCTGGGTAAGCGCTACTCCACGGTGCGCACCCCTGGCAATTGGAACCTGCGAAAGACGGGAGGCTTGGAGGCGACCATTCTCAGAGCGCGGCCTTGGCACCGATACGTGGTCGTCGAGATCGGTATCGAAAAACCAGGGGATATGGCATCGGCGGCGCGTTTCCTGAAACCAGATATTGCCGTCATACTCAGCGTTAAACGTTGCCACACAAATACATTCAAAACGTTGGATGCTATAGCTCATGAGAAATCCATATTAGTGCACAGCCTGGGAGCCCGGGGACACGCCATCGTCAATCAGGACGACCCCAGGGTAGTCGGCATGGCGTCGTCGCTCAACTGCAGAGTCACCCGCTTTGGAACCAGCGAGAATGCTGACGTCCGACTGAGATACGCGAAGTCGCGTTGGCCCGATCGACTGACCTTGAACATTGAGGACGAATCTGGGCTCTCACATCAATGCTCCACTAAGCTCGTTGGCACCCATTGGGCACCTTCAATTTTGGCAACACTCGTAACGGCCAAGGTCTGCGGTATCCCCCTAAAAG
>CALZJI010000314.1 GCA_945787615.1 uncultured Chromatiaceae bacterium | reverse complement strand
TCCGAGAAATCTCTCTATCGGAAATTTTTCTATAGCCGTTACGTTTGGACTCGATTATAAACACCAAGCGGAAATCACTACGACCGTACTAGAACAGCTTAAGGCTTTTATCGGAGAGCGGTTGCAAGAACAGCCTTACAGCGATCAGCTTAAAGAATTGATCATAGACTTTAATGAAGCCGGCGCCTCATCTTTGGATTTTATTATCGTTGCGGTATTCAGCGGCGATGCCGCTGAGCATTATTGGGGCATAAGACGCTTTCTGCAACGAACTGCCGTAAATGCGTGTAACCAGTATGGCTGGACGATACCGTTTAACCAGCTTACGATCCACACTGAGCCTGGGTCGTGACCCCTTGTCTCCTCGACAGTCTAAACCTAATTGAAGGTGACTTCTCCGTCCAGCAACGAGTCTTCTAACGAAGGACTTGAAGTTGCGCGTTTCGGTCCTTATATTTCTAACGCGAAAGCGCTACGGTGGAGCGAAACCTTCACCGTGAGCTTGAACCCGAGCGTGCGGAATCAAGTCGGAGCACGTTCAAATTAGCGACGTTTAATAAACACTTATTGTAGGAGAAATGCGACATGTTTGGCACACTGACAACATTTCCTGGTGGTTTATTTAACGACTTTGATCGTTTACAGAGGGAGCTGGACCGACTCTTCGTCGACAGTGTATCGGGCCCGGCGAGTATACGTGCCGTGGCGCGAGGCAGCTTCCCAGCCGTAAACGTTGGCGTCACACCGGAAGCCGTTGAGGTCTACGCCTTTATGCCTGGTGTTGATCCGAAGTCGTTGGACTTATCGATGCAAGACGGTCTGTTGACACTTGCCGGCGAGCGTACGACGGAAGCGCCGGTAGACGAGGCGAAGGGCAGTGTCTATCAGAAGGAGCGGTTTTCGGGGCCGTTTAAGCGCGTAGTCAGTCTGAGCGAGGACATCGATCCCGACAAGATTGAGGCGCGCTACGAAAATGGGGTATTGCACGTCCGTGCCTTGAAAAAAGCGGCAGTCAAACCCAAACAAATAGAAATTAAGTAACCATGCCAACGAAGTGAGGTGATGAATCATGAGTGATAAGCAATCGTTGTCGACACAGAAAGCGGGCGCGAGTGGGGAGCCGATGGCGACGCTGCGCCCGCCGGTGGATATTTTTGAGGATGAAGCGGGTATCACGGTTATTGCCGATTTGCCTGGGGTTAGCAAGGAGGCGCTCAACGTTAAAGTGGATGGTGATGCGTTGACGATTGAGGGCGATGCGTCGATCGCCGCGCCGGCGGACATTGAAGTGCGCTATTCGGAGGTACGCACACCGCGGTATAGGCGCAGTTTTACCTTAAGTCGAGAACTCGATGCCGAGAAAATCGAAGCGCACTTACGCGATGGGGTGTTAAAGTTGCGCATCCCCAAGAGCGACGCGGCGCGACCGAAGCGCATAGAGATTCAGACGGCCTAACTCTGTTATTTTGCCGGCGACCGTTGGTCTTGAATTTATAAAGACCACTTTCGAAACGCGCCCGTACCCGTAGTCGACATTTAATCGCGCGATCACGGGAAAGTCGCCGCGTTCGTGACATCGTGGGGAGGTTTCGTCGATGTTTTTGCGGAAATTAGGTACACTATGTAGAGAAGGGGGACAATGTTAAAATGCCTTAGAGATAACGTGATTTAGTTTCGGTGCGTGTTAGCTCTTGTTTTCTGATGCGTTTTCAAGGAAGTACTCGAGCCTGTGCGACGAAAACACTTTGTTTAGTGTATCCGGGGGTATCACCTCCATGGAAGCGATGGAGTACTTACCGTGTGGAATGATGCGGGCACCGTTGTGAACATCGATCGCTTTGAGCGGGCGGATGGCCGCTTCAAAGAGACGTCTATCCACGAATCGATAGTTGAACGCTCCGGGAATAGAAGGGTGGGGCAACATGGCATTGTTTTCGATTAATTGGGCCAACAAAACAATCTCCTAAACTGGACATGAAACAAGCATCCGATGGCTTATACTTGGCGTTGATCAGTGTGCATGGCCTGATTCGAGGTCAAGAGCTGGAGCTTGGCCGTGATGCCGACACCGGTGGCCAAATCCTGTACGTGGTGGAGCTGGCACATGCCTTGGCTCGCCACCCCGATGTGGCTCAGGTGGATCTGCTTACTCGTCGAGTGGAAGACCCTTCTGTATCGAGCGATTATGCTCAACCATTCGAAACAGTCGGCGAGCGGGTGCGCATCGTTCGTATCGACGCGGGACCGCAGGGCTACATCCCTAAAGAACAGCTATGGGATCACTTAGATGCCTTTGTCGATAATGCCGCGGTCTTGTTCCGAGAAAACGAACAACTGCCCGATGTTATTCATAGTCACTATGCGGATGCGGGGTATGTGGGATCGCGCCTCGCGAATCTATTAGGAGCACCGCTTGTGCATACAGGGCATTCGCTAGGGCGTGTTAAGCGCCACCGTCTGTTGGCCAGCGGGCTTTCTGCAGGTGATATCGAGGAGCGCTATAACATGGCGCGTCGTATTGAGGCGGAGGAATTAACGCTGGCTACCTCGGAGCGAGTGATTACCAGCACACACCACGAGATCGAAGAGCAGTACGAGCTATACGATCATTATCAACCGAAGCAAATGCGGGTAATTCCGCCAGGGACAGACTTGACACAATTTACCCCGCCCACGGGAGGTGAGTTAAGTGATCCATTGTACGGTGAGCTTGCGCGTTTTCTGAAAGAGCCCGATAAACCGATGATTATGGCGTTGTCACGGCCCGATAAACGCAAAAACATTACCGCCTTGTTCGATGCCTATGGCCAATCCCCGGAGTTACGGGCCATGGCCAACTTGGTGGTCGTGGCGGGCAATCGCGATGATGTTGACGAACTGGATGATGGTGCGCAAGAGGTTTTCCACGAACTATTTGTCGCGTTAGACCGCTATGACCTTTACGGAAAAGTGGCAATGCCTAAACATCATCGCCGCGACCAGGTGCCGTTGTTTTATCGTATTGCGGCCGCTTCGGGTGGTGTGTTCGTCAATCCAGCGCTTACGGAGCCGTTTGGTTTAACCTTGATTGAGGCGGCGGCGTCGGGCGTACCGATTGTTGCGACAGAAGACGGGGGGCCACAAGATATCGTTGAAAATTGTCGTAACGGTATTTTGATCGATCCACTAGACAGTCCAACCATCACCGATGCATTATTGAAGTTGCTGCGTGATGAAGCACTTTGGCGGCAATATGTCGATCGGGGATTACAAGGCGTGAAAGAACACTATTCCTGGGATGCTCATGCGAAACGTTATGTGGAGCTGGTACGGCCTATTGCAGAACGTACAGAGCTGCTAGTAAGGGAACCCATACAGCGTCGCCACGAGGTCTACCGTGGACGGGCAATTATCAGTGACTTGGATCAAAATTTATTGGGTGATCCGCAAGCTTTGCAGCATCTTATCAATGTGCTACGTGACCACCGTCGTAGTACGAAGTTTGGTATCGCAACCGGGAGAAGGCTTGATTCGGCGTTAAAGGTGATGAAAAAACAACGGATTCCAGAGCCGGATATCTTGATCACCAGTGGGGGCACGGAGATCTACTATGCCCCGAAGTTGACCGCTGATGCGTCGTGGCGCAAGCATATCGATTATCACTGGACGCCTCATATCGTCAGGCTGGTGCTGGATGATCTCCCCGGATTGAAACGGCAAGAAAAGTCCGAGCAGAGTCGCTTTAAGATAAGTTATTACATTGATCCCGAGATCGCGCCCGATATTGAAGAAATTAACCGCTTGTTGCATAAGGAAGAGCAATCGGTAAACGTAATTCTGTCGTTTGGCCAGTTTCTCGATATCATGCCGATCCGGGCCTCGAAGGGGATGGCATTGCGCTACGTGGCCGATCGCTGGCAGATTCCTTTCGAGTGCATCTTTGTCGCCGGTGGCTCTGGCGCCGACGAGGACATGATGCGCGGGAATACGTTGGCCGCGGTGGTCGCCAATCGTCACCATGAGGAACTGTCTCAGCTGATGGATGTGGAGCGCATCTATTTTGCAGAAAAATCTTTTGCAGACGGGATCCTAGAGGCTCTCGATTACTACGACTTCTTCAACGCCTGCAGAGCCCCGAAGGACTTGCATCAAAACTTATTGGCGTAACGTACCGGCACGATAGCGCCATTCCGTTTTCTTATCTTGGCTGCTTTGCCGGCGTTTCGTTCGAGCGTCACCTGGCGCTTCGTGCTCAACGCCCCGACTGTAGCATCGCTTTTATTTCAATTTCGCGACCGTCTCGCCACATTCGTACGGTAACCTGGTCGCCCACCCGATAGTCGTCCAATCGGGCTAACAAAGTGGATACGCTATCGATCCGCTTGCCGTCCAACCCAAGGATGATGTCACCGGGGATCACCTCGCCTCGGCCGTCGACCTGAGTGGCGCGTAGCCCCGCCGCGTCTGCCGCGGATCCAGGCTCGACCCGTAATATTAAAACGCCGTTAATGCCGAGGCGCTCTGTCACCACGCGATTAATGGTCTCATCCACGGCAATGCCTAAGCTGGGT
>CALZJI010000313.1 GCA_945787615.1 uncultured Chromatiaceae bacterium | reverse complement strand
TCATGGATAAAGGCCATATTGTGGAACGCGGCAACCACACTATGCTGCTTGCAAAACAAGAGATATACGCCACGATGTGGACGCTTCAACAACAAGAACGTAACAGGGAAGAAAGCGACGCGCCGCAACCTGACGTGAAACTACAGCCCCTATCGTGATAGAAACGCAGACGACGGTTAGACTGTTTGGAGTCTCTGAGCGCGCTTTTGCAAATCAACAATCGGCGGTTTTGTCGCCACAAATAATCGCGGCGACCGCACCCTAGCCGCTGTATTCTTTCTCAAACGGAATCAACACGCCTCCGATGAAAGTTCCGCCAAAACGAAACGTCGCCACAACCTTGAAGTTACGTCGCGTCGCCATCGATACCTATCGTG
>CALZJI010000312.1 GCA_945787615.1 uncultured Chromatiaceae bacterium | reverse complement strand
CGCACGCCTGGCAAGGCGCGAAAACGCAGGAATATGCGCATATTTCAAGTTGTCGCAACGCAGCCAGGCAGGATGCATCGATGTTCAAAATGTGAAGTTATTTTTGCGCGAGTCCTAAGGGCCACGGAAAAAAATAATTATCCAACCTTGCTTGTTTTTTTGCTCAGATTCTGCTTTACGGCAAGTGTTGCATATTCCAATATGCGCCACTTGCCGCGCCTTGAATCTGAGCAAAAATCCGGCGCAATTATTGGATAATTATTGTTTTCCGCGACCCTAACCACGTGACGGTTTTGTCCCCTCGGACTGTCACCGCTTATACATCAGGTTAATTACGCCGCGAGTGCGCTTGTGCCACGCCCAAGCGGAAGCCTGAAAACAGTAAAATAGCTCAAACGGTTGTTGTAAAAATGCAATTTTCTGTCACGTTCAGCGTTCTAAATCAATCTAAACTGGTTGCAGCAAGGTATAATCCCCGGTGGCAAAGGTAACGTCGCGAAATGTAGCCGTTCCTGCGTCAAGGCGCGGTTTTTTCGTAGCGGGACGTAGCCGGTGGCGTATGTCACCTCATCGAGCCCCTAGAGGGCATGTTGGCGTTACACATATTGTTTTTGGGCCTCGATACGTCGCGTAAGCTGGCTAGATCGAGGCCGAACAAGATTAGGATTGGATCTGTGTCCGATTATAAACACACGTTGAATTTGCCGAAAACCGATTTTCCCATGAAGGCCAATTTGGCCAACCGAGAACCGAAGTTTCTCGCGCGTTGGCACGAGATGAACCTTTATGAAAAGATCCGGGCCCGGCGCGAAGGCCAGCCCAAATTCGTGTTGCATGACGGCCCTCCGTACGCCAACGGTGATATTCATATCGGGCACGCCGTCAACAAAGTCTTGAAGGACATCATCGTCAAAGCCAAGTCCATGAGCGGTTTTGACGCGCCGTACGTACCCGGCTGGGATTGCCATGGTCTACCCATCGAGCTACAGGTCGAAAAAAAAATAGGCAAAGCCGGCGTTAGAGTTGATGCGAGCGCATTTCGCGATGCTTGCCGCAACTATGCCGCAAAACAAGTGGATGGACAGCGACAGGATTTCAAACGCCTTGGCATCCTCGGTGACTGGGACAATCCGTACCTCACCATGAATTTCAACCTCGAGGCGGATATTGTTCGGGCGCTGGCGCGAATCATCGCTGCGGGCCACCTGCTCCAGGGCTCCAAACCGGTACATTGGTGTATCGATTGCGGATCGGCTTTGGCGGAGGCGGAAGTTGAGTACCAGGATAAAACCTCTCCCGCAATAGACGTGCGCTTTGAAGTGTTGGACGAAGAGGCCCTAATAAGCCGTGTTCAGCACGTGCCAGAGCGCAATGGTACGGGGCCCATGTCCCTGGTCATCTGGACGACGACGCCGTGGACACTGCCGGCCAACCAGGCGGTGGCGCTTCATCCTGATCTCGATTATGTCGTTGCGCAATGTGAAACGGAACGCGGTACTGAGCGATTGGTTCTGGCCGATGCGTTGTTAAAAAACGTGATGGACCGTTGCGATATCGAGGCTTATCGCGTTATCGCTTATTGCAAAGGCTATGAGCTAGAAGGCTTGAAACTCAAACACCCGTTCTATGATCGAGAGGTTCCTATCATCTTAGGGGATCACGTCACGACGGAAACCGGTACCGGCGCTGTCCATACCGCACCTGGACACGGTCAAGAGGATTACGTTGTTGGGCAGCGCTACAATATACCCGTGGATAATCCAGTGGGCGGTGACGGCAAGTTTCTGCCCTCGACGCCGCTGTTCGCCGGCGAGCACGTATTTAAAGCTAATGACCATGTGATTGAGGTTTTGAAGGCCGAAGGGGCGTTGTTGCATATCGCGGCGCTCGCCCACAGTTATCCCCATTGCTGGCGGCATAAAACACCCATCATCTTTCGCGCGACACCACAGTGGTTTATCAGTATGGACCAGCAACAACTGCGCCAACAGGCCCTGGCGGCCATTAAAACCGTCTCATGGATGCCCGACTGGGGTGAGGCGCGGATAGAAGGTATGGTAGAGAACCGTCCGGACTGGTGTATTTCCCGGCAACGCAGTTGGGGCGTACCTATTACGCTATTTGTAAACAAAACCACTGGCAAACTTCACCCCGACACGGTGGCTTTGATGGAGGCCGTTGCTGAGCGTATCGAACAAGGCGGCGTTGACGCTTGGTTTGAGTTAGAACCTAAGGAACTGTTGGGCGACGAGGCGGTAGAGTACGAAAAAGTGACGGATACCCTCGACGTATGGTTCGATTCCGGCGTCACCCATGTCAGTGTGCTTGAACGCCGCACGGAACTGACCTGTCCCGCGGATCTCTACTTGGAAGGCTCCGATCAACACCGGGGATGGTTCCAGTCTTCGTTACTAGCATCCGTTGCAATTTGCGGTACGGCGCCTTATCGCTCCGTTTTGACTCATGGTTTTACCGTTGACGCAAAGGGCATGAAAATGTCCAAGTCGAGGGGGAACGTGGTGGCGCCGCAAAAGGTCGTGAACTCGTTAGGTGCGGATATTTTACGCCTGTGGGTGGCGGCGACGGATTACCGCGGCGAGATGAGCGTATCGGATGAAATCCTTAAGCGCATGGCGGATGCTTATCGAAGGATTCGCAATACTGGACGCTTTTTACTGGCTAATTTAACCGGTTTTGACCCGTCTCAGCATCTATTGGACGGCGCAGCCATGCTCGCCTTGGATAAGTGGGCGGTGCAGCGGGCCGCTCAATTACAACAGCAGCTGCAAGAAGCCTACGAACGCTATGAGTTCCATTCTATCTACCAAAAGATTCACAATTTTTGCGCCGTGGACATGAGCGGTTTTTACCTGGACGTTATAAAAGATCGTCAGTACACTACGTTTGAAAATAGCCTCGCGCGACGTTCTACCCAAACTGCCATGTATCATATCGTCGAAGCCATGGCACGCTGGTTGGCGCCGATTCTGAGTTTTACGGGAGAAGAAATCTGGCAACATATCCCCGGTGAACGATCCGATTCTATCTTCTTGGAAACGTGGTATGAGATCCCGACCGTGTTTGCTACTGAGGAAGAAGCGGAACAGGGCATGGGTTTGGGGTTCTGGGAGCAGGTGCTCGATGTGCGGCAAGCAGTGAGTCGAGAACTGGAAAAGTTACGGGTCAAACGAGATATCGGTTCCTCATTAGATGCTGAGGTGACGCTCTATGCGGACGACACGTTATACGAATTGCTTAATCGCCTTGAGGACGAACTACGCTTTGCGTTGATCACCTCGCATGCGCGTGTTCATAACGCAGCGGAACGCTCTGAGGATGCGTTGCAGGTCTCGCTAAGCGATCAACGTCCGCTGTGGATTAAAGTTGTCGCGTCTCAGCACCCTAAGTGTAATCGCTGCTGGCATCACCGTGAAGATGTGGGTGCGTACAGCGACCATCCTCTCCTGTGCGGTCGTTGCGTCGACAACGTGGCAGGAAGTGGGGAGCAGCGGCATTATGTGTAAGGAAACCGGATTACCGTTTTAGGCAGTGGTGCACGGCCAACGGGAATGAAACTCTTTAGGTGCAACACGCGGAATGCCACCGGGTCTGAGATCAGGGTATACGAACAACCCAAGGAGGGCCTTAAGGCCGCGGAAAATAATAATTGTCCAAAATTGCGCCGGATTTTTGCTCAGATTCAAGGCGCGGCAAGTGGCGCATATTGAAATAT
>CALZJI010000311.1 GCA_945787615.1 uncultured Chromatiaceae bacterium | reverse complement strand
CGCCAGCGGACGGAGCCACCCTCAATGAACAGCAAGTGTGGTTAGCGTGGTCACGACCGGGCAACATCGCGTCCTATCATCTACAGGTTGCACGTGATCCGGTGTTTACGAAAGATCTGCAGAATATTAAAGGCATTGTTACGGACAACTACAATTACCAAACTGATCTTTCCCCCGGTGAATACTACTGGCGAGTCAGCGGAACGGGTATTAACGGTATCGCAAGCCCGTTTAGTCAGCCGCGAAGGTTTGTTATAACCGAACCAACGAGTGAAAATTAACGCGAATATCGAAATGCCGCATGTTGTTGGTGTTGCTCGCATTGACCTGCCGCGCGAAATAGCGGTCAATCAGTTGTCAATATTATTTGGCTATTGGCGTCGTCGATGGTAAAACGAAATCGGTCGAGAAAACTCATACCTAGCAACTTATTTCCACCCAAACGCTCATCGCTTATAAACATCACTGGTACGTCGTAGGCAATGGCGCTGTCGAGCGTGACCGATTTGAGTCGCCCTATCTTTGCGTTCACTTTACCATTGGCGGTCTGCGCCGAGGTATGACGAAGCTCTCCGGCGAAGAAGCCCAGCGGTTCTATAAGCGACTCGGGTAAAACTACTGTCGAGGCGCCAGTATCGACGATTAGCGAAGTGATTTGTGGGATCTCCGCCGGCCCCACTAATACCGCTTGAACCAAGTGATGTCCTCCCCGCCGTGTCGTGGTCACGGTGAGTATATCTTCCCTGACACGTGGAACCTCGGTATCGGGTTCCGACCGACCTAACACCTTAACGCTCTTGATAAGACCGTCAGTTTCCTCAAGCACCACATAGCTGTAGTCGCTTAACAAAATCTTCAGCTGTTCGCGGACCTCACCGCTGAGCTCTTTGGCGGGCGTGTTGTCGACCAGGTCAAGCCGTTTAATCGAGAATCCATGAAAGAGTGCTACTCCGCGTAGCTGCGAACGTAAGTCACCCACCGATTCCTGCGCATTTAGCGGCGCCGTCGACACCAGCAGTACGATCATCGCCCAACACCAACGACCTGCCCCTAGCGACAACCGTGTTATCTGCCAGATCCGAAGTATCATGTCGTTCATCCTCTGTTTACTTACCTGCGCGGCTTGGCTTTAGGTACGGCGACACTTATGAAAGATGCCGCACCGAAAAACAAGCGTCAATTGCTGTAGAAGTAGTGCATTTACGCGATAAATGCAATGTCTGTAACGAAAACGCAACCGAAGTCGTTTCTACATCTTATTCGCCCTCGCCGAACCGTCGGTTTTATTTTTCTTAATCACGTTTTTATATCCGGTGGACTTAGGACTCGCGCAAAAATAACTTCACATTTTGAACATCGATCCATCCCGCCTGGCTTCGTTGCCTACATGGTCGTAGGTAAGGAGCGAGAGCACGACTGCAGGGACGCAGGAGGTAGAATTGCGTCGGGAACGGCAATCAAGGACGCGGTAGCTTTGCCAGGCGGGCGCCTCAACGCTCAAAAATGTAAACTTATTTTTTTTTCGCGAGCCCTTAGGGCTCGCGAAAAAATAACTTACGATTTTCGCATCCCATCTTCGGGCCATCTTCGAACAATCCTCAATCGCAAAATCCTCGAATTAGCCCGGCTAGTCCTGCGGTTTTGCTCAATCGGATTGTCCAAAACTAACCCAAATATAGGCGCGAAAAATACGAAGTTATTTTTTCGCGAGCCCT
>CALZJI010000310.1 GCA_945787615.1 uncultured Chromatiaceae bacterium | reverse complement strand
CGGCCCGGCAGGTAAACAGAGCGTTCCCATCAAGGACATATGGCTCTACCCGCTATGTCGTCAGTTCAAGCAACGGTTAATCGGTTGATTCTATTGGCATTGGGTTGGCCGAATATTTACACCAAACTCGTCGAGTTGCGAAAGTCGGGCTAGCCCCCATCGCCGAGAATTTGCGCGAAGAGATCTTCTAACTCATTGTAATTAATTAAACTACAGGGTAAGCAGAAAGAAGCGGCGACGCTGCGAATAGCTATCGTGGTTGTGAAAGTGAGGTACGCTAAGAGCGCGCCATGGCTCGGAACACCCGTCTTGAGTATGCGACAGAACCGGTAGCTTTCCTTTATTATAGTTGTTAGGGGAATCATGCTTTGGCAACGGTTAGATTGAAACTATATGCCTTCCTTATAGCCTGTGCGGCAATGTCGTCAATGACGGTTGACGCTGCCTCGTTTCGTTGCGGTACTAAACTGGTCACTAACGGAAACACGAAGGCCGAGGTCTTTAGAAAATGCGGCGAGCCCAGCTGGCGACAGGACTACACTCAAGAATGGTTTGCTGGTCACGAGCATGATCTTCTCACCGTAAAAATCGTCGCTACAGAGCAGTGGACCTACAATTTAGGTCCGCAAAAACTTATGCGCCACTTGACCTTTAAGAATGGCACATTGGTTTCAATACAGACGGGAGACTATGGTTTTATTCGTAAAACACCGGAGCGACATTGTCGCCCAGAAGATCTCACGCTCAAGCTAAGCACCACTGAAGTGCTCTCGCGATGTAGTGAACCTTACTTTCGTGATACGCGCCAGGATAGAAGAGTTACAATCTTGGACGGGGCGAGAGTGATCACGAGCATTACTATCGATGAGTGGACCTACGATTTTGGCCCAACCCATTTTATGCGCATTTTAACCTTCGAGAACGGCGAGCTGGTTGACATACGGATGGGCGAAAAAGGAGGCGAGTAGTCCGGTGGTTAGTGGCGCAACCTGTGGAACGAACGGATTTAAGGAAAATCTTCTAAATACCTAGCACTGCCGCATTGACCGTCACGAGTTATTTCGATTTTAATCCTTAACGTAGTAGTATGGAATAAACTGCGGGGCGCAAATAACTCGTAGGGTAATGATCCGAAGCAATAAATGTAAAAGCGGCTACTAATCAAACCACACTGGAGTCGTCGTTATCAATGAACGAGTGGTTAGAAAGTCACATCCACGGTACGCTTATCGTCATCGAAGTTCTTTGGGTGGCAGGGTTTTTTGCGGTATTCGTTATCTATTTTCTCGTCAAGCGCCACGTAAAAACCCAAAAAGCTACCCAACAACAACTCCCTAAGCATAGCGACCAACCCTAATCCGCATCGCTTAAATCTGTGGGGATTATACAATCTCTGAAAAACAGATTATCGGGCCGACCGGTTGGTGTACGTAGCTCTCAGCAGTTCCGCGGCCACAAGGTTTGCCGAACCGCGGACTGATTTCGTTGCCAAGTTCCCGCCCAAAGAATAACCCTATTATGCAGAAGAAGTTTTGAATAGGTCGCTCGTTGTGTTCCACTAATAAAATCGGTGTAAAATTAATCATAGTTTTCAACCGGCTACGTGCCGTGGACGCCGCCACTTTGAGCGCACCGTTAGGGTGTTATAGAAAAATAGATATAGAAATAGAGATGGAAACTGTTTGGATTTCGGTTGCGTTTGCTTTAGGGCTCATTTTTCATCGTTTTGGCCTTCCCCCTTTGGTCGGCTATTTATGTGCTGGTTTTGCCCTTAGCGCCGCAGGGCATCAGGGTGGCGAACTACTAGAGCAGGTCGCGCACGCGGGCGTTTTGCTTTTACTGTTTAGTGTCGGCTTGAAATTGCGCTTAAAGACCTTGGTGCGACCTGAGGTCTGGGCCGGTTCCGTTATTCACATGCTTTTTTTCGCGGGATTACTAGCGGTTACCGTTCACTTTATATCAGGGCTCGATTACGTCTCATCGGCGTTAATTGCGATTGGCCTTAGTTTTTCCAGCACCGTAGTCGCAGCAAAAGTTCTGGAACAGAAAAAAGAATTGCGCGCGTTTCACGGTCGCGCTGCCATCGGTATTCTTATCGTGCAAGATTTGCTAGCCGTTGGATTGTTAAGTCTTTTAAGTGGCCAAACGCCATCGCAATGGGCAGTGCTTTTAGTGCTGCTACCTTTAATAAGAAAACCGTTATACAAGCTGCTAGACTTCAGCGGCCATGATGAATTATTGCTTTTGTACGGTCTGGCGTTGGCGTTGGTTGCCGGTGGTGCGGGGTTCGCGTCGATGGGGCTCAGTTCAGAACTCGGGGCGTTAGTTTTCGGCGCGCTTCTCGCCGATCACCCACGGGCGAAGGAATTGGCTGACGAACTATGGGGCTTAAAAGAGGTATTTCTGGTCGGCTTTTTTTTGCAGATCGGCATGACGGGTTCGCCCACGCTCGAGACCGCTGGTTATGCCTTGTTGCTCCTCGTTTTATTACCTCTGAAAGCCGCGTTATTTTTCCTTATCTTGCTACGGTTCAAATTACGGGCTCGTAGCTCCTTCTTAACAGGTTTAAGTTTGGCAACGTATAGCGAGTTTGGTTTGATCGTTATCAGTATGGGCGTCGAGCAAAACTTACTGAGTGCTGAGTGGCTGGTTATATTGGCGTTTACCGTTGCCTTGTCTTTTTTCTTGGCAGCACCACTTAACAAAGCTGCACACGTACTCTACCAGCGCTATGAACGCCTTCTTCAACGGTATGAGCGTGACGAACACCACCCCGACGACGAACCCATCAGGTTAGGAAGTGCTCAGTTGCTGGTTGTGGGAATGGGTCGCGTTGGCGTCGGCGCGTACGATTTTCTTACCCAACGTCAGCAGCGCGTCGTCGGGCTGGATTCCGATGTCGCTAAAGTGGAGACTCATCTTCGTCAGGGTCGCCGCGTGTTGTACGCCGATGCGGAAGATCCTGGCTTATGGCAAAACATCAACCTGGATAATATTAAAGCGATTCTGCTTGCCACTAACGATTTCGAAGGGACACGTATCGCGGTGACTCAGTTACGACGCGTTGGTTATCAAGGTTTTCTCAGCGCAACCAGTGCTTATCCGGAAGAAGTCGATGCAATCATCGAAGCGGGCGCGGATGTCGCCTATAACTATTTTGACGAAGTCGGCGTTGGATTTGCTGAACACGTTTGGGAAGCCCTCTACCCGCCCCCGTGAGAGTCGACCCTTAGGACTCGCGAAAAAATAACTTCACATTTTGAACATCGATCCATCCCGCCTGGCTTCGTTGCGAAAACTTGAAATATACGCATATTCCTGCGGTTTTGCTTAATCGGATAGTCCAAATCTGACCCAAATCTGGGCGCGAAAAATACGAAGCTATTTTTTCGCGAGCCCTTACACATAAACGCTGGAGGCGGAACAACGCTTCGTTTAATTCTTCAATAACGAGGCTGCTGAATCGCGCTGTTAATCACTCGCGCTTTATTAATGACGTCTTGGCAATAATATCGCTGGCGTGTAATCGCCAGAGCGGATATAAGAGCCGCGGAAACAAAAAATCATCCAATCTTGCTTGTCTTTTTACTCAGCTTCTGCGTTACGGCAAGTGTTGCATATTCCAATATGCGACACTTACCGCGCCTTGAGTCTGAGCAAAAATCCGGCACAATGTTTGGATAATTATTATTTTCCGAGGCACTAAACCCTACTCTACCAACGCATACGACTCCGTCGTAACTCATCGATAACCCCAATGACTAAGGCGCCATTCAACATCAATCCTTGGTAAAAATCGTACACCAAGAGCATGCGAAGGAGCGTCACTTTCTCGCCGTGCATGGCAACGGCATAGGATTGGGCATTCAGGCTGAGCACCAAGAACAATAACATCCAACTGAGCACCGGAATCGGATCTCCGCCGCTCGCCATATGAACAATAATAGAAGTAATGACGCCAAGGAAAAAAGGCAGACTAACAACATCCGTGATATAGGTTGCAATCATCCATGCGGTTACCCACGGATGGCGGAGCGTTGGATTGCTCCAAGCGCGGCGAAAATACTTAGTGACTGTCTGTAAACTTCCTCTCACCCAACGATAGCGTTGGTTCAATAATGCATAAACGCTCGTCGGCGCAGTTGTGTACGATACGGCTTGGGGCTCATAAACAATGCGCCCCCCTAACGTTAAAATTGCAGCGGAAAGGTCGAAGTCTTCTGCAAAGGTGGATCCTTCAAACGGACCACTGACTTCACCTTTTTTTGGGTTGGCTTCAATCGCGCCAAAACGTACGAATACGTCCTCCAGAACGCAACGCCGAAACAAACCGATTGGACCCGGAACGACGAGCACTGACTTTGAAAAGCTTTGAGCCATTCGAACTATCCCACACCAGGCGTACTCCAAGGCTTGCAGCCGAGTTAACACGTTAATTCGATTTCTTACGTAAACATGCCCGGCTACCGCGGAAACACTGCTGTCGGCCATTCGGTTCACCAACGATCGAAGCGCTTGATCACCCAACCGGGAATCGGCATCGACACAAAGAACCAGTTCACCGGTGCTTCGATGAAATCCGTGGTTAAGCGCAGCCCACTTACCGCCATTGGGTTTGGTATGAACACGGACTTCGCAACCGTTGTAACGCCCCGCAAACGGCCTAGCCAACGCTAAAGTCTTATCTGTCGAACCGTCATCAACCACAACAATTTCATAATCTGGATAATCCAGTTCGAGTAACGAGCGTAGAGACCATTCCATGGTCTGCTCTTCGTTAAATGCCGGAACGATGATTGAGACCCGCGGCCATACTTTGGTATCGTTACTGAGCCGGCGATAGTGGCGAAAGCCTAAATATGAAAGAAAAAGAATGGCGGACCACCGTATTGCCGCGAAGAACGCAATTCCCGCCAACAGCAGAAACACGAAACTTACGAAGGAGGAGTGATCGCCGTTAATCGCCACCTCGTTTGAAAGGGCGAGAAGGTGTACCCCCATGAACGGAAAAGCAGTGAGCGCCAGCCCTAACGCCACAGCAAAGGGGATAAAGATAAGAACGTCGTTAGTATAAACGGACTGTCGCTTTTCGGCTTGATTCCTAAAATCATCTTGTGGCGGTCGCACACCGTTCATTCGGTTTAGCTCGCCTTCGCCCATTGCGCTCGGTGCCGGGTTAAAAGAATTCTTGGCGCCACAATAAATAAAATTTGGCTCAGATTGTTGTAATACCAACCCATGACTTTCGAATTGGGCGCATTTTTAGCCCTGTCCTCTATCCGCGATAAAAGTGCTATTGCGTGTGCTATAAACTCTTTGTCTTCACCAAGTAACGATCTCAGCGATTTTACGGTCTGCTCCTTCTGACGGTCGAGGTTCCAGGTAACAGCGCTTAGTAATGCATAGTCTAAGTGGTTATGAATGACCGCTTTGCGAAAACGTAAACACAACTTCTTCACATTGGCCTCGATCTCGCCAAACTGCGGGTTATGTGGGTGGGGTTGTTTGTTCGTGTAGACCGGCTCATTGGAAGGCAGCGCTCGCGCCATGAGGATCCCGGTTTTTACTTCACCCTCGGCATCTACTTCGCGCCTCTTCGGCACGCGGCGTGTTAACAGCAACGTCAGAATTCCCAACCCCACAGCAATCGCCGCATAGGGCGCAAACGGCGTTGCATAGAGCGGCGGACGCCAGATCAGCCGGGCCGCCACGGTCTCCCCTGAAGCCAAATCACGTATCGCTTGGGTAGGGGGTGGTTGGCTACGCAGAACAGCTAAAACGTAGTTGGGATCATCTGGTAACGTTTTCCAGTCGACGACTTCGCCGGAAAAACGCCTCTTTACCAGCGGATCCAAGAGTTCCAAGATTACGCTGCCGGCGCCTACTAGCGTTTCTATTTCCGATGCGAAAACCCTAAGCTGCAGTTCGAAACCCTCGCCCGGCGCAAGTACAAGTACCGGTGCCGCATCTTCGGCGGCATTGGGTGCTGGATCGCGGTAGACAATTTGACCCGAGAAAGGGGCAACAATCCTCATTGTTCGTTCAACCCCGCTAAGCTGTTCGTCGATTTGTTGAAGGGCCAGTTCCATTGCCTTTAACTCTTCTTCTCTTAGCTGCGCGGCTCGTTTAGCGTCTTCTTCTAGCTGACGGCTCGAGAGGCTTGTCAATGCTTCAAGCCGCTCGAGTTTAGCGCTCGCTCGGCTTAGTTCTTTTTCCAGTGACTGATTTTGATGCGTCTCGAGCGCCTCGACTTCATCAAGGTTGTTCGTTAGTACTCGTTTCTCTGTTAAGCGATTGCGTAGGCTTTCGTTCAATTTAACGACTTCCGCTCGCTGCACCTCGACCTTGGTCCGTTCCGCACTTAAGGCAGCGGCTGAAGCCAAATTCTGTTTGGCAAGCGTTTCAAGGCGGCGGTAGTTTTCTTCGCTGAGTTGCAGTTGCGCTTTTTGTTTTTCTATTTCTAGTGTTAGTTCGCCGATTAACGTTTCTAGTTCATGAATCCTTTCTCTCTTCGTAAGTCGTTGTGTCATCAATTCTCTGCGAGTTACAAGAAACTGTGACGAAAACTGATTATAGATGGCCCTCACCTGGCGCCGCTCTGTGGCCGTTTCCTGGGATTTGCGCACAAGCTCAGGGTCCAGCGTCAACGGTTGTCGCGCGAGTATTTCCTTGTTCATTTCAAGTTCTGCCCGCCGCAACCTAACAATGTTTCGTTCAGCTTCCCATTCCGCTGAGGAAAGTGTCGCGAGCACATCTCCTGTTTCGACACGCTCACCCTCTGCCAGGAAGGAGTAACTCCAGTCGTCTTGGGCGCGGAGCGTAAATAACCCATCGCCGTTAAGTTGACCTTCCCTATCGCCGAATTCTCGCCAAAAAACCGATATGACAATGGTTAACACGCCAAGGGATATTATTCCGTACGCGAAGCGTGTTAACCTCACGCGTTGCGCCACGGCGGCGCCCTTCGAAGAGCCGCGATTTCGAGAACGCCAAACTTGAAAGGCATACGAAATAAGAAAGATAACAAAACCGATAAGTCCGCTAGCGATGAGTAGCGCTGTCACTTGTTCCGTTCGCATGGTTTTTCTTTTTCGTTTAGTTGATTACGGCTATATTAACGATGCCGAGTTCTATGCCATTAAGAGTCGTCGAACCGCAACGATGCGGCCTGTGTAATATCGCCTTCATTTAAGGTAAGATTCTACGTGCGTACTCTATTTCTGCGTAGTAACCAGCGATGTACGTCGCGACGAGAAGGGACGACGCTTGGGTCTTGTTAACTAAACCCGCAAACTGCACGGGTTTTTACGCGTATGATTAACGGCGCTAGGACGCGTTGACTTCTTCTGTTTTTGTTATCCACTATTTTCCAGAAAGCCTGGTATTATAACGGAAAAACAATAGGGATATCTTAGCCAATTCAGGCTCGCCATTAAACTAATTAATCAGCGAAAGCTTTAACAGTCGTACTAATCCCTAGTCATCATTTCCCGACACAAAAACTCGAAAATATACGGCCAAGGAGATCGTCGCTGGTAAAGGCTCCGGTGATTTCCGATAAAGAGAGCTGGGCTTGCCTTAGGTCCTCGGCAAGTAGTTCTCCGGCTCGAGTAGATTCCAACTGAAATAGGCCATTCTCCACGAGCTCGCAGGCGCGCTGTAACGCACCCAGGTGGCGTCGTCGCGCCATAAAAGTCCCTTCTCCCGCTGGGCTAAAACCCACACACGCTTTCAAATGGTTTGCCAGTACGTCCATCCCCGCTCCCGTTCGAGCCGATAGGGCCACTTCGGGTCCAAATGGGCCGTCTTGTTCGCCAACGGCTCGACCGCTACGATCGATTTTATTTCGCACAATGGTCAGTGGTAGATCCGCCGGTAGCTGTATAACGATATCTCCCACTTGCTCATCTACATCTGCTTGATCGTCCACAACCAGTAGTACACGGTCGGCTTGGCGAATTTCGTGCCACGCTTTAGTGACGCCGTGTTGCTCAACGATGTCATCGGTGTCGCGTAATCCGGCGGTATCGACCACATGAACCGGTAAACCGTCGATAAGTATCTGTTCCCGTAAAACATCCCGCGTGGTACCAGGAATATTGGTGACAATTGCGGATTCACGTGCCGCAAAGCGATTTAGCAAACTGGACTTCCCCGCATTCGGCTTACCGGCGATAACAATATTTATCCCTTCTCGTAGAATTCTGCCCTGCTGCGCATTGTCGAGAATACCCCTTAAGCGATGAAGAATGGCGCGAACTCTGCCGCTAATATTACCCTCCGACAGGAAATCGATTTCCTCTTCAGGGAAATCGATGGCCGATTCAATGTACATTCGCAGCTCGATCAACTCATCGACTAACGTGTTTATTTGATTGGAGAACTCCCCTTGCAACGAGCGCATCGCCGCTCGCGCCGCTTCGTTGGAGGCGGCATCGATAAGATCGGCAATGGCCTCCGCTTGTACCAGATCGAGTTTGTCGTTTAAGAAAGCCCGTTCTGAGAATTCTCCGGGTTTCGCTAAACGCGCCCCCAGTTCAACGGCGCGGTTCACTAGCATATCCATAACCACTGGTCCACCGTGGCCCTGTAATTCCAGTACGTCTTCCCCCGTAAACGAATGTGGCCCGGGGAAATAAATAGCAATGCCCTGGTCGATTAGCTGATTCTCTGCATTCCTAAAGTTAGCATGCGTCGCGCGCCTAGGTTTCGGTATCTTACCGAGGATGTGATTAGCGATAGGGTCGACGCGTGGGCCCGATACCCGCACGATTCCTACGCCACCTCGGCCGGGCGGTGTTGCGATCGCTACGATGGTCTCGATAAGCCTCTGCTGTGTCGACACTGTTTTCCTACTCGGCGTGATTTAAACTCGGGTCAATAAGAGTTGGCTTAACGACCAACATGGGTAGACGGGACGATAACAAACGCTAACGTTAGAAATACTAAGATACGCGCATCGCGGTAGCGGTATAACGTGCTGGCGAGAAGAAAGTCAGGCCGTTAAAGACATTGAAACGCTAAACCGAACACTCATCGTCCGGTGTAAGGGCTCGCGTCATAATTAATTAACATTTTGGGCGTTGAGGCGCTCGCCTGGCAAGGCGTAAAAACGCCGGAATATAAGTATCTTTCAAGTTTTTACAACGCGGCCAGGCGAGATGGATCG